>JAFQPR010000008.1 GCA_017411605.1 Clostridia bacterium | reverse complement strand
TGGCTCTGGCGATGGCTATGGCTCTGGCTCTGGCTCTGGCGATGGCTTGAAAAAATTTTGCGGCTTGCCTGTTCACCTTATAGATGGTATAGAAACCGTGCTTTGTGCCGTTCACGGCAATCACGCAAAAGGTTTTATCATCAATAGAGATTTAACCACAGAAAAATGCTTCGTTGTTAGAGGTCAAGATAAATTTGCTCATGGCGAAACCCTTGCAGAAGCATTAAAAGCTTTGCAAGACAAGATATTTGAGGATATGGACACCGATGAAAAGATTGAAGCTTTCTTAAAAGAATTCAAATCCGATGTTAAATATACTGCAAAATCTTTCTATGAATGGCATCATAAACTGACAGGATCTTGTGAATTTGGTCGTAATTCATTCATAAAAAACCATGGCATTGATCTTGAAAAGGGTATGTATACAGTCAAAGAATTTATCGAATATACAAAGAACGATTTCGGAGGCGAAATAATACGTCTTTTGGAAAAACATTATGCTTAAAGAAAAAAAGACCGCAAGTGCTGGAACACTTAACGGTCTGGTGGGTAAAGGAACTTTTGCAACATCCCTTTATCCCATTATAGCACAGAAAAATAAAAAAATCAATACTTAATAGGAGGTTACTTATGAATGGTAACACTGAATACGTCAAAGGCTATGCTGACGGATTCGCTGCAGGCATAGAACGCACAAGGCGCGAAGACGATAAGCCTTACCTTACTGTAAATGATATCATTAAGCGCTATGATGGAAAGATTGGAGTAAACAAAGCCGGCGAGATTATGCGAGCTGTCCGTCGCTTGTGTGGTGGTGGTAAGCTTGATTCCTGTAGTCTTATTCTTCGTAGCGAAATGGAGTATTGGGAATCTATCGTAGATAAAGAATACAAACCCAGATTATGAGGAGAAAGAAAATGAGACTTTTTTTAATAAAATTCACTCAAGATAAAGGCAAGACTGTTCAGGAACTTGGAATTCCTGCGAAAAGTCTCGTCGATGCATACATAGAAATACAGCTTCGTTTTCCTAAGGCAGAAATAACCGAACTGAGAGATTCCGGGAAAATGCTTACATTTGGAACAAGTAATTGGCTTGATATCCTGGCAAAGCACCTTGTCGATCATGCGACGGTTGAGCAAGTTCGTGATGTTGCGGATCTCTGCGACTCTGATATGCGCGAAGAGCTGACCGATGCTATATGGAAATTAAAGAAAGGTAAATAAAGAGGAGATATTAAAATGAAAGATATTCGTATAAAAAACCTGGAGCTCGAGAATTTTAAATGTCACAGACATCTCACACTAGATTTTATGGGTGGTAATGCATCCATCTACGGAGATAATGCTACCGGTAAAAGCAGTATTTATGATGCTTTAACGTGGCTTCTTTTTGGTAAGGACAGTCGTGGCAACGGTGAGAAAAACATCGAGATAAAGCCGCTTGATGCATCGGGCGAGGTTAAAGACCACAGTGCAATAACTTCGGTCAGAGTAATTCTGCTTGTTGACGGAATTGAAACAGAATTCAAACGTACATATCAAGAGGTGTGGAGCACAAAACGCGGAAGCAACGAGGCGACGTATGACGGCAATACCAGCGAGTATTACGTTGATGGAGTTCCTTGTAAGAAATTTGTCTTCTTAGAAAAGGTAACCGATCTCGTAGATGAGGAAACGTTCAGACTACTTACAAGCGTTTCACATTTTGCGGACGGTATAACCTGGCAGGAGCGCAGGGCAGTGCTTTTTGAAATCGCAGGCGTGCTCAGTGATGATGAGATAATGGCCACAGACGAAAAATTTCAGCCCTTGATTACCGGAAAAGGTAAACTTGCGATAGATGATTACAAGAAGAAGCTTCTTGCCGATAAACGCGGTTTTGTCGGCGCTAAGACTGAAATTCCTGCAAGGATCAACGAATGTCAGAAGACTATAGAGGATGTAGAAGGAACAGATTTTGAAAAGGCTCGTATGGAGCTTGATACTTTGAACGTTAAACACAGTACACTTGAAGGTCAGCTTATGGAGCTTGAACATGACGTAGCAATAGAAAATAAGCGCGTCGAGATACGTGAAGCGAGACTTGAGCTTGATAAGATCGTTGCGGAGAATGAAAACTACCGCGCAAGTCAGATGACAAACTCTCCCGATATTTCTACAATGCGCAATACTCTTAACCGCTTGAAAAGTCAGTTGAATATGAAGAAGAATTCGTTGCTTGCCACCGAACGCAATATAGCGAATTACGATGCCGAAATCTCTTCGTCTCGTGAGCGCTGGATAAGCGTAAATTCAGAAGCATTTACAGGCGGAGTATGCATCACTTGCGGCCAGACTCTCCCCGCGGGACAGTTGCAGATTGCCAAAGAGAGATTTGAGAATCAGAAGGCTAGCAGGCTTCGTGAGATCGAGCAGACGGCAAACGCAAAGAAAGAAGCTAAAGCGCAGCAGGAATCTCGACTCGACGAGCTTAAGGGTGAGATAGAGGGAATAGAATCCGATATAAGTGCGTGCGAATCAAATATCAAAGTTGCAGAAAACTACATCGTTACTCCTGTAAATATGCCCGATTTCGAAGAAAAGAGAAAAGCAGCTGACGAAAGATTACATAATCTGAACGTTGAGCTTGCGGATCTTTCATCAAATACAAGTAACCTTAGAGAATCTATTAGAGCGCAGTTGCGAGAGATAGAAAGTGAAGCAAATAAACATAGAGCGATAATAAGCCGCGAGTCCTTGCTTGAGTATTCAAGACGCCGTATTGAAGAATTACAGGAAGATGCAAGGAATACTGCTGCTTGCCTTGAAGCTATCGAAGGCGTACTTTACCTTATTGACGAATATTCGAGATATAAAACGAAGTTCGTTGAGGAAAGCATAAACGGATTATTCCGCATCGCTCGTTTCCGCTTGTTCCGCGAACAGGCAAACGGTGGAATAGAGGACCGCTGCGACGTTGTTTGCGAGGGCATACCCTACATAAATGTAAACAATGGTGCGAAAATCAACGTGGGTATAGATATCATAAATACCCTTTCGCGTGCGTATGGTGTAACCGTGCCGCTGTTCGTAGATAATGCCGAGAGCGTTACAAAGCTTGAAAGATACGAAGGACAAGTTATTCGTCTTGCCGTATCGGAAAATGATAAAGTATTGAGGTGCGAATATGAAGATTAAGGATAGAGCAAAACCAAAGACACCGCCTGTTGAGCCGGGCGTATATATGGCAGTATGCGTTGGGGTTATCGACCTTGGCGAACAGTATTCCGAGAAATTCAAAAATTATTCAAATAAGGTTAAATTCGTTTGGGCTCTTCCCGGCGAGACGATTGAAATTGAAGGTAAGGTTGAGGAACGTCAGCTGAGTCGCGATTTTGCTATTGCTACAAAGAGTACGAGTCATCTGAGAACATTCCTCGGTAGTTGGAACGGAAAGAATTATACCGATGAAGAGTATATGGAGCTTGACCTGTTCGAACAGTTAGGCAAACCTTGTCAGCTTAACGTAGTACTTAACGAGACCGGAGAATACGCAAACGTGGATAGTATAATGCCGATCCCGAGAGGTTTCCCGGCACCGTCTTCCGTAACACCGTTCTTTAAGTGGGATATGGATGCCTGGAACGATGAACTCTTAGCAACTCTCCCGGAATGGACTCAAGAGCAGATCAAGAAATCCTCACAATATCAGAAAGAGCACGCTCCCGAAACGACAGTAGAGGTAAAGACTGAGACTGCCGCAGGAGGAGAATGTCCGATATGAAATTTGAAGCATTAGCATCATCCTCACAAGGTAATGCCTATATAGTAACAGATGACGAGACCTGTCTTCTTCTTGAGTGCGGGATCTCGCATAAGCAATTACAGAAGCTTTCGGGATTTTCGCTTTCGGAGTTTAAAGCTTGCATTATTTCTCACGAACACAAGGACCATGCGAAGAGTGTTAAGGATCTCATTGAGCGCGGTATGCCGATCTATATGAGCTACGGAACAGCGCAGGCGCTTGAGACGGATGCAGTTAATTTGATTGAAAGTATGGAGCAGTTCAACATCGGAAGCTTTGATATAGTTCCTTTTTCAACATACCACGATGCAGCTGAGCCTTTGGGATTCTTGATCAAGAGTCGCATCGACGGTGACGTGCTGGCGTTCGCGACGGATACGGTAAATTTACGGTATAAGTTTCCCGGACTAAATATTTTGGCTATAGAAGCGAATTACGATAAAGCGATACTTGATCTCTGCGAGAAGCTCCCCGAGAAGGTACGCCATCGTATAACAAACACGCATATGGAGATAGATACGCTCTGCGATTATCTGCGTACGTTGGATTTATCGAAGTGCCGGGAGATACATCTGCTGCATTTATCTGATGCGACGAGCCACGAGGATAAATTTATATACAAAGTAAAAAGGTCCATTCCGCCCGGAATTGAAGTAAAAGCCTGTAAAAAGTGAGGTGAGTTTAATAATGTCTGACGTAAAATGGATTAAACTTGCCACAAATATTTTTTCAGAAAATCGAAAAATAAAATCAATTGAAATTATGCCGAAAGGCGATACTTTGATAACGATTTGGTTCAAGCTTTTAACCCTTGCGGGAAAGATAAATGATGGCGGTGCGATCTACATAACACCCGAGGTTCCTTACTCTTTGCGTACTCTTGCGAGCGAGCTGAAAAGACCTATAAAAACGGTCAAAACCGCTCTAGAAACCTTCAAAAACTATGAAATGATCACAATGAAAGACGATTTTATCTATCTTTCATCCTGGTGTGATTATCAGAATGTTGAGGGGCTTGAGGCACTAAGAGAATACAACCGATTAGCTCAGCAGAGGTCGCGATCACAGCGCAAAGAACAGCAAAAAGTCAATGACAATGTCAATGACAAAAATAGCAAAATGTCAATGACATGTCAAAAAGAAAATAAAGAAGGAAAAAGAACCAAAAAGGAAGAAATAAAAGAAAATATTAAAGATATAGAGGGGGAGATTAAGACGAAAAATCTTGACACCCCCACTCTCGAAGAAGTCACCGCTTATTGTAATTCAAAAGGGTATGATTTCGCTGAGAAGTTCTTTTGTTTTTACAACGGTGTCTGTTGGCGTAATAATAACGGCACCCCCATTGATTGGCGCGCCAAAGCTGATTATTGGGCATTAAGTAACGCGGAGAAAAAGCCATCACGAGCAGGTGACTTTGACCCCGAAGAAGCATTTCGTTTAGCTCTCGAACGAACCGAGAGAGAATTTAAAACAACCAAAGGAGATAGCGATGGCACACACGTATAAGATGTATGAAAAGGCAGCAGTAGAAAATAAGCCTTTAAGGATAGTCGAATATGATGAAAACGGAAATCCTTTTTGCTATTATAAAGGTTTTTACAGATCTCGTAGCCGTAGCTTCAAGTTATATCCTACCGTTGGAGCGTTCGCAAATAGAGAAGAGCGGATAAAAACGGTCAGTGATTTAAACGTTCATAGAGTTTTGAACTAAAGAAAAGAGGTAGTAATTCGTGAAACAATGTAATATATTCGATTATTGTATCGTAGATAGCTTTGCCGGCGGTGGCGGGGCTTCAACGGGCATTGAAATGGCAACAGGACACCCTGTAGATATAGCCATAAATCATAATGAAGCAGCGATTATGATGCATAAACGTAATCATCCGTTTACGGAACATTACAGAGAGGATATCTGGAAGGTCGATCCGATAAAAGCTGTCCGCGGCAGACACGTGCGACTTGCGTGGTTTTCTCCGGACTGTAAGCATTTTTCAAGAGCTAAAGGAAAGGCCTTGCTTGATAAAAAGATCCGCGGACTCGCTTGGGTTGTACTTAAATGGGCTCACGACGTTAAGCCTGACGTTATTATGCTTGAGAACGTTCCCGAGTTCGTTACGTGGGGTCCTGTGAGGAAAGGACGCCCTGTGAAAAAGAAAGCAGGGGAAACTTATCAGCGATGGCTCAAGCAGCTCAAAGCACTCGGTTATGAGGTTGAGACCAGCGAGGAGTGCGCGGCAGATTTCGGAGCTCCTACAATACGTACACGTTTCCATCTGATAGCTCGACGTGATGGCAGACCTATCGTGTGGCCTAAGAGGACACATGCTCCCAGAAATAGCGAAGAGGTTAAAAGCGGTAAGTGTTTACCTTGGAGAGCAGCGGCTGAGGTTATAAACTTTGATTTGCCTTGTCCGTCGATTTTTGATACTAAGAAGCAAATAAAAGAAAAATACAACTTGAATGCATTGCGCCCACTAAAGCCGAATACTCTTCAGAGAATTGCACGCGGACTCGATAAGTTCGTAATAAAAAGCGCTGAGCCGTTTATTATTCCGCGCGGTTACGGAGAGAAGGTAGGCCAGGCGCCGAGAGTTCATGACATAAAAGCACCGCTTCCAACTATGGTAGGCACGTCAAAGCATTATGTTTGTGATCCGCTTATGACACCTTATTCTATAGAAGTTAATCATAGCGGCGGCGAACGTGCTTATGATCTTAAAGGACCTCTTAACACTATAACAGCAAAACATTCGCTTGGAATCGTTGATCCCGTCCTAGTGCCGTTTCATATGCATAATCATCAGAATGCTGCGGGAACGGATATGAGGGATCCAATAAATACGATAACATCAACAGGCTCGCAAATGTTACTTGAGCCGAAGCTGACGCCTTTTATTTGCCAACACAAATTCAAGAATGGCGCCCAGGATCCCAAGGCACCGTTATCAACGATAACCGCGGTTGGTGCTCACGAGCTTGTTACTCCCACAATTTCACCTTACATAATGAGTAACAACTCGAATAACGTGCCGCACGGAGTTGACGAGCCTGTTCCGACGATAACGACAGGCGATAGGAATTACCTTGCAACAGCACATTTGATACAGTATCATTCTGAGCAGTCTACGAAAGAGGTTCGCGGTCAAACGTTGGACAAGCCTATCAATACACTTGATGCCGCAAACAGATACGGTCTTGCGACTGCCTATCTAGTTCAGTATTTCAGCGGTGCCGGGCATTATCACTCTATAAATAATCCGATAAATACGCTTACGTCTATGGATCGCGAGGGGCTGACATCTGTATTTCTCTCAAAATTCTTTACGGGTGTTGACGGTGCAAAAATGCAGGAACCGTTGCCGACCATAACAGCAGTTGATCATAACGCATTGACTGCGGTGCACCTCGCTCATTTCAAAGGCAAAGATAAAGGACAGCATCCGCTAGATCCAATGATGACTATAACGTCAAAAGATGCGCTCGCGGAGGTCCGTACTATGCTCATTAAATATGACGGCAAAACAAATCTGCATCATTGGGGAGAGGTTCGCGAGCTTCTTAATACATACTGCGACTATAACATCAAGGATGACGAGATCCTTCTCATAAGCATTATGGGGATATGGTGGTTTATATCAGATATAGGCCTTCGTATGTTGATACCGCGAGAGCAGTATGATGCTATGGGATTCCCGCACGATTATATTATTGACCGTGATGCTAACGGGAATGCGATCACGAGGACCGATCAAGTCGCGCGCTGCGGTAATGCGGTTTGCCCTCAGGTTGCAGAGGCTCTTGTCCGAGCAAATCTTCCCGAACTTTGTCCTGCCAAAATAAAAGATATGGACGAGCTATTTAAGGTTATGACGTCTTAATACATCGAGGTGTAATAAAATGCTACAAAAATTTGTAATAACATATCTACCGCTGACAGGCATCGAACGCACGACAGTACTCGAAGCTACGTCAAAGTATGATGCCAAGCAGCGATTTTATCGAAAGCACCCAAAATACAAAATCTTACATACGGAGGTGGTAAAAAATGAACGTAATCATACAGAAGGATAAAAGATCCCCGCTTGACCGTCAATACGACGATCTGTGGAATAAGCTTGTCAGAGACGCCAATCTCTCAAGCATGCAAAGAACTCTCGTTGCCAGATATCTACGTGCTATCATAAGCAAACGCTTTGAGGAAATAGTAGAAGCTATGGATATGACGTATATCCTGGCACTTATTGAATCCGAGCATTTTGGCGTTGATGAAAGCAGAGGAGCAACACGTCTTAAAAGAGTACGCGATAAAAGTCTTGAGATTCGCGAGGAAGCTTATAGTCACAGCTGTATTGATGCTAACGGTCATTATCAGAAGTACGACGGCTGCGGTCGTGAATACCTTGCGAACAGGCTTAAGCAGTACGGTGTTATTTATGACCTTAAGGGAGAGGTTCAGGGATGAAATCTATATTGAATTATCCCGGTGCGAAATGGAGTATGGCGGAAATGATAGCTTCTATAATGCCTAGCCACCGATCATATCTTGAGCCGTTCTTCGGGTCCGGCGCCGTATTGTTTAATAAGCCTCGGTCTGCTATTGAAACAGTAAATGATCTCGATGGTGATATTACAAACTTCTTCAAAGTGTTACGAGATCAAACTGATAAACTCATACGCGAAATATCATTAACGCCTTATGCGCGTGATGTTTTTGATGATGCGCACGAAAACAGAGGTAATACCGATTTTGATAAAGCATACCGTTTTGCCATTCGCTCTCGGATGGGACACGGTTTTAAGACATATCAGAAAACGGGCTTCAAAATCGATGTTTACGCTCGGGAGAGAAGCTATTGCGTTAATTGTTGGAATGAAATGCCTGAACGAATGGCCGAAGCTGCAGAACGTCTAAAATGCGTGCAGATCGAGAATCGCCCGGCAATTGAGCTTATACGAAAATTCAATTACGATAACGTGTTGATCTACGCCGATCCGCCCTACCTGTTGCAAACTCGGGGGGGCAAGCAGTACAGATGCGAAATGAGCGAAAATGAGCACGTTGAACTTCTCGAGTCCCTCTGCGATCACAAAGGATACGTGATTTTGTCCGGGTATCCATCGGAGCTATATGACGATATGCTTAAAGGTTGGAGCAAGATCGCGAAAAAATCCTATAACCAGAATAGCGATCCAAGGACAGAGGTGCTTTGGTGTAATTTTACATTACAGCCTACAATTTTTGATATTGCGAAAGGATCGGATAATGAATAAAAATAATCAAATACAGGAAATGGCGAAAGTGCTTTATGAGAGCGACAACAAAAGGAATGTGGTGATATGCGGTGTTGAAACAGTTGCTGAAGATATTTACAACGCTGGATATCGCAAGGCTTCCGAGGTTGCTGAAGACATTATAAGAATACTCCGAGCCGCAGGTATAAACGAACATCGCTACCCTGTGATAGCCGAACTCAAAAAGAAATACACGGAGGAAGGGAAATGAAATTTGAAATTGACATAGAAAACAGTTCATTATCTGAATATTTTACTGAAGAAAATGACGGTATAGTATTTACTGATATATTCAAAGAAGAAGTAGTTAGAGAGTTTCTTCATAAGATGTCTTGGAATAGTGAGTTTAGAGATTTTGTAAGGAAAGAAATCAAAGATGGTCTTTATCCTAAAATTGTAGAATGGAAGCAGGACACCGCAATTAAGGTTATTGTTGAGGAAGTAATCAAAGACGAACTCAAACCTATGAGAAGTGGCAGTTACTTCTATATAGAAGAATATAAGAACAAAGTAAAGGAAGCGACAAAGAAAGTCCTTGCAAATTATGTTACCGAAATAAATTCCCTTATAGAAACAACCATTCGGAGCGAGGTTGATAAAGTAATGGAAAGCCTTTACGAAGGACACAAAATGCGTGAGTTCTTAAATATGGATAAGTTGACGGCTTATGTTATGCAAACAATGCGTGAGCCAAAGGAAAGCGAGGACACGGAATGAGCAAAGCATTTTGTTGTGATAATTGCAGGGAGCTCTTTGCAGGAAACCCTTGCAAAACAGATGAGAATGGAAACGAATTTTGCGCAGGTTGTGTAAGGGTATTTGAAGCATTTAAAATGATTGACCCTTTTGCCTTTAAAAACGAACCAAAACCAAAGAAATGTGAGGACACGGAATGACAAAGTATGACCTTGAATATGGGGGTGTGACTTGTATTGCCGTAGATTGGGAAGCAGAGCCGCACAAATTTGTGTTTATATACAAAGGTGACACTTATGTATATGAGCAAAAAGGTTATATATCAATGAGCGCAGATACCGACCATATAAGGTGCGTTATTAAAAATTTTGTTGATGATATAGAAAGGCACAAAATGAGCAATCTTGGAATAGCGGGATTTGATAAATTCCACGCATACGACAATATAACTCTTCCACCCACGATAGAGCCGAATGCAAAATACCAACCGAAAAGGTCAAAGAAAATAAAGAATAAGAGGAAGGGCAAGAAAAGAAAATGAGTCTATGTGACACTTGCAAAAATTCTTGTGGTTGTAAAGAAAGCGAAGCACACAGACGATTTGAAGAATTAGTGGCGGTTGGCGAAGAGGTAAATTGCACGGGTTATGAATACCAAAAGCCGTTGTCATACGTTAAAAGTGCGATAGAAAATGCACCTACCGCCGATGTGGTTGAGGTTGTGCGGTGCAAGGATTGCATAAATTGGGGCGGTGTTACACAAGGATTTGTTTGTCGCAAATTTAGCGGAATTGAAACAAAAATATGTATGGGAGCAGACCATTATTGCAGTTACGGAGAAAGGAAAGAAAATGGAAAATCTTAATGCGGAACAGATTATAAAGGCTTTGGAGTGTTGCAAGACACCTTTGGCAAGTGATTGCGAGGCTTGTGAATATACGGGAAAATGCCTTGAAAATGGTGAATATATGGGTTGTGTGAATCTTCTTGTTGCAGATGCCCTTGCCCTTATCAAGGAACTCACCGAGGAGAATGAGGCTTGGCAAAAGCAGTTGCTTTCTCAAAAAGAAAAAGCAGGCAAAGCCTATTATGAACTTGCTTGCGAAGTTGAGGATTTGCGAGCCAAGAACGAGAACTTACACGCATCTTGCACGGAACTTACACGAAACTTGCACGAATGTAAAGCCGACGCAGTGCGGGAGATGCGTGAATGGTTGCAGGAACGCGTAAAAGGCATTTATCTTGACGAAGGCGAGCTTTTTGAGATTCTTAACGAGTACGAAAAGCAAATATCGGAGGACTCATAATGCTATTCACCTTGTTTTCATATCTCTTGCTTACATATGCCGGTGCAGCGGATCTGATGCTGCCTTTATACCTTAAGCTTATTGCCGTTGCGATGTTTCTCGAAAGCGCTATATTTGAGATCATACTTTGGGATAATGTGAGATATGCTATCACGAAAAGAAAACGGAAAGGTTCGGATAATGAAGAATTATGATATTTTCGGCAATCTCACCGAGCCTCCGGAACCTGCACGCGCTGGCAGACGATATCCAAATATGCGAGAGATCCACGGCACGAGAGAGGGGAACGACACCTGCGGCAGCTGCAAACACTGCCTTCGTGAAAAATATCACGGCAGAACTTACTTTAAATGCGAGCTGTGGTTCATAAGCAACAGCGCAGCTACAGACATCAGACTGAAAAATAAGGCTTGTAATAAATATGAGAAGGAGTAAAAAATGCTCAGACGTATAATATATTGGTTCACCCATAAACGTCACTGCGATAAGTGCTGTTTGTTCTGTAAATTTTATAAAAAATGCAAAAATAACGAGGAGTAAATCATATGGAAATCAAAAGAATTATCAACTTATGTAAGCAGAGCGGTCAGCTCGGTATATACGAAAATGAGGGTATGCAGTGGCTATCGGATGGATATGCACTTTATCCGTTGTTTAACTTGCCGCTCTTTGATGAAGAAACAATTTGCGCTACTTACGATATATCAGCCAAAAAAGCTGAAAAGATGCGTATTACCTTCAATTTGAAATTGCCGTCGACGTTTGATTATAGAAACGATATCGACGAAGAGTCTGTGTGTAAACGCGGTTTGCCGATGTTTAATGATCTCGTTCCCATAACAACGACTCACGGCATAGAGTTTATCCAAAGAAAATATTTAAAGCCGTTTTCCGATGCTGACGATAATATGCTTTTCATTTTCGAAAGAAAAACCGAAGCGGGTGCTACATATTTTGTTGTAAAAGACGGTTTAATGCTCGTCGGTATCATATTGCCGTATGATTGCATTAACGAGGAATTCGTGAGCAACATTAAAAATCTATATCAGCAATGCGAAATAACTCTTTACAATAAACAGAATCACGCCTCGGAGGAATAATATATGCCAGACGAAAGACAGATTATTAGAAATACAAAAACAAACGGTCTTCTGAAGGAGGAGTGGATCCAGCTTGCGGCACTTTTAATAAAAGCAGGGTACACCGTGCGGCAGACCATGAAAATAAAGCCGGGGAAGACAACTAAAGAAACCGTTATCGAATATTGGGAAGAAGAAACATAAAAGGAGCGCAAATATAATGAGTTATTGCAAAAACTGTTTAAACGCCAATACACCCATATGCGAATACTGTGGAGTTGTTGAGTCTCCATCGGGAAAGAAGAATGCACCGAGCCAGTACGTCGGATACAATGAGGTTGTTCCATCGCGTGAGGTTAAGATAAAAGACCTTGCAGCTTTAATTAAATCCAGATTAAGCCGTGGATTACCTATCCCGGTCGAGTGGATCATCGAGTACAACAAACAATTAACAATGGAGTGATAAATGAAATGGGGAGAAAGAAGATATATAACAATTGGAATCATCCTCAGTCGCTTGTCAATATCATTGAAACAATAATATCAGACTATCCGCGGCGTGACCGTATCGTTCGTTTCTCCTCTGCATCCGAAACTGTTATTGAGGAATATCGGCGCTTAAACGCGATTATCGACAGAGCCGTAAACGAACTTGAGCCGGAGCTCGCGAGAATAGTTAAATGCGATATGATCGATAGGATCGGATACGATAAGAGCCGAGCAAGCTTATGCGCATCAAAAAGTACATATTATAACCGAAAACGCAAGCTTATACACGATATAGCGGTTTATATGTGCCTAGTGGATGCGGATTGATACGGCAAAATCTTCTGATACAAAAATAAACTAGGAAAAAATCGACCTACTTTTGTGTTAGAATATAATTACACCTAAAAAACTAAAGTGCCATATAGCCTTTGAGCTGAGAGCCGATAAGCGTCAAAATGTACGCTGTTGGCTCTTTTTTTGTTTTTTAAAAGAAAGGAGTCAAACATGGGAAGAAAATTCCAGGTTGGTAACATACCGGCAAATTTAAAGTATAAAGATGAATACGCCGAACTTATGCTGATTTATTTTCTAAATCCCGAAAACAAATTTCCGACATTGGAAGATTTTGCGGTGAAGAATAATATTGCAATCAGAACGCTTAAGCACTGGATCGAAGAGGGTGAAAAGTACCCTCGCCTTGCACTCGCACACGCGCAGGCTATGGCAATTCAGAAGCAAAAGCTCCTTGTTGGCGGTCTTACGGAGGAGTATAACGCGCAAATGGCGAAGTTCCTTCTGGTCAATAACCACGGTATGAGTGAGAAGGTTGAACAGCAGGTAAAAGCCGATGCATCGTTTACCGTTGAAATAAAGGTCGTGGACTGATGGGAAAGATTGATATTCAGATTACGCGCAAGCAAAAGCGCTTTCTAGAAGCCACTGCATCCGAGGTGCTGTTCGGCGGCGCGGCAGGGGGCGGAAAGTCATACGGCCAGACAGTTGATGCGCTGCTATTCGCGTTGAAGTATCCGGGATCTAAGCAGCTGTTATTGAGACGTACGTTTGCGGAGCTTGATAAATCACTTATAAGGACCGTTTTAGGATGGTATCCGCGCGAGATATTCAGTTATAACTCATCGGCGCACGTAGGTAGGTTTACAAACGGCTCGTGCATTGATTTCGGTTATTGTTCAACCGAGAATGACGTTTATCAGTATCAGTCAGCAGAGTACGACGTTATACGCTTCGACGAGCTTACTCACTTTACCGAGGCTCAATATATATATCTGATTTCGCGAGTCAGAGGAGCAAACGGATTTCCGAAGCAGATCAAGTCATCAACCAACCCCGGTGGTGTCGGTCATCAGTGGGTAAAGTCTAGATTTGTTGATCCATCACCGCCAAACGTGGAATTCCGCGGCGAGGACGGAATGAAAAGAATCTTCATACCTTCATTGCTTGATGATAATAAATTCCTTATGGAAGGGGATCCGGACTATAAGAAACGTCTTGAAGCGCTCCCGGAAAGAGACAGAAAGGCTCTTCTCTACGGTGATTGGAATATTTTCGAAGGACAGTATTTTCCCGAATTCGACAAAGCCGTACACGTTTGCGAACCGTTCAAGTTGGATCCTGCCTGGCGTA
Organism: Clostridia bacterium; assembly: GCA_017411605.1. GTDB lineage: Bacteria > Bacillota > Clostridia > Oscillospirales > CAG-272 > UBA1740. The sequence goes on along the minus strand of JAFQPR010000008.1, from coordinate 50,509 downwards.
GATACAGAGCGTTTGACTACGGTCTTGACCGCCTTGCTTGCTATTGGTTCGCTATAGATTCTGCAAGGAACGTTTACGTATACAAGGAGCTTTGCGAAAGTGATCTGCCGATTTCAAAAGCCTGCGAGCGCATAATCGATATGAATGACGGCGATACGATATATTCTACGCTTGCGCCGCCTGACATGTGGTCCAGGTCACAGGAAACAGGGCAGAGCAAGGCGACATTGTTTATGGATAACGGCGTTGATATCGCGAAGTCAAGCAACAACAGAGAAGCAGGATGGCTCGCCATTAAAGAGCTATTGAAGCTTGATAAAAACGGTGAGGCTCGCTTGCATATATTCAATACGTGCACCGAGCTTATAAAGTGCCTTCCTGCGCTTCAGATAGATAAAAAGCACCCGACGGATTGTGCCACCGAGCCGCACGATATCACTCATGCGCCCGATGCGCTCAGATACTTTGCGGTATATTGGACGTCACCGGAGCCGTGGACCGATGAAAAATACGTCAAATACTTGCCCGATCAGCTTGAGGATTATAGAAACGCTTCACCCGAGGAGCGGAAAATAATAGAAAAACTTTACGGAGGAAAACCTAAAAATGTTTATTGATTTGCAAGGCGGAGATAAGCTTTCGTTTTTCCAGGAGCTATACCGGAACGCGAAGGCAAAGCTTGAGGAATCCTTTTCAATGCTCGATCAGCATTACGAGCAGTATAAGGGATCAAAGAAAATAGACGGAGAGGATACCGTGGAAGCAAAGGTAGTAAGAAATATTACCTATGAGCTTATAGAGTCTCAGATTACGGGTTATATTCCGTCTGCGTCCGCGTCACCTCAGATGCAAAGCGAGAGGAATGAAAGAAATGCAAAGAGCATTGAGCGTCTCGCTTCGAATATTGTGGACAAGCAGTCTTTTCAGAAGCTAAACGATATGGATGAGCGCTATACGTATATCTATGGCGGCTCAATTTGGCTTGTAGAGTGGGACAATTCGATTATGACTCATAATACGGTCGGTGACGTCAAGGTAACGTGTATCAGCCCTAAACGCTTCGTACCGCAGCCAAAGCTCTTTGATATAGAGGAAATGGAGTATTGCTTCGTAACCTTTGAAACAACGGTAGAGGATATAGTAAGAAAATACGGCGTATCTCCCTCGGTTGCAGAAGCAGCCGGAGAGGAAGAGGGCGAGGATGAAAATACCGCGACTCTTTACGTTTGCTATTACAAGGATGATGACGATAAGGTCTGCGAGTACGTTTGGAGCGGCGATACCGAGCTTCTTGATATCGACGATTTCTATGCGAGAAAGCGGAAGATCTGTCGTAAATGCGGTAAGCGCGAGGAGCTTTGTGAATGCGAAAAGCCAAAGTTTGAACTTCAGAATGAAGATTTTGAGGAGATAGACCACGATATAAAGCTTGACGGCGGTAAAACAGTTATCCCTGCGTATAGCGAAGTCTATAAGGACGGTCGAATAGTGAAAGAAACAGCAGAGAAACCAAGTATATTGCCTAATGGTATGCCCGAGCTGATAGAAGTTGACGGACATCTAGCGCCGAAGATGATACAGGTCGAGTTTGCAAAGCTTGAGAAAACAAAGCTGCCCTTCTATAAACCTAACCGTTTGCCGATAGTTATACGTAAGAATACCTCTCAAGAGGATAGTCTTCTCGGCCAGTCTGATTGCGAGTTTATAAGACCTCAGCAGCAGACAATTAATAAAATAGAATCTCGTATTGCTGAAAAGCTTTTAAAAGCGGCGGTTGTTCCTACGGTTCCCGAGGATTACAATGGCGTTGTAACGGACGGAGTATTTGATAGGGTGATTCGCGTTAAGCGTGAGCATGCAGGTCTTTTCGGCAGAATAGATCTCCAGGTAGATATATCGCAGGATATAATTGAAGCTGATAGACTTTACGATCATGCAAAACGTACGCTCGGTATAAATGATTCGTTCCAAGGTCAGTACGATTCGTCGGCACAAAGCGGTAAGGCGAAGCAGTTGCAGATACAGCAGGCATCGGGCAGACTTGATTCTAAACGCCGTATGAAGAATGCCGCTTATGCTGACATATATAAGATCATATTCCAATACTACCTTGCCTACGCAGACGAGCCTAGACCGATATCATATAGAGATAGTAATGGAAACTTACAGAATATTGAGTTTAACCGTTACGCGTTTATCGAGAGAGATGAGGCGGGCGAATGGTATTATAACGACAGTTACATATTCAGAACGGATGCGACGATCGACGTAGAGAAGAATAAAGAGTATCTGTGGGAGCAGAATCGTCTTAACTTCCAACAGGGCGCATACGGAGATCCCGCAAACCCCAGATCTCAGCTGATCTTCTGGCAGAATATGGAGAAGGCGCATTATCCGTTTGCTCACGATAACGTTGAACGATTAAAGGAAGAGGTTGCTCGACAAATGGAGCTTGAGGCAGCTCAGCAGCAGATAAATCAGCTTCAGCAAGAGGTAGCAAACCACGAAGGCTACGAAGCATTTATAAACGAAGAATACAATAAGAAAGGTACACAAACATGATCGTTAATAAACATATGTCGGATATGAGAATGATTTCACGTGATGATGGCGGATACTCACATATCCCGGGTACAGATATTGTAATAAAACCTACATATAAACCTACTTACAGTGCTATTACGGGGAATGCACCTTCAAATGAGCAAGTACAGCCGATAATTCCTTCTTCTCAGAATGTCAATTATTCGAACTTAACAGATACAGGTGAGAATAAAACTGAAGTTGCTTTAACCGGAGGAGAACAAAAGACGGAGGTAAGCACAGGAGGTAGTGAATCACCCCCCACAACTACTTTGCCAACGTACGAAGAGTATATAAACAATTTAAAAACTACTGCGGGAACAACGAGAGATCGTGAGCTTATAGACGCCAGAAATGCTTACGAGCAGAACCGCGCGACCTATGGAAGTACTGCTGCGGAGCTTAGCAGACTTGGGCTCGCAGGCAGCGGATATTCCGAGTATCTTGATTCACAGGCTTACGCAGGTATGCTAGGAGATCAGCATGCCGCAAAGGTAAGATACGGTGATGCAATTAAAAATATTGACGGTATGTATGCATCGTATCTTTCGCAAAAAGAGTCTGAGAAGAATGCAACCTATGCAAATCTTCTTTCTGATATAGATAGCTTTACAGCAAGTGATATAGCAACACTTGGAGCACAATACGGTTTCAGCGAGGAACAGATACAAGGTTTGACAGATAAGCGACAGAACATCAGCTATCAAGCGCTTATAAACGGCGGTTATGATAAAGCATCGCTCGAAAGTGCTCTTAAATCAGGTGATATAACACAAACACATTATGATGAGCTACTCAAGGATCTGCAGAATCCTACAGGAACAATAACCTCTGAGTCATTTGTTGATTCCGAGGGTGAACTGATTTCTCGTGATGAAGCTCAGTCTAAAATTGAAGAACTTGAGGAAAATGGTGTTAATTCAGAAATAATTGATTCCGCAAAAGAAACATTCAGCAATATTTACGATATCAAGACAAATGATGTAACATATCGAAAAGATGGTGGCAAAGACAGACCTGGTGAAGCCGGAAACAACTTCTCCGTAAAATCGGGTAAAAATACATATCATGTGCAATATAGCGGCAAAGAAGTTCCTCAAGACGTGAAGAACGCTGCACTTGCATTAACTGACGGTACTGTGTTTATGTATCAAGGCAAGGTATATATGAAGCTTGATGGTGAAGTTTACGGTGTTGAAAAACGAACTAATTCTTATGCTGGAGAGTGGAAAAAACTTAAAGAAAAACTTGGAGGGTAATAACTCGTGGCAGTTTTGAAAATCGATGAACTCGCGGAAAAATTCAATATTGATACGACTTCAAAAGCGGAAAATACATCAGTATTGGATAGTTTTACATCTGATTATGATCGCGATGCGGGAAAATTCGGGTATCAAGAATACTTGAATGATCTTGATAAAGAGCGAAATAAAACGCAGGCAAAAGAAGACGAAACGTTTTTTGAAAAGATTGGTCGGTATCTTGGTGATGGAATAAGCGATACAACTTTACCAACATCAATTTTAACGGATGTTACACGCAGTTACGCAAAAGATAGTTTATCTGTAAGACCTCAACCAAGTGCGGATTGGAAAGAAGAAGAAAAATATAGATTCGGAGATTATTATCTAACGGATAGGGAGAAAGCATTTGAATATGCTGAAGCTGTCAATAATAAGTATAAAAACGAGAAAATGGACAGTATAGCAAAACGCGCTTCTTCATCTGTTGGTAGTGGTATTGTTAACTCGGTGGGATCTATAGGAGCAAATCTTTTGGCCGGAGCTACCTATCTTGATATACTGGCGCAAATGGCAGGAAGAGGTTATTATGTAGCGCCCGCAGAGGTTACTCCGTCAGATTATGCAAATGCAGTTCAAAGAGGCATATCAACAAAGCTGAATGATAAATACGGGACCATCAATGAAAAAGTTCCCATCTTAGGTGGTAAAGGATGGGGCGATGCATACGGTCTTGGAATGAGTATAGCGCAGTCGGGCGTAGCAGCTGCTACGGGAAGTCAAGCGTTTACTCTCGCAACCTTTTTTGGAATGTCTGCATCTCAAGGTGTAAACGATGCTTTATCACGTGGCGCTACTTCCGATCAGGCACTCTTATACGGTACTGTTGCAGGTCTCGCTGAGGCTATCCCGGAAATGTTCTCCGTTTCAAAGCTCCTTAAGATAGGTTCCGCCGATACTATGACAAGTTTGTTTAAAAGTGTACTTAAACAGGCAGGCGAGGAAGCAGGAGAAGAAGCTACAACAGCTGTATTAACCGCTATCGCAGACGGGCTTATAATGGGCGATAAGAGTAATTTCAACGCCCTTGTTGAATATTACGTATCCCAGGGAATGACAAGAGAGCAGGCAGAGAAAAAAGCGCTAACTCAAACAATAGAGGATATAGCGTTTGACACTATTGCAGGTGCCGCTTCGGGTACTATTAGCGCAGGCGGCAGAGCAGGAGCTTTGACCGCTTACGACCGTCTTGGATTTACGCAAACAAATAAAAACGCAAAAGCTGTACTTGGAGGTAAGACTGCCGAAATGCTCGAGGCGGGCTCTAAGGTACAGGATAAGAGCGCTAAAAAGATAATAGATAAATACGGCGCAAAGGTTAAGAACGGTAAAGAGCTTTCGGGATTTGAGCTTCGTAATCTAAATTCGAAAATAACGGAAGGCAAAGAGGCTGATACCAGGGCGAAAGTAAAGGATGCCATCAAACAAAGGCTTATCGCGCTTGGAGAGAACGCGAAGAATGTCGAAGGACTCTCCAATCTTATTTTGAAAAAGGCGCTCGGAGAGGATCTCACTGTCATTCAGAATATCCGTCTTAATAATAGCGATATCGGCACGAAGGTTGCAAATGAAATAGATCTCGCAAACATGCAGTCGGGAGATTTTGACTCATCCTGGGCAAAGGTTTCGGGCGTTGATGAACTGAGAAGGTTGATTACCTCAGAACAGCAAAAAACGGCTTCTGCGGCGAACAACGAAGCAACCCCGGCAAACGTATCGGGATTATCAAAGAACGCCGCGAAACCGCAGTATAAGGTCAATATGGAGAGCGTAAAGGGCAAGATAGATCTTGAAGGTAATGCGGCAAATAAAATTAAGTTCAAGAAGTCGAGTCCTACGTCTAAGATTCATACAGATGATATCCATTCGAGCCTAACAAAGGAAGATATAACCAATCTGACTGCGATTGAAAAAGTCGCAAATGCTCTTGGTATAGATATCTACGTCTATGAGACAACGAAGCAGTCGGACGGTACGCGTAAATTCTCATCACGTGACGGAAGCGAGACGAGTGCTAACGGTTGGTATGATTCATCGGACGGTAGCATACATATCGACCTTCGCGCCGGGCAGAACGGTGAGGGAACGATGCTCTTTACCGCAGCGCATGAGCTTACGCACTTCATAAAAGAAAACAGCCCCGAACATTTCGAGGCTCTTGAAAAAATAGTTACTGAGGGCTTTACGAAAAAAGGACTTTCCATTGACGCGCTTATTGATAAGCAGATCGAGAAAGCTAAGAACGATGGCAGAGAGATCAGCCGAGAGGATGCACGCGAGGAAATGATAGCAGATGCTTGCGAGACGATGCTTGCGAACGGAAGTCTCGTAAAGAAGCTCTCGGCTCTTAAAACCGAAAATAAAGGGCTTTGGAATGCAATAAAACGTTTCTTTGATAACCTCTTTAACAAGATAGACAAGCTTTACCGTACACTTAAACCCGATTCCGCAGAAGGTAAGTATATCGCAGATATGCGTAAAACTGCAAAAAAGCTTAAAGCAGCGTTTGCCGATGCCCTTACCGCAGCGAGCGAGAAAAAAACAACTTCTCCACAAAATCGCGGCAAAATAATGTTTGATGCGAGAGAATCATTACAAAATGCTGCTAAGTCGCTTGAAAAAATAAGCGATGATGCGTATTTGGAAGCAAAGAGAGAATCGCCGTTTGTCCTAGTTATGGAGCACACGCCAAAAATCATACTTGATTCACTAAGCAATAGCAAGGATAGAAAAATTTTAATTCGTCGTGATGCGTTATATTTAGCAATACGAGATACCGGTGTACAAGATGGACACTATCATGGGCTCGGCGCAGATGTACTCGGTGATTTACCAAAATATCTTGAAGAGCCAGACGTAATTTTATCAACTAAAACGGAAAACGGTGAGGAAAATCAGTCGCGAAGGTTACTTTTGACTCATATACCTGTTAAAAATGGTCAAGCGATTATATCTGTTGAATTTGAAACAGTGAAAGATTTTGAGGGTAAAAACGATTATTTTAATTTGGTAGTAACCGTATTTGATCTTCACGAAAATTATCTAAAAAGACTTTTTAAAAAGAATAGTGCGGTTATAAAATACGAAAAAGAAGACCTATCGCAAGTTAATCCTCAACTGTATGAGTGGTTGAGAACTATTAACGAAAAGTCTTCTGCTAATAGTATATCACATCCTAAGCAAAATGTCAACAGTAAAAAAACGGAAATTATTAAGCCGTCGGCTCGCTCGAAAAATATGAGCACCGGGCAGATAAACAAGCTCAAGGCTAATTATACTCACGAAAAGGTATATAGCAAGAAGCTTGCCTTTGATATTATCTCTCGTTTCAGCAGCGCGGGAGACTTTAAGGCTAAAACGCGCGAAGCAATAGCGGAGTCGCTGTGGGAAGGTTTAAACAGTTGTACTAGCATTGAGGAGCGCAATAAGTTCGCTCACGATACGGCAGTATTTGTTGTAGGTAAGATGCTTTCGGAGTCCAGGGCGAATAATCCCGAGGCTGAGGCAGCGCGTGAAAAGCTTGCATATCTTCGCAGCGGTATACAGAGAATAACGTTCTCCGAGTCTGATATTGAAGAAATTAAGCATCTGCGTGATGTTGCGGGCCGCCGCAGTATTCAAAGCAGATGGGGATACAAGAAAAACAGTTCAGGGAAAACAAAGCTCGGTTATCCTATGGACGTATTCGTAACAGACGTATCGCGTGAGATGCCGGGAATGGAATATCTTGCGGATATGCATCCTGTTGAAGCTTTCCTTGCTATCAATGATATATACGAAGAAGCTTTGGCAACCGCTAAAGATAAGTGGACATCCAAGTATCTTGACGTCCCGGATTCGGAAATTGATTTGATGATACAAGGCGTCGAGGAGCTGATATCAGATGCGTTTGTAAATGAGGGAGAGAAGTCCAAATATACGAAGTTTATTGAAAACAAGCTTGCGTATTATAAGGAGCGCGCTGAATTCTGGAAGGCTGAAAGAGATAATATCAAGGGCAGAGACAGACTGCTCGGATTGCTTACTCATAAGGCTCAGCAGCTCAAGGACCTTAAAAAAGGCACGTTCTATAATGCAACGCAGTTTAATGCGGAAATATTCAGAGATTCTATTGAGAAGCTTGCAAACATAAGTTATCGTGGTAATGCCATTCAGCCAAAGCTGATCAGAGGATACTTTGCGGAGCTTGCTAAGTGGTATACTAGAGATAATCCGATGCTTGCAAAGTCTGACAGAAAAGAGGGCGATGCTCCCGATCTTTATAACGAAAGTATTGCAGATGCTATTAATTATATTGCTTTGGAGCAACGAAACGGATTTGATAAAGCCGAGCTTGAGATGATTTACGAGATAATGTCTTACTTCGTTAAATTTATCGAGAGTTATAACAAGGTATTCCGCCAGGGCAAATGGGTTGAGGCGCTCCCGATCGCAAAGGAGTACGTAAAGCTTTTGCAGAACAATCCCATGATTGACGCAGGACTTGCAAGAACACTTGCTTTTAAATATGATACGTTGTTTATGGAGCCAATGACCGTTGCTAAGCGCATTGATAACTACGAGCGCGGTTTCTATACGGAGATCGTCGAAGAACTCCGCGAGGCTGCGAAGAAAGCTTCTATTGCAGAGATGAATATAAGAGCGGATTACGACGCTTTTCTTAAACAGCATAAGGAATACGTAAAAACTGCTTCTGCAGAACTCGTGAAATACAGAGGCTTTGATATTCCTAAAATGCATCTTATCGGTCTTTATATGACGATGAAGCGAAAGCATGCGCAAGCCGGACTTGCATTTAACGGCTTCGCTTACTCAATGAGCGTTGAGTGGTGGGGAAAACAAAAGACCTATCGTGTTCCCGGATTTATCGAAGATAGCAAGGATCTGAAACAGGCGGACTTTGACGCAGCGGTAGCGGCACAGATTTCAAAGCTTGAATCATTGCTTACAGCCGCAGATAAAGAGTATATAGCAATCCTTGAACGAATGTATAATCAGGATCTTCGACGTATGAAGGTTGAGCGCGATATGGAACGTCTTGGATTTTCGAATGCGACTCTTGACTATTATTATCCTATAGCAAGAGGAAATATCGCAAAGAACATTGATACAACGCATCTCTCTGACGTGAACCGAGCAACAAATGCTTCGTTCAATAAAAACACCGTAAAAGGTGCGAGACAGGAGCTTGTTATAATTAATGCTGATGCTCTCTTTAATAGGCATTTGCACGATATCTGTAAATATACCTATATGTCCGGCGCTATAGAAAATTATAACGTGCTTTACAATATGGATACTGCGGATAATCCTAATCATCCTGTCAGCGTAGCAACCGAAAGCGCAAGCGTTTGGAAGGATGACGGAAAATACTTCAGAGATTTGATATCCGATCTGCAGGGCATTCCACGCGATTCTTCTGAAGGAATGGCGGCGCTTCGTTGGATAAGAAGTTCGTACGTTAAGTTCCAGCTCGGCGCGAATTTGAAGGTCCTTGTAACACAGCTTTCGTCGTTATTTGCTTCGTCAAGTGTTCTTGACTTCGGAAGTGTAGTTAAGGGAATAGGAATATCGTCTGCAGGCGTTGATGATTATTGCGAGTATGCAAAACTTCGTCATTATGATAAGACTGTCATAAAAGCTGAGGGTGCCATAGATAAGGTCAGTAAGTGGACTGATATCTTTACTAAGCCTATCAGCATTATGGACAATTTTGTCGTTGGACGGCTGTTTGGAGCTTGCCAGGTTCAGGTACAGAAGGACGGCGGTGGTAAGATCGGTACAGAAGAAAACAAGATCGCCGCGGGAAAGCTTCTGGAAAAGGTATTGCTTGAAACTCAGCAGAACTCTATGGCTACAGAACGCTCCGCAGCCATGCGTACAAACAACGAGGTCGTTCGTAGCTTAACGATGTTCCGCTCCGATGCAATGAAGATAACGGGAAGAGTTATTGACGCATACGGTGAGCTAAAAGCCTTAGAAAAGAAAGCTAAATCAGACGGTAGCGGAACGTATGACTCTGATATAAAGAAAGCTAAAAAGCAGTTAACAAAATCGGTCGCCGCGCTCGTTTCGGTCGCCGCGTTTATGGCGGGAATAGCTCAGCTCTTCCGTTGGCTTTACAACAAGGACGATGAAGAAGAAACTGTAAAGACTATGCTCGTTGATATGGGCGGTAATATTATCGGCGGTCTGCCGCTGCTTAACGATATATATGAGTACATAACGAACGGTTACGAGCTTGATAATTTCAGCTACTCGGCAATCAATGATCTGCTTAGCAGCGCGGTGTCTCTCGGTAAAGCATCTCTTGAGCTTTTTGACGAGGAAGATCCCAGTATGGAAAAAATCAACCGTTATATACGTAGTTTTTCATATTCTGTTGGTCAATTATTTGGATTACCCACAAGGAATATTTATAATATGCTCTATGGATTTACAAAGCGTTTTTCGTCAACGGCTGCTTATAAGGTAGATATGAAGTTCTACGAGAAAAACTTCAAGACCGATCTTGAAAAAGCTATTGAGGACGGTGACGGTAAGAAAACCGAGCTTATAATGAGCCTTATATATAATGAGGCACTCGGAGAGGATATAAGCAAGGAACTGATTAACGAGCTTATCGCTCTTGCGAAAGACGGTAAAAACGTACTACCGAGAGATATTCCCGATGATATCTCTCGCGACGGCGTAGAATACGAGCTGACTTCAAATCAGAAGCAGGCTATCCGGGATGAATATTCCAAGTTGCATAAGGCGCTCGCAAGGCTTATCAAAACATCTGCTTACAAAAAGGCTGACAATGAGAAGCGTGCGGAAATGATAGCTTATTACGATAACCATTATTTCAACGCAGCGGTCAATGAAGCTTTAGGTATAGAAGATGATAAGGCAATCATATACGAAGCTGTTGGCTTTGATACATATGCAAAATTACATTTCGCAACTAAGGATATAATCTCAGATAAAGATTCAAATGGAAAAACTATTTCCGGAAGCAAACGTAAGAAGGTCGTTGCCGCTATAAATAAGCTCAATATCAGCGATGGTGAAAAACTGCTTCTTATCGCGCTTAAGGGCTATAGCTTACAAGACGGTGATCTTCCTAACGTTTCAGCTGCAAATGCCGAGAAGAAGCTTGTTAAATATATGCTCTCCTTAAAGCTTACCAAGAGCGAAAAGCTTGAGCTTGCCGAAAAATGCGGATTTGAGACCAAAAACGGTACGATAGTCCTCAAAAACGGCAAAAAATAAAAATAAACTAGGAAAATTTCGACCTACTTTTATGTTATAATGCATTTAGGAGGTTGAAATCAATGCCTATACTTATCAAGAAAACCGATAGAAAAGACTATACGAAGATAGTTTGTCCCGATTGCGGAGAGCGCATCAAGGGCGTTGGACTGCTGAAAGATAGCAAAATCGACGGTCTTACGTTCAAATGCAAAAAATGCGGACAATCCTGGACATTAAAAACAGAATAATTATACGAGCCATATATCCGTAGAGATGAGAGCCATTTTTCACCAACATAGGTGGAGGATGGCTCTTTCTTTTATAAACCAATACTGAAGAAGGAGGTAGCGCCACTATGAAGAATAAGGGTAGCAACAGATACGCGACAAATAAGGCCGGTATAATCAACGCGCCTAAATCCGTGCCTGATCAGCCCAAGGCGACCGTAGTGAAGGGTAACGACCTTCGTAACGGTAAGGGTAGCAAAAAGTAATAATAAGCCGTCTTGAAGATGGCGAAAGGAGAAGAAAAGATGAATGATAATCTTGATACCGAGCTTGAAGAAGAGGAGCTCGACGAAAGCTTTGATAGTGCAGATATCGAAGAGGAAAACGAGGACGTAGAGACGGAAGATGAACCTTCCGAGAATATCGATAACGACGGTGAGGAAGAAGATGCCGTCGATGACGACGAAGAGCTCGAGTATGACGAAGACGGTAACGTCATCATCGGAGAAGGCGATGAGACAGAAGCCGAAGCGCAGGCAGAGGAAGCGAATACCGATAGCGCTCCCGCCGAAGAAACTCCGAAACCCGACGAAAAGGATGCGGAGATAGAGCGTCTCACTAAAGAGAATGCCGGAAGAGCATTACTTATTAAGACTGTTCTTGAAAAAATGGGTATGAAGATCGAGGATGATCTCGATGCCTCTCTTTTGCGGTATGCCGCAGAAGCTGAGGGCGTAACCCCGGAAGAATTTAAAAAGAAGCAGACCGAGGCGGAACGCGCCGCAGAAGCCGAAAGAGTGTATCGGCAGGTCCTGCTTGACAAGATGGTCAGTGATGATCTTGCTGCCCTTCATGCTGAATTTCCCGAAACAAGAGACTTCAAGAAGTTTGAGGATATCCCGAACTGCAAAAGATTTGGAGAGCTCCGTGATCTCGGTCTTTCGCCTAAAGAAGCCTACACCGCAGCAAATCCCGACAGAGCGCGCGAAGATGCCGCATCCTCTGCCCGGCAGCAGAATATAAACGAGACCAAGGACCATCTCAGAAGTAACGTCCCTAAAGCATCAAAAGATAATTCGGTTAAGATCTCTCGCGCCGAAATGGAGGAATGCAGAGAGATGTTTCCGAATTTGAGCGATAAGGAAATCATCGCTCTTTATAAGAAAACTAAATAACGAAAGGAAAATAATATGTTCAGTCTCAGAAAAATCGAAGGCGGCAGAATAAATGTATTCGAGCCGCAGTATCTCACTGTAGGCGCAACAGCAGTCTCGACCGGTGAGGCGCTCGTTCTTACGAACGGCAAGCTCGTTAAATGTGGCGCGACTGCAAAGCCTGCTTTTATTGCTCTTGCAGACGGTGATGCAAATGCTGAAATTGCCGTTGGTAGGGTCGAATCAAATCAGATCTATGAGGTTCCCGTATCCGCGGCGCCTACTGCGCTTACCGTAGGATCTAAAGTCACTCTTGGCACTAACGGTCTCACCGTTACTGCTACCACTACAGACGGTGTTGCCGAGATCGTTGATCTTAACGGCGCAACCGCCAGCGGCGATATTATCGTCGTAAGATTCTAATCAAAAGGAGGTCCATATAAATGGGAAATAATGTTGTTTACGCAAAAATGGTAGGAACTAACGATGCCATGTACGGCAAGTTTATGCATCCTATCAAGATGCTTATTGAGAACGAGTCTAACGCTTGCGAAAAGAACGAGCCTATTCTCAAGAAGCTTTTCAATATCGAAAAATCAAGCAGATATGCTGAGACCACTATCGGTGAGTCCGATTTCGACGTCTTCAAGTCTGTTAAGGAAGGCCAGGGTGCAGAGAACGACTCGATAACTCAGACCTTTGACAAGACTATTTACCACCATACCTTTATGAAGGAATTCACCATCACTCAGGAGATGGCAGAGGATTCCAAGATCGGTATAGCTTCCCATATCAAACGTGAGCCTAAGAAGCTTGTAAGAGCTTATTATAAGACTCGTACCAAGTTTGCTTGCGCTGCGCTCATAAACGGTACTTCGACTTCCTTCAAGTTCGCGGGTGCAAACGTTGACGCTACGACTGCGGATAAGCTTCCTCTTTTCCATAACAAACATCCGTATTTCACGCCTGAAATGAAAGGAAAGACTCAGTCAAATAATTTCTACGGCGATATTTCTACTGCGGAAAAGCTTGAGGAGGCGCTTGGTATAGCTGCGAATAAGCTTCGTAACTTCAAGGATGAAAACGGCGAGATCATGGAATACGTTGCCGACGTTCTTATCATTCCTTGCAACCGCCCTAAATTTGAGGCGCTCTGCAAAAAGGTAGTAGGCTCCGAGCGTACCGTTGGCTCGAACAACAACGATATCAATACCCAGTACGGTAACTGGACTATCGTGGTCCTTCCCGGTTGGGAGACCGATACGGATCAGTTTATGATCATGTCTTCCGACGCAAACGAGAATCTCGCTGGCAATATGTTCTATAATCGCGTTCCTCTCAGTATCGCATCCTGGATTGATAACCATACCCGCAACCTTCTTTGCAATGGTCGTTGCCGTATAGGCGTAGGCTTCAATACCTGGAAGCATATGCTCCGTTGCGTACATAGCACCGCTGCAGTAACCGGTGCAGATTCACTGACTGCGTAAAATACTATTCTCGGAGGGAAAATTAAATGACTATAGCGGAACTTTATAATGCAGTTGCACAGTTAGGGTTTGAGGACTCTCTGGGAGATGAAGGAACAGATCGCTTTATCCACGCGGTCAACAGAGCTATGTTGCGAGTCGCAGCGATACGGCCCGCAACAAGCTCATACGTTATCAACCACCGTCCTCTGAATAATCTTCTCGGGGATGAATTTAAGTATTATGAGAAGACTGCAGATAAGCTCGTAATTACGGGAGCTAATGCCAAATCGTTGTATTTTGAATATAGCGGCCAGGGGATTCTGACAGTCAAACTAAAGAGAAAAGACTCGGAGAGTTATTGGTCCGCCGGCACTGTAGTGCTCCCAAAAAGCGAAGGATTTAAAAGTCAAAGAGGATTGATCAAAACCAATAACGGACTTTTCGTTACTTCGGATGATGAGTATTCTGGAGAAATATATCTTGAATTTGAAGGCGATTACAGATTAGCACTTCGTAACGTTGCTTTGTATGACGTTTTGCTTTCCGATCAAGTATCCGATATTCCGGCGTTCTCTGAATATATTCCGTATGATATGGCAAGTCTTGTTGACGATTTTAAGTCATTCTTGTCACCGCCCCTGCTTATCGATGAGCAGTTCGTAAAGCTTGATAAAGGATTTTATATCGAGGCAGAAACAAAGATCTTGCTGCCTTATTCCTGGAGCGGAACGTATAGGATCGAATACAACGTCAAGCCAACTTTGATAACTGTTTTTTCTGAGGACGTACTGAAGAGCGCAGAAATAATCGATCTTGATGATGATCTTTGCGCATTACTTCCTCTGCTTATAGCATCGTATATTTGGCTTGACGACGAGCCCGAAAAAGCTCAATACTATGATGCTCAGTATCAGATACAGGCGGCAGAAATTATCAACAGAGAACGAAACCGAATGCCCGTTGAATTCAAATCAGTATACGGATGGTGAATATAATGAGCTATTCGAAAAAGAAAAATTTAATTAAGAGCCGAGATGAGTACACTAGGTATTTCGGCAATTTCCGAGGCGTTGATTTCTCTAGTGATCATACCTCGGTTAATGAGCAAAGATTTGCTTATGCAATTAATATGTACAAGGACTATAAGTCGGGGGAAGGTCAGGCAGTTGAAACTATCCCCGGCTTCAGACGTCAGATTGAGATACCGACCGTTAATATAGACGGCGAAATCGTATCTCAAAAGATTTACGGCATCCATCGATACGACCATATTGTCAGCGGTAAGAGGGATGCCAAAATTTTAATTCACGCGGGTAAAAATCTTTATTTATGGGATGAATATCCGCTTACCGCAAACGTAGAATGCAATTACAGCTTTGAGGTTAAGGAAGGTCCTGATATCGGAACCGGTAAGCTATCTATAGATATCCCTTCGGATTACAAAATTGCTAAGATTATATCTATAGAAAAAATGGGAAGAGACAATGTAAGCGAAAAGTTAATAGAACCGCAGTTTACGTATGACAAAAATACTCATACTCTTACTTTGTCTAACCGTTGTGTTAATAAAGGCGACCAGGTATATATAACGTATTACGAAAGTGAGATTAAGCCTCTGACTTCCTCATCGTTAACTTTGAACGAATTGAAAAGCACGTCCTTTGTTTTCAACAACTATTTGTATATCATTGACGGCAAAAATTATCTTGTGTATGACGGAGAATCTTTAGATAAAGTCTCGGGTTATATACCAACGACGCGAAAAAACATCGTAGTCGGCGGTGACAATGCTGATACGGGTGTTGAAATTGAGCAAAGAAATATTTTGAGTGATCAGTTTAAAAACACTTTTATAGCCGATGGAGAAACAAGTAAGTATTACTTAAGCGAGCGCGACCTCGACAGTATAGACAGTGTTGAAGTCTACGGCGAAACAACGACAAAGTTTAGAGTATATCTCGCTGATGGCTATATCGAGTTTGATGAAGATGCTATCCCCGCAAAACCGCAGGATACCGACCGTTCCGGTGATTCTGCTGGAAAGTACACGAAGGATTACGCAGGCGTTGTAATCACCGCATCAAAGAAGTGGAAAACGCTTTCTGGAGTAGTTGCATCCTCAAGTGATATTGATATAAGTAACTGTATTGCCGGATGCACGTTGGCAACTATATTTGATAAGAGAGTTTTCTTATCAGGTAATCCTGATTATCCAAACCATGTATTCTTCTGCGGTATAAATAATGCTACGGGCTATGAGGATCCTACGTATTTTGGTGTGCTTGACTTTGTTCGTGACGGTATAGAGCCCGCACCTATAACGGGCATGATAGCCGTAGCGGATACTCTTGCCGTACTTAAAAACCACGCAAGACAGGACGGTTCGATTTATTTCCATACACATTATGATACCGGGAAAGATATAGCCCCGGTAACTTATCCTCATACGCAGGGATTAAGCGGTATAGGATGCCTCGGCGCTTGCGTGAATTTCCTTGATGATCCGATTTTTATTTCCAGGCTTGGCGTTGAGGGAATAGGTCAGCTGTCTGTCCGTCTTGAACGTGCCATCGAGCATCGATCAAGTCTTATTGATGCGAAGCTTGTTAACCTTGATCTCGAAGAAGCTGTTGTCACTGAGTGGGACGGTTATTTGATCGTTTTAGTAGACGGCAAGATATTTATGGCAGATTCTCGTCAAGTATATACGCACGAGATCGGTGTTCCACAGTATGAATGGTATTATCTTGAGGGAATAGGCGTTTATGAATACGAGAGTAAAGAGGAACGCGAGAACAACAAAGAGTATTACTATGCACCTATAATCTATAACGATCTTTATGAGTCCGAAACGGATGAAAATGATAATTATTATATCACTGATAGATGCAGAACTGTAATCGAAGATGGAATATCTTACGAGATTGCGGTTGCAGATAAAGTTTACGATGCTGTAAATGAGAAGAATATTTCTTTATTGAATATGCCGGCGATCGTTCCCAGTGACGAAACCGCTCAGAAGCCGAATGTTAAACTCTACACTTGGAGAGATGAAGAGGGAAACGTTATAGCATCAACTTATTATCAGCTTATGAAATATGGAGATGAAAATACGGTTAAGGCAATTATTTGTGATGACCGTGGCAGTTATACGGGCGGTGAATTTAAAAAGGCAACAACGATTGTCAATATGGATAATAACCTCTTTTTCGGAACAGAAAACGGTGTTGTTTGCGCGTTTAATTTTGATAAAAGAGATAGCGACGGTATGATTTCGCCTCGCTGGTATTCATTTGATGATAGAACCATATATTGCGGAATCGCAACCAAAATGGATAATTGCGGTGTTCCGCACCTCAATAAAACTACCGTTAAAAAATCTACGGTAGTAAAAACGAAATCAATGATTTCTTCGGCGGCAAAATACAAGGTAAGAACGAACAATAAAGTGTTCGAACAGATCGACCGCGTGAACAGTGTGATGTTCTCGTTTGATGAAGTAGACTTCTCGGACTTCTCATTCGTGTCAATGGATCAGAGCTTGTTTGCGATTGAAGAAAAAGAGAAAAAATGGATAGAAAAGCAGATATTTATATATTCTGACGAGTTTAGAAAACCATTTTCAATTCATTACCTTGCTTATCGTTATAAGATAGCGGGACGTTTCAAGGAGTAAAAAATGAGTGATTTTAAAAAATTTGAAACAATAGAAAATACCGATCAACTTGGTGTTGTTAGCTTGGCTATACGTCCTAACCAGGCATCAAAATTCGGTGAGGGTAATTTGTCCGGTAAAGATCTGCAGAAAAGGTTTGACCGTTTAGCTATTACTATAGTCAAAAACTACAATGAGCTCGTAAGAACACTTGGAAATGCTTTTGATAAAGATGCAAACGGTAATCCGCTTGCCTCTGCATTGCAATATATAGCTTGGAGAGTAAAGACAAATAAAATAAGCGGTGAAGACGAGACGGAATCACTTGCTGAATTTATGAAGTACCTTGATGATGGAACACTTGCCAACGAATTACTTAAAGTCGAGGATCCAACCGATACAAGTGAGGATCCCGAAAACAAGTTAAAAGCTTTAAGCGCGGTGCTTACTAATATTCATTCTGCTATAACGACCGCCGTTTTAGATATTAACGATTCTTTGGCTGATCTCGAAACATTTACGGGATATGTTGAGGGGACCGAAGATACCATTCCGGATATAATAAATGCTCTTGATACCGCAGTAGAAACGCTAAAGACTTTTGTAGGTTATCAAAAGGATACTACACTTGCAGACGCGCTTGATGATACCTTTGTTTCCGAGACTGAGTTAAAAAATAAAAACTTTGCTACTAAAACTGACCTTGATTCTTATGCATTAAAAGCTGCCTTAAACGATTATCTTAAAAATGAGGATTTTGATTCGTTTAAGTCAAAAGAAGGTGAAACGGTTAAATATGGCACTTTAGCTGAAGCTGTCAAAGATGCGATTGACCGAGCAGGAAATAACGCAAAAGGTAATTATATTTCCAGGAAAGAAAAATATAACTCTGTTGATGATATAATAGACGAATCTGTAGCTCGGATTAAAGCGAAAGAGTATCAAACGGCTGATGCTGTTAAAACAGCGATTAGCAATGCCACATATGGCAAAGATCATATTGACGGCGAGTTTGCAAAGTATGCCCTTAAGTCTGATGTAACAGGTCTTTATTCTCTTCAAGGGAGCAGAGATTCTTTACCGACGAGTGACGACGTTAAAGTCGGTTATGTATATGACATAAGCAGCGAAACAACTTATAATGGCAAAACATATCCTGCAGGAACGAATTTTGCTTGTATTGCGAAAAACGACGATGGGTCTTACGTTTGGGACCCTATGACTCAAAATTTTGATACTTCAAGTTTTGTTCAAAAAACTGATATTGTTAACAATTTGAATAGCGATAGCGAGAATACGCCTTTATCTGCAAATCAAGGTAAATTCCTTAATGAATCAAAAGTGTCAAACCCTTCATCGCAAAGTGATAGATATCGTGCTGCGGTTGTTAATCCAAAAACAAACAGTGTTTCATATACAGATATGACTCCCGAGGGTATTGCAGAAACTGTAGCAATGAGAGATAAAAACGGTGATATGTATAATTCTTTTGGAAGGCTTCTTTCCGATGGAGATATTACCGGCGTTAATTTCTATTATCGGAATTACAAAGTTTTGTTGTATCCCGATAATAATGATACTTTGGTTGCTGGGATCAGTAAATTAAGTAAGCTGTCGGACAGTGTGGTCACATTTCCTATCAGCATCAATAATAATGGTACTGATTATAAAATAAGCGGTTTATCAGCGAGATTGTTTTCGGGAAATCCTAAAAACGATAATCCGAGTGGCGATGCAGAAATTATTTCTTTTTGCCGTGAAAGTCTTGAAAAAGTTGTTTTACCTGCAAAACTTGAAACTATTGATCATAATTGTTTTAATACGTGCTCTGTATTAAGATCAGTTATATTTCCATCTACGCTTAAATCGATTGGTGCTGCAGCTTTTTATGGGTGCGGTCAGCTTGAAAAAATTGATTTGCCGAGTAGCTTGACAACAATAAAGAATCAAGCGTTTGATAACTGTACGTCGTTAAAAAAAGTATTCATTCCGAAAACTGTTACAACGATGTCCTATAACGTTTTTCAACGCTGTAATTCCGAACTGATTATTTATTGTGAAGCATCTGAGAAGCCTTCCGGGTGGGATGATGCTTGGTGTAAAGCGTCAAGTTCTTCTTATAATATACCTAAAGAAGTTTTCTGGGGTGTAACTCGCGCTGACTATGATAAAATACTTGAACTTGAGAAAAATCCGATAGATCCATCGGCATATGAGTTAGCCAGACGTGATGGAGATGGCAATTTGCTATCTCCGGATAAGGATGAGCACGGTGAAAATTATTTGCCGTATATTTCCGAGAAAACTTTAAATCAGTATTTGGAAGGGATTAGTCCTACTTTGCAAGAGATAGAAAGAATTGGTTCAGAAATGAAATTAATTACCGAAATACTCGGAACAGGGACCGCGCCGCGGATTTACGATCCAAAACTGTCCATAAGCAGCAATTATGAGAATAATCAAATACTAATCTCCGATAATCCTGTAACGATTACATATAAGCTTGTTTTTACACAAGGTAGGTATTCTCACGACGAGGGCAAAACCTCTGTGAAGATGGGGACTTATCCAATAAAAGTTTCAATTACAGAGAAAGTAAGAGTTGTAGATTCTTCTGGAAATGAGGTAGTCGAAACAAGCATAAAGGAAGAAACTGCTCCTAATGCAGAGAGCGTAACGGCGCTTTCTTCATTGAAAAATTATACCGTTACAGAAGTTACCGAAGGATACCGTATAAAAAACAATAACTCGTCCGAGGAGCAAATCGTTACGTTTGATTCCAAGCATTCTACAACGGAAATATATAAGAATTCTGACGAAACGCTGATTCTTCTTATCACAAAAAACGGTGAAACAATTACCGAAGTCAGTGTTATTCCTTGCTGTGATCTAAGTAAGGAATATGAAACGCCGGAGATTTACGTAAATAAACTTGCCCCCGAAGTGATAGATGGATTCAGTGGTTATGCAGAAATTTCTGCTACCGTTACGTATAGTAAAAATTATCTGTCTGCGCTATCTTCTTTCGAAATTCCTACAGATCAGAGTATTGCATCGGGCAATGTTTCATTCTCAGGTTCAAGTTTCGTTGGAGTTCAGCCTATGTTTATAGGAATGATACCGCATAAGATGATAGCAACAACCAATAATACTGTAGTTTATGACGGAATGCAGGATAAGAGCATCATTGATTGGGAAGCAACTGCTTTAGCTTATATTGCGTCGTCAAGTTACCCATTACGTTCTCATGAAGTTGAACTTAAGGATGTTAACTCAATTAATTGTTATGCGATGGTTGGAATAATACCTAAAGAATTCATTGATCATGGTTATCGTTTAACTTATAAACAAAAGTTTAATGGGGATTACACTACAAGTAATATTATTTATCCCGTTATGAGTGCGTTTGAAAATGGTGAGGTGCGGTATGATTATACGTTAAATGGTAGAACATACTATATTTGCCCGTTTATTTCTACGAGCTCGTCTGGGTTTGGAACTGCCGATTCTACGTACAAATTAATCCTTAGCAAATGATAGGAGAAAAAAATGGCAAAATTAATAGATAAAAACAACTTAACAACTTTGTCGGCTAGTTTTAGCTTGGTTAGGACTTCTCCTCAGCCGATAGATCCGACGTCTGTTTGGTATTCTTTTGTCGATGCAGAAGCATATGCAAAAACCGATAATGCTTTCGTTGGTCAGCATCTTACAGTTGTTGAGAATGGGCTGGTAAGTGAATATGTTATTGTTAATGAAAGCGGCGCCCTTATTCTATTGGCAAGAGGTCATTCCATTGACGATGGTATATACGATGAACCTGTTCTTGGAGATACAATTATTGAGGATAAAAGTGATAATTATGCAACGGATCTTGATATGATCGAGATGAGTGCAGAAGAATTCTACAATGAAAATGTATCTAGTGAACCATCATTTAGTTGGGCGTGGGGAGGAACAGGTCCTGAGTTCAACAATGCAAAGGATATCTTAGGCATTAAGCAGTCTATTGTTCAGAATTATTATAATCCTTGGCGATGCTCAGGCATTGGTAGTAATAGAGCGAATGTTATAAAAATATCAGGTCTTGGACATGCTCCAATGTCTAAAAATAGTACCTTGAATATTCCCCCATTTTACGGAAGTAGTCCTGTAGTAGCTGTTGATATAGTTGCAGGAAATAAAAAATTAAATCTTAACTCCATAAAAATACCTTGGACGGCACGGTTTTGTCGAGTTGAAATCTGCTTAGATGACGACACGATACCAAAAATGAGTGTTGCCGGAAATGGATATAATTCTTTTAATAGAGCTGTACTATATTATATTCCGTCAGATGGTACAATTAATCGCGTTGATGCACCGATTGCTTTTCAAACTTATTATGATTATAACACCGAGGTATCAGGACCTGATCAATTTTATTCAACATTTCATGTAGAGAGAGTAGATGAATATGGAGGAAGATTAGTTGGTCAAGTTGAATTGGATGTTTATCTTGATGATACTATTGTAACGCCTTCCAATATGTTCTCTTCATTAATTTATAAAAAACGTATAAATACATACGATATCTATGCTGTAAGTGAATCTAAATTTGCAGGATGCGATTCCATTGGCAAAGTCAATATTCAACATGGGTTCAAAAGAATTGGAGCACAAGCATTCAGTAAATGTGATTCTATGAAATCTATTACATTACCTTCTACACTTTTAAGCATTGGCTCACGCGCATTTGCTTATTGCTATGCTCTAAAAGAAATTACTATACCCAAAAGCGTTACGGAAATAAGTCTTGATGCTTTTAAAGGATGCAAAATAACGGTTAATTTTGCAATGACAGAAGAAGAAGCAAAGAGCCGTTTCGCATTAGGATTCGAATACGATTTTGGAGCATCTGAAATTGAATATGTTTTTAAAGTTGTCAAGCAGGTATCATATTCGCTAGCAAGCAAAAACATGTTTTTAGCATATGCCGATGCTACATATAGTAATCTTTCATCTAGTAACAGTTGCCTTAAAACTTATGCAGGAAATGTAAAAAAATTTCAGGTACCGTATGTTTCTGGAGCAGGCGTTTTTGTTAAGTATATTGGTGCATTTGCATTTAAAGATAATATTGATTTGGAATTTATTGAATTACCTTATACGTTATGCCGTGGCGCCGGCATTGAATATTATCGCGGTATATTCTCGGGTTGTCACTCATTAAATACGATAAAATTTTACGAAGATAAAGATGTAAAGGTGACGGTACCGTCATTCTTTGCCGAAAGTAATTGTTTATTATGGCGCAATGGAGGATTGAATGATCCTGAAGGTGCCACTGAATTTTATCATAGTGTTGTCGCTGGATGCGCGGGAAGTGTAATTCCGGAAAGTGCTAATTTAATCGAGCCTTACGCTTTCCATAAGCTAAACGGCATAGAAGAACTTATTATTCCTTCACACGTCAAAAAAATATCTGAATATGCGTATGCCGATTGCATAAATCTTTCTAATCTAACGTTATCCGAAGGCGTAGAGATAATCGAAGACTTCGCATTCCAGAATTGCACATCCTTAAATAAGGTAACACTTCCTTCAACAATTACCGAAATGGGCTTATACACGTTTGACGGGTGTGATAATGTTTCGGTTATTTCGGTCAATTGGAAGAAAGACGATTCAAGAAATGCATATGCGCCTTGGGGTGCAACGAACGCAACTCTCGTCTTCAGTGAAGATGAAGTTGTAGCAGACACGATTATAAACGGTATTATTTATCAGCTTCTTGAGGATGATGAAGGAAATAAGTATTACTGCGTTTCAGGGGTTGATCCTATAACAGTTACTAGTCCGGCGGTTGATCTTGAATCTGAAATTAGCGGAGTTCCGGTTACGACCGTTGCCGCATATGCTTTTGCTAAAAATCTCTCCAGTGAAGACGGCAGGATAACAATAGATGAAATAATATGTCCTGACAGCGTTGTTAAAATTATGGAATATGCTTTTGCAGGGTTCAACGGTATAATAGGAATACGCGCAAGCGGAATGTCATATCTCGGAGAAGACTGTTTTTACTCTGCAAAACTAACGGTGGGACTTATGTATGGCGACACTTTAGGCTTACAATTCTACAATTTCCCCGATACAGGCGTAGAGGATATTGTGGTAATGACTAAACCAACTACCATACCTGAATATGCTTTTGCTAATGTAAAAACCCTAAAGACGATTAACTTCAGAAATAAAACGGTGACGACGGTTAGTGGTTACGCATTTAAAGAGTGCTATAATCTTACAAGCATTACAGGATTGGAAAATGTTACCACTGTAGGAGAGCACGCCTTTTATCACTGTACTGCCGCTTCTACAATTGATGTTGATTATTCATTAACCACAATTGGAAACTATGCATTTTATATGTGCTCTTCGTTTGTTTATCGAGCGATGCCAATTAGTGTTGGCGAATACGCATTTTATAATTGCAAAAAACTTACAAGATTTGACGCATCTCGCTGTACCTCAATCGGTGATTACGCATTAGCACAATGCACGTCCCTTACCGAATTTTATATGGATGTTGTTGAAAATAATGCCGGAACCAACTATGAAGATGGCACCTTGATTAGTTTTGGAAACAATTGGGACTCCGAAACAGGAGATTATACTGTTATATTCCCTGATGGTGTTGAAATTTCAAAATCAGAATTCACGCTAAGCTCTGAGTATTCAGCTTAATATAAAACGGAGGTGATTTAATTGGAATATATTCTTCTCAAAAGTGGTAGCGGTATAATCGTTTCCGAAAAGCGTAGGCTAAAGACAAAAGAAGTTAGTTTGCGTTTTTTAAACGCACCGACAAGTGTAACGGCAACGCTTAAAACAAATAAAGGTTGCTTCTACAAAAGAATATCGGATGATACTCATTCTTGTAAGCTAGACCTAAAAGGCATTTCCGGTTCAATTGAAATTAACTTATCGTCTGTGTTTGAAGGGAAGCCTTCGAGATGGAAATGCGAATCCTTATTCGTATCAAATGAAGACGGCGAAACCGTGGTTTATGCAGTAGAGAATCCTAACAAAACCATTGCAAAACTCTTCGAAGAGTATGAGCTAATGGATAGTGCAATAAATAGCTTGGCAAAGAGGATTACCGAGCTTGAAAAAAAGATAGCTGACTCATTCAGCGACGATATAATTTAAAGGAGAAAAAAGATGAAAAAAATAGTCTACATATTCTTTTGCTTGCTTATCATATTTTCTATGATTGGTCTGCCGCTCGTTTGTTTTGCAACGGACGAAGCTATCGAGGAAACAACCGTCAGCGAGGATCCTGCTGTTGAAAGCGCCGAAAACGACGTACCAACGGAGTCTACCGCGACAATTTTCGATAGAATATATGAGTTTGTATGTGATAACAAAACGGATCTAATTTCTTTTGGCGGTAGTCTTGTTGTTATTATATTTGGTATTTTTTCAAAAAAAGGTAGTTCATCGAACGCGCTGAGTATAAAATCTATGCTATCTAAGGTCCAGGGAGAAGCTGAAAAGGGAAATGATACGCAGCTTGCTATAGTTCAAGGACTTAATCAGATGATAGACGGATACAATAATATTAAAGACCTCTGCACAAAAATGTTTGAACGATACGAGGAGATGTTTAATGCGGTATCTGTTATCTTAAAGTCAAACGGTGATTTGGTAGATAATATCAAGTTCTTTAACAGTGAACTTGCGACGAGTCTTTCTGCCGGGAATAGAGAATTGAAAACTCTTCTTGAGAAAGAATTCACTCAAAATTCTTCAATAATTGAAATTCTTACATCTGTTTACGTCAACTCCAAGTCGCTTCCTCAAGGCGTTAAAGATCTTGTCCAGATAAAGCACGCGCAGAATCTGCAGCTTGAAGACGAGGCTAAAACAATAAGTGAGAAAAGTATTGTCAAACCGGAGGAAACAGCATGATGAAAAATGCAACTAAAGGAAAGATCATCAAGGCGGCAGCCGTATCGATTGACGTTCTTGTTCCTCTGATTGCAACGATCACGCAGTTTCCTATTTGGGTAGAGCAGAGCGGAGAAGCAACAATGTCGGGCATATTCCTGATGCTCGCTTTCTTCTCCTGCCTACCGTTTCTTAAACAGATAAGGGAATATATAAAGTCTCCTTCTGTTTTGGTCATATGGTGCATAATTTACGTGTTTCTGATCGTTTTAAAAAATATTATAAATCAAATGGTCGTCGTATGCTTTGCCGGGCTTATAGCTAATGCAATCGGTGCCGGTATTTATAAACTGGGTGAAGCGGTTTCAAAGAAAGAGGATGATACATAATGGAAAGAATTACACCATCAACGACTTCCGGGGGAAAAATAGAAGAGTTTATGCTGCTTGAGCAATCGGGGAGAAAGAAAATAATTAACGGAATAACCAATAACGCGCGTTCGTTGATGATTATTTTTATACTCTTTGTAGTTGTTGTAGTTATGACAACGGATATTCGTTTTGTGACGCTTTCCGATCTTAAAGATCTTGGACTTGAATTCTTTCTGCTCTTATTTTGCTCCTATGCCATGTACATTTATTGCGCTGACGGAGGTTCTAACCTTGGATACGCTACTGAAGGCTATAAAAATGCTGTTGAACGTTTTACAGAATTAAAAAAAGAGATCCTAGATAGGTCACTTTATCCAAAGCTATACGACTTTTGCGCGTATTACATTGCCGAGGAGTTGAAGAAAACACGCATGCAGTATCTTATCATTGCCAGTGTAACCTATGAGGAATATCTCGAAAAATATTCTAAGCTTACCCGACGTGAAGTTAAAGAATCAAAATGCCTTACAAAAATACAAAAGAAATCAATTATCAGAGCGAACAGAGTACGTCAGATCCGTTTTACCCCCGAAATGATTACAACTCCGCAAGGAAGACATTTCTTTTCCAGGTTCTCGCTAAGCACGACACCGAGAGCGCGCCGTAATTTCTCCTTCGGTGCCAAGTTCGTAAAGATGAGCTTCTTATCGGTAGGTATGTCACTTATCGCGCTAGAAGTTATTCTTGAGCCGTCCTGGAGTGTTTTTGCCGAGGTTTGTATGAAGCTTGCAACCGTAGTTATAAACGGCTTCGACGGTCATAAGATGGGATTCTGCAATATTGCAATCGATACAGTAAACTATACGGAGCAACAGTCTGATCTTATGCAGCAGGCTATTCAGTATATCGAGTCTAACAACTCAAAAACTTAATTAAAACTATAATCTTAATTCGCAAAACTTAAATTATAATTTAAATTTTGTTCGTTAAAAAAGACAGCGCCATTGCCGTGACGCTGTCTAAACCTTATTATACTACATTTTGAATGTTTTTGTGCCTATTTTGTGCCTACAGCGCGAACAAAACACAATATATAGTGCAGGCACAAGAGGATTGACTCCACATATAGTGGGTGCATTGTTTCCCATATCTCACCCCAGAAAAAAGCACACATTTGTCTACCATGACAATGTGTGCTTTTTTAACGAAATAAATCCCCAGTGGGATTTGTGAAATGCACTTCGTGCGTGAAATACGCTGCGCGTGTGAAATGCGCTGCGTCGCGTGAGGGGATTTATTTCATTTCACATTGCGACTGCACGGAGCAATATTTCACAATTTCCAAATGAAATTATTTCACATTCGGCATAGCCGAATATTTCACTTGAAAAACGAACGGTTTTATGATAACGGTAATAGGAGGTGTAACTATGAAAAGAATTATTGAATCACAAATCACCTTACTCTCACAAACAAATGAAATATCATTACCTGTTAAAATTTCCTATACCGACAATGAAGTTGAAATAACCTTAAAATATAATAACATAGAATATTGCGGAACAGGAAGTGATTATTTGTGGGTAGACGCTTTTGCGGATCTGCAAAGAAAACTTCCACACGGTATATTTCTTGCTTGTTGCATGACCTGCCGACACGGTAATATGTGTCCATATGGGAATAAAGAAAATCAACTTTATTGCACGAAAGATGTTCCAATAACATCTAAAGACTCTGTAATAGAATTGATGGATGACAAAGGTTATGATTCTTTCTTTAAAAGAGAGGTTTCTTCAATCCATTGTTGCGATGATTTTATTTATCAAAGTAATGATTGCTATACATACAATGATTATTTATATCACTTGCAAAAAACTAATGGGTGAACTTTTAATCGTTCTTACATCACTTTACGCACCTTTTAGTCGCTCTTAGGCAATAAAATCCGCTATCTTTTGAAAGCGGATTTTTTATTTATCATCGACGTAGTTCGCAGTCTGACGGTACGCGTAAATTCTCATCACGTGACGGAAGCGAGAAGAGCGCTAACGGTTGGTATGATTCATCGGACGGTAGCATACATATCGACCTTCGCGCAGGGCAGAACGGTGAGGGAACTATGCTCTTTACCGCAGCGCACGAACTTACGCACTTCATAAAAGAAAACAGCCCCGAACATTTCGAGGCTCTTGAAAAGATCGTGACTGAAAGCTTTACCAAGAATGGCATCTCGATAGACGCGCTTATTGATAAGCAGATCGAGAAAGCTAAGAACGACGGCAGAGAGATCAGCCGAGAGGATGCACGCGAGGAAATGATAGCAGATGCTTGCGAGACGATGCTTGCGGACGGAAGTCTCGTAAAGAAGCTCTCGGCTCTTAAAACCGAAAATAAAGGGCTTTGGAGCGCATTAAAACGTTTCTTTGATAACCTCTTTAGCAAGATAGACAAGCTCTACCGTACACTCAAGCCCGATTCCGCAGAGGGGAAGTACATCGCAGATATGCGTAAGACTGCTAAGAAGCTTAAAGCAGCATTTGCGGAAGGGCTTACAGCGGCGAGCGAGAAAACTGCCGCAAAAACAAAAAAGACCGTTGGTAAGTCAATGGTTAAGAAGAGCGATAGAACATCAAATAAGCAAATCACACCAGAAATGAGTGAAGATGATAGATATGAGGCTCTTAAGTACAGAGTTCTTTCATTATCGGCAGTAGCGGATAATGAAAAAATTAGCAATGCAGAACAAGTTATAAAGCAGTATTTGTCAGACCTTAACAAAGGAAAAAGTCGATATAAGTTGAAACTAATAAAGGCTCTCGCTACTCAATTTGGTGTTTTTAAA
This sequence comes from Clostridia bacterium, assembly GCA_017411605.1. Classification (GTDB taxonomy): domain Bacteria; phylum Bacillota; class Clostridia; order Oscillospirales; family CAG-272; genus UBA1740. The sequence goes on along the minus strand of JAFQPR010000008.1, from coordinate 21,739 downwards.
AAGTACGATTCAACTGACATAGGGCTTGATTTTGTGTTTTCACGAAATAATTTCGACGAGAGTTTTAACAAGCAACGTCATCAATATGAAAAATTTGCAAAAATGTTTTCATGTTTTGATGAAATAATAGAAAATTCAATAGGAATCGAAGTTCATAAGCGTGAAAACTATAAAGAGGATCCTACTCTTGCGAACATGTATGTGCTAGTTAGTGCATTTAAAGAAGGAGATGATATTGTTCCTGTTAAACTCGAAATAAAAGAGTTTAAAGACAAAGAAAATGCCCTCTATGTAGCAATAGCATTAGAGAGCATAAAAAATGACGGAGTCTCAGAGGTAAGGGGCGCAAAAAGCGTTGCCCAAATCTCTCGTCCGTCTAATATTAGTATAGCAGATTTCTTTGAAAAAATCAACCCTTCTGATAAAAGTTTCTTAAAATATATCCCTGATGGATTCTTGAACGAAGAACAAAAAGCTGCAAAACGTGATGCCATAAGAAAATATAACGAAAGTAAGATTAAGCCATCCTCTCGCTCCAATATGAGCACCGGGCAGATAAATAAGCTTAAAGCTAACTACACTCACGAAAAGGTATATAGCAAGAAGCTTGCCTTTGATATCATCTCTCGTTTCAGCAGCGCGGGAGACTTCAAAGCAAAAACGCGTGAAGCTATTGCAGAGTCGCTCTGGGAAGGTCTGAACGGTTGCAGAAGCATCGAGGAGCGCAATACGTTCGCTCACGATACGGCAGTATTTGTTGTAGGTAAGATGCTTTCGGAGTCCAGGGCAAATAATCCGGATGCAGAGGCAGCACGCGAAAAGCTTGCTTATCTTCGCAGCGGTATACAGAGAATAACGTTCTCCGAGTCTGATATAGAAGAAATTAAGCATCTGCGTGACGTTGCAGGGCACCGCAGTATTCAAAGCAGATGGGGATACAAGAAAAAACAGTTCCGGGAAATTTGTTTTTTGATAATTCTGTTAATTCGAACTAACGTCATAATAGAAATATTTTTTCTTGATTTTTCACTTTGATTGTGCTATGATATATTTATCGAATATTTAGGAGGTTAACAATGTTTGATTTTTCGCTTGACAGCCCTGTGATATTTATCATGGTTGGCATTGTGATTTCCGTTGTCATTGCTCAGTCTGCATTTTTTCTTGTAAAAGCATATAAAAGAGGACTTGAGCTTGGAATGGAAAAATCTGTTCTTAACGCAACGATAAAGCGTTCTGCGTTGTTCACGATCGCACCCGCGGTTGCGATCTTTATGGGCGTTGTTTCGCTCGTTAAAATGCTTGGTGTAGCTTTACCGTGGCTTAGACTCTCAATAATAGGTGCAGTTACTTATGAGCTTCCTGCGGCGCAGCAAGCTATGACAGCAATGGGTGTTGACGTTATTACTAACGCGAAGCAGTACGTTACGGTTGCGTTTGTAATGACTTTCGGTATTGCGGCGAGCTTGATTCTAGCTCCGATAACCTGCAAAAAGATTACGGGTGGAATGCTCAAGGTTAAGGATAAGGACAAAAAATGGATGGATCTTCTTATGACGAGTATGTTCGTTGGTATGCTTGCCGCATTCCTCGGTTATATCGTTTGCGATATCGGTCTTGTTTTTGAAACAGTTGGAGAAGATAAGATCCTTGCATTCCATTATCAGCTCGAGCATTGGATTCCCGTATTCGTTATGGCGATCTCCGCGGGGATTATGGCAGTATGCGGTGTTCTTCTTAAGAAATTCAATTGGAAATGGCTTAACGACTATGCGCTTCCCATTTCTATGATAGGTAGTATGGCTTTGGCTATTCCGATCTCACTGTTAATTAAAGGATAAGGGGGTAATGATATGAGCTATATTGATAAAATGCATAGATACGGCAGAATATGGGCAATTATTACCTGCGGTATTATTTTAGCTTTTCCTTTCGCTCTTGCGATAGCGTTTGGTGAATGGCCTGATTTTGGTCAATTTATTGGCGCTCTTTTCTCGGTAGCTATAACGTTCTGGCCTGTTGGTATTATTGAGGTTATTACATACACTCCTATGCTTGGTGTAGGAGGTACATATCTTGGTTTTGTTACCGGTAACCTTTCCTCACTAAAAGTACCATGCGCTCTCGATTCTATGGACAAAGCGGGCGTTAAGGCTGACAGCGATGAAGGTGAGGTTATTTCTACCATTTCCATAGCTACGTCATCAATAATGACTATTGCGATAATTTTTATTGGCGTGCTTCTTCTATCATCAATAAGTGATTTTCTTTCAAGCGATATATTAAAGCCAGCGTTTGATAATGTTCTCCCTGCGCTCTTTGGCGGACTTGGCGTTGTATATCTTTCAAGATACTTCAAGATTGCCGTTCTTCCTATGGCGCTTATGGTATTGCTTTTCATATTTGTACCTTATTTAAATTCCGGCATGGTTGGAATTATGATCCCCGTAAGCATGGTAATTACGCTGCTTTACGCAAGATATCTCTACAACAAGTCGAATAAAGCTGTAGCAAATGCGGATAATACGGATGTGAAGGATACAGAAATTAATAGCGAGGAGAATTGATATGATCGGTCTTTATATTGGACTTGCTCTCGGAGCTATAATTCTAATTTTAGCGTGTATTATAATAATCAGGACACTTACTTTCAAAGCTAAACCACTTAGCACATCCAAAGCGGATGACGTTTACGTAAACGTTGAAAAAGCTGTAGCTGATCTTTCTGAGATGGTTAAATGCAAAACCGTCTCTTCGAGGAATAAGGAACTCGAGGATGAGTCCGAGTTCATAAAATTCAAAGCTCTTTTACCCAAGCTTTTCCCGAATATATTTGCCTCATGCGAATATAAAGAGGTCGGAGCAAGAGCCATTCTTTTTAAATACGCAGGAAAAGCTCACGATGCTCCAACCGTTCTTATGTCGCACTTTGACGTTGTTTCTGTCGAGGAAGATCAGTGGGAAAAGCCGCCCTTTGACGGAATATTGGATAAAGGCGTGCTTTGGGGCAGAGGCACTCTTGATACTAAGGGTACGCTGAACGGGGCAATGCAGGCTCTTGAATCGCTTATAGCGAGCGGATTTGTTCCCGAAAATGATATTTATCTTGCTTTCGCGGGTGATGAGGAGATCAACGGAACGGGTGCTTCTATGATAGTTGATCTTTTTGAAAAAGAGGGAATTACTCCGGGACTCGTACTCGATGAAGGCGGAGCCGTAGTTCAGAACGTATTTCCCGGTGTTAAAGAGCCTTGCGCGCTTGTAGGTATCGCAGAAAAGGGAATGCTTAACGTTAAATTCTCGTTTAGCGGTAACGGAGGTCATTCCTCTTCACCGAAGCCTCATACTCCTGTAGGTCTTCTCAGCCGCACGTGTGCAAATATAGAGAATCATCCCTTCAAGTTCAGAGTATGCGAAGCTACCGACGCTATGTTTAACACTCTTGCGCGTCATTCAAGCTTCGTTTACAGAATGATTTTTGCAAATCTTTGGATATTTGCTCCCGTTCTCAATCTGATTTGTAAGAAGAGCGGCGGTGAGCTTAACGCGCTTTTGCGTACGACCTGCGCCTTCACTCAGATGGAAGGCTCGAAGGGAATGAACGTTATACCCGCAAACGCTTCAATGGTTGCAAATCTCAGACTTCTTCCGGGAGAAACAAAAGCCGATGCTATTGAATACCTAAAAAAGAGGACACTTGACTCTTGTATTCAGGTTGATGAGATATACGGTGTAGATCCTTCGGTCATTTCGGAGGTTGGAACTGATGGATGGAATAGGGTTGAAGCGGCAATAAATTCAACCTGGCGTGATGCTATCGTTTCTCCTTATCTTATGTTTGCGGGAAGCGATTCGCGCCATTGGGGAAGAATCAGTAAAAAGGTATATCGTTTTTCGGCTATGGCTCTTACCAAAGAGGAGAGAGGAACGATTCACGGAAATGATGAAAGAATTCCTACCGATACTATAAAGAAAACGGTTGAATTCTATATTCGTTTGATTAAAACCTGTTAATATATTTAGAGCGGAGATGCCATAATTACAGCGGTATCTTCGCTCTTTTTGTTGTGTTTAAATAATGTTTAAAAGTTATTTATTCCGTTGCGGGAGTCCGCTCTTTGGTAATAATTCTGATTTCCCCGTTGATAATGTCTATATTAATATGAAGATTGTCACTTTTTTTCCCTATCAGGAGCAAGCTTAATTTATTCTCGATTTCTTGCGTAATAAGTCGTGAGATCGGACGAGCGCCAAATCCTGCTGTAAGTCCTTTGCCGGCAATGTACATAGGAACATCCGAGGAATAATTGAATTCAACGCCTATAGCATTTAGTCTTTTCTTCAGTTTTGTTAGAAAAATATCAGCTATTTTACCTAAAGAATCGATGGATAACTTAGTGAAGGGAATTATCTCATCTATTCTGTTAATGAATTCTGATTTCAAATGATTCTTTAATTTTTGTATAACTAATGATTTTTCTGAATTATCGGCAGTGTCAATAAAACCTGTATGCAGATTTTTGTTCAGTCCGTCAGCAGCAATATTTGAGGTCATTATTATATACGAATCCTTAAAGCTGACCCTTCTGCCTGTGGAATCAGTCAGATTGCCTTCATCCATAATTTGCAAAAGTAGGTTCTGCACCTCGGGTGAAGCTTTTTCTATCTCATCGAACATAACGACTGAATAAGGATGCCTTCTGATCTTTTCGCATAGAGCTCCTCCGTCCTCGTAACCTACGTAACCGGGAGGGGAACCGATGATCTTTGATACGGAGTGCTTTTCTCCAAATTCAGACATATCAAGCTTTATCAATGATTCTTTACCGGCGAAAAGATGCTTTGATAATGCATAGCCGAGCGCGGTTTTTCCAACGCCGCTTTCTCCGATAAATAAAAATACTCCGCGGGGACGGCGTGGGTCTGAGAGACCTGCTTGGCTGCGAAGAACGGCAGCGCTAAGTAAATCTATTGCTTTTTCCTGACCTATAACATCCGCTGATAACCTCTCCTTCAGCCACTCGGGGGATGCGTCTTTATTAAGATCCGAGAGCGCTATTCCTGTCATTTCGGTGACTATGCGTTTAACGTCATCTTCTGTTACGTGCTTCGCGGCAAAGGTGGTGCTTTTCTCGGCAACTTTTAGTTCGTTGATATAATTTGACTCATGTCTATGAAGATCTTCCGCCAAAATAAAGTTCTTGCTTTTGACAGCCTCCTCTTTTTTTAAATTAAACTGCCTTAATTTTTCCTCGATATCTGAAGAAACGGCGCTATTTATTACATTACTTAAGCTAACTTTTGCGCAAGCTTCGTCAAGAAGGTCGAGTGCTTTGTCAGGCAAAAATCTGTCTTGAATATATCTTTCGGACAATTTAACTGCGCTGATTATAGCATTGTCATCAATTATGACCGAATGGTGCTTTTCGTAGCTCGGTTTTAGTTCTGTTAAAATTTTTATGGTAGCATCCGTGCTTGCTTCTTCAACCAAAAGGGGCTGAAATCTACGCTCGAGGGCGGGGTCCTTTTCAATATGCTTACGGTATTCTGCCAGTGTTGTTGCGCCTATCAGCTGAATACTGCTTCTGGCAAGCTCAGGCTTGAGAATATTTGCTGCATCGATCGCCCCTTCGGCAGAGCCTGCACCGACTATTGTATGGATCTCGTCTATAAAAAGAATGACGAATGGATTTTTCGCGGCCTCGGAAATTGTTGATTTAATTCTTTCCTCAAAGTCTCCTCGGTATTTTGCGCCCGCTATCATAGAAGTCAGATCTATTGAATAGATAATCTTTTCTTTGAGTGTTTCCGGTACTGTACCGTCCGCAATTCTTTTGGCAAGTCCTTCAACTATTGCTGTTTTCCCAACTCCCGCTTCACCTATGAGGCAGGGGTTATTTTTACTTCTTCGCGATAAAATACGTATAAGTCTTTCTGTCTCTTTATCTCTTCCGATAACGGGATCAAGCTTACCTTCTTTAGCAAGTCTTGTAAGATTTTTTCCGTACTGTGATAAATGAAAAACTCCGTCGTTTTGTTTTTTTGATAAATAATTTCTATCCGTTGTTCTTAAAAATGTTATAAGCTCATCTTTAAGCGCTATAAGATCGCAATTGCAGTACTCAAGGATTTTTACCGCAACCGAATCCTTTTGCTCGATAATACTTAGTAAAATATGCTCTGTTCCGATTTTTTGAGAAGAATATTTTAACATATTTTTATATGAGTTTTCTATAATCTTACGGCATCTCGGTGTCATATCCTTTGATGTAAGCTTACTTTTTGCTCCGAAGCCGGAGTATTCTTTTATACCGGAGTCGATTTTTTCTTTTGTTATTCCGCATTTTGAAAGTATGGCGAATGAGCAGGATAATGAGTCTATAGAAAGAGCAATCAATAAATGCTCGCTTCCGATATAAGTGTGCCCGTATGCCTCTGCGCTTGCCTGAGCGTTATTTAATACTTTTTCAGCTTTATCTGTAAATCTGTTGCTCATCTCTTTGCCCCTCGCCGTTTTTAGGAATTTTTGACAGTTTCGACGTTGTTTATTAATTCGTTTTGAAACTTTTTCTGTTATCGGCTTCTTTTTTTAATTTTCCTAAAAAACTTTCGGTTACTGTGCCGCTTTCTTCTTCGAGCAGGTGTCTTTGCAACTGTTTAACAGACTCTTCCGTTTCCCTTGAAAAGAAATCTTCGTAAGGGGGTGAGATCTCCTTGTAATAGTTGCACAATTCTCTCAAGATTGAATTAAGTATAGAAACGTCGTTACCGCTATCACCTAATTTAAGTGGGAAGCTTTCCGAATTCAATCCGTTTTCCGAAGCGTTTAGCTCATCCAATATTTCAAGATATGTTTTGTATAGGGTATCATATGTTTCTTTTTCGACTGTCCCGCTTTCTTCAAGAAAATTGAGCCTTTGAAATTCAAGGACGGCGAGTCGGGTTTCATCTCCGTAATATCCGTCTACCGAAACGTGGGGGAGGGTCTTTTCCTTTTGTGATATTACGTATAAAAATCTTTGTATTTCTTTTATTGCAGACGGTTTATCGTTTAGCTGATACATATTATCTCCTAACTTAGTGTATAACCGGGGTACTGTCCCTCTCGGACAAAGCCTCCGATATAAAGATCTTCATATATATCGGTAAGAGCATTCCAGGTTTGCGCAGTTACGCGCGTGTTTTCTCCGGGGATATCAAAAAGATTATTAAATGCGATTACAGCCCTCTCAGTTGCTTCGCCAAATGAGCCGTCAACGTTTATTTTCGGGATTTCGGTATAAGTGTTCGCAATATAATTCAGGTATTCTTGAAGAGCTCTTACGTCTTCTCCCGATGTACCTAGTATCAGAACTCTTCCCGGGAATGGTAGCGTTGCACCTTCGGTGAATTCATAATTTATACCTGAAAGAATGTTATAGTACGTACTTTGAATTGAATTCCATACAGATCTGTCAACTACGCCTGTTTGCGTGAGTCCGTAGGTTTTTTGAAAAGAAATAACCGAATCCAGTGTCGACTGTCCGAATGAGCCATCCGGTGTTACGGTTTGTACGGTAGGCACAAATAGGGAAATATACTCGAGATAATATTGTAATATCAGAACACCTCTTCCACTACTGCCGATCCGCAGTTCTCCGGGATGATTTTGTGGTAATTCGCTGTAGCGCAAGCCCTCGGAATTAACTTCAAACAGTCTTTTTACTGCATTATATACGAACTGGATTTTATACCATGTTGCATTACCTACGATGCCGTCCGCGGATAAATTGAACACTCTTTGAAATTCTTTAACCGCGGCGGTAGTTTCCGGACCGAAGAATCCATCGGTTGACGGAATTTTCGGTATTCCCGGATAATTGGCTGAAATACGGTTTAAGCGAATTTGTATATTTTCAACATCACGTCCGGTATCACCTTCCTTCAAGGCGACCGCCGGGGCACTTGAAGATATATTTTCAATCGGTGCATCGAAGACAACTGTTATGTCGTCACCGTAATAATTCTTCAGTATCTCGAGATAATTTTTTCCCGCTTCCGCAAGATTGACCGATCCCCACTGCGACAGTCCGTTGCAACTAACCTTTACGCCGTCGCAAAAAGTTGCGAATAACGGTTCTATAAACTCATCTTTTCTGATATAATCGTTAAATATTTCGTCAACTATTCTCGAAATATTTTCAAAAATATCGCGTTGATACACGAATGATTGATCATATGCCGTGCTTGACGTAATGTCAAAGGGTTTTCCCATGCTGCGATAATATTCGGTATAGATTCTGTTTAGCGCAACCGATATTTGGGCAATAATGTTAGCCTTCAATGCCTCTTCGGGCCAAGTTGGGTAAATCTCGCTTGATGCTACGTTTTTTATGTAGTCGCTGAACGAAACGGTAACGTTTTCGGCATCTTCGTTAGGCGCTCCGAGATGTACGGTTATAGTTTCGGGTATTACGGGTGATGGCATTACAATAAGTCCTCGTTTTCTGTAATATATGAATTGTTGGTCGAGTATGGCGGATTAACGTTTCTGGTTATTTTAGCATCGGGTACCATTTCTATCGGCAATAAAGAAGTTATTCCGCTAAAAATCGTGACGTCTTCCAATCTTTTTGGATAAAATCCCGTTCCATACGCTTCAATCGTATATTTTGCATAAGGCTGCTCCGCGGGATCGGGTGATAAAGAGTAGATGACTGATGGCGCAGGAAGTGATATTGCGCCTGTCGTTCCGTCTCTTCCGGTAACCAACGTATAATCAACGTCTATATTTTCTTCCTCACTGCCCGTTATGCGGACGCTTATATTAGGGACGGGTAACGCGCCGCCTGCTGTAAATGCGCTGATTTGAATTAATCCTTCGCTATCGTATTTCATTTTTTCTCCTTACGTTGTTAAAAATTTATAATTTTTATAAAAAAAATACTTTTAGATTAAGCAATCTGCGTTTTTTATTTCAAAAACAGCTTTTCTCTTGACATTAAATTATAAATAGGCTATAATTATATTGCAGTTTGGATGCTATGATTTATCATATGCTCTTTTCTTTTTTACGTCACAACTTTATAAAACTAAATACGAAACGGAGAGAAAAAGATGAAGGACAGTTTGTACGGAGAATTAAGTGTTATAGGAATGAAGGGCTGTGAGGATTTCACAGCGCAGGTTGACTCCTATCTTAAGGATTGGCGCAGTCACGATCAGGATGTATCTTATACGGTGAGCAGCTCTTGCCCGAGATTCGGAAGCGGTGAAGCAAAGGGCGCTTTGCATCAGTCGCTAAGAGGAAACGATGTGTATATCATTTCTGACGTATTTAATCACGGTGTTACTTACAATATGTACGGAATGACTGTTCCTATGTCCCCTGACGATCATTTTCAGGATCTTAAACGTATTATCGGCGCTATTGGAGGAAAGGCACGCCGAATAAGTGTTATAATGCCTATGCTTTACGAAGGCAGACAGCATAAGCGCTCAAGCAGAGAATCCCTTGACTGTGCGCTTGCTCTTCAGGAACTCGTAAATATGGGTGTTACCAATATTATTACCTTCGATGCTCACGACCCTCGAGTACAGAACGCTATCCCTCTCAGCGGATTTGAGAACGTACGTACCTCTTATCAGATGATTAAAGCTCTCCTTAATACATATGATGACATTAAGATCGATCCCGATAATCTTATGATCATTTCTCCGGATGAAGGCGGAATGGTTAAGTGTATGTACTATTCTTCCGTTATGGGAATCGATCTCGGTACTTTCTATAAGCGCCGTGATTATTCCGTAATTATAAACGGAAAGAACCCTATTGTTGCTCACGAGTATCTCGGACGTGACGTATCGGGTAAGGACGTTATCGTTATTGATGATATGATTTCCTCCGGTGACTCCGTTATAGACGTTTGCAAGCAGCTCAAGGAAAAGGGTGCTAACCGTATATTCGTATTTGCAAGCTTCGGCTTGTTCTGCAACGGACTTGAGAATATGGACAAGGCTTATTCCGAAGGCTTATTCACGAAAATATTTACCACAAACCTTGTTTACAGAACACCCGAACTGCTTAAAAGAGAATGGTACGGAGAGGTTAATATGTGCAAATACGTTGCTTACATTATTGATACGCTTAACCATGACCGTACGATCAGCCATCTTCTTGATCAATCTAAAAAGATCCACATCAAGCTCAATCAGTATAATAATAAAAACAATAAATAAAACTTTTATGCTTCGACGTTTTATCAGGGCTGTCTCAGATGCTTGCTTGAGACAGCCCTATTAGGACATTTTTTACGGAGATTTGCTATGAGAATAACTCTCGAATCGGATTACGCTTTAAGAATAGTATCAGCTTTGTCCGAAACAAACGATGTTGTAGATGCAAATACTATAGCGGATAAAACCTCGGTTTCTTTACGCTTTGCCTTGAAGATACTTCATAAGCTGGTTCAAGGAGATCTTGTTTCTTCTTATAAAGGGGCAAGAGGCGGATATAAGCTTAAGGTTTCGCCGGATAAAATTACACTGAAAACGGTAATTGAGCTTATCGACGGACCTATCGCCATAGTTCGTTGCCTTGAATCAAGTGAGACTTGCTCGATGAACAGTGATAAAACCTCTTGCATTTATCATCATATTTTTGATAAAATAAGCTTAGAGCTTGCAGCAAAGCTTCAAAGCATTACAATTTCGGATGTATTGAATAAAAATTTTAAGATATAAAATTCTTTATTTTTAAATTTTGATTGGAGACGACGAATGGGAAGAGAATCAACATTGTCTTTTCCGGGCTTTGGAATCGGAGAATTTACTGTAGACAGTGAAGCCTTCAGTATTTTTGGCGTATCTATTGCGTGGTATGCTTTGATAATTACGTTCGGCATGATATGCGCCGTGACGTATACTATGTTCAGAGCGAAAAAAATAGGTATAATCGTCGATGATATACTTGATTATGCACTTTTCGTTATTCCTATAGGAATAATCGGTGCTCGCTTGTACTATGTTCTGACAACGCTTGAGGAATACAATTCTTTTTCAGACGTTTTGAACATCAGGAATGGCGGCCTTGCAATATATGGCGGTATAATAGCGGGTGCTGTAACGGTCCTTGCAGTTTCGTATTTTAAGAAGATCAATTTCTTCGCTATGGCCGACTGTTGTACTCCGGGAATCATACTTGCCCAGGCAATTGGAAGATGGGGAAACTTTATGAACGGCGAAGCCTTCGGTTCGGAAACTGATATATTCTGCCGTATGGGAGTTCGAAATTTCCTTACCGATTATAAATTAATATACGTTCACCCAACGTTCCTTTACGAATCGTTATGGAATGTTCTCGGATTTGTGCTTATAAACATTTTCTATAAGCATAAGAAGTATGATGGGCAGATATTCTTGATGGTATTCGGATGGTACGGTCTTGGTAGAATGTTTATTGAAGGGCTCAGAGCCGATAGCTTGTATTCGAGTATTTTTGGTATCGAGTTCAGAACATCGCAAGTGCTTGCCGCTATTATTTTTGTAATATGTACAGCGTGCCTTATTTACTTTGCAATAAAGAAGCCTGCAAAAGCGCTCTATTATAAAGAGCCGAAGGCTAAAGAAGAGAAGTCAAAGGCAGAAAAATCCGCTAATTCCAAGGCAAAGGCAAAGACAGAAATAAATGAAGGTTCGACAGAAAGAGCCATGCCTCTATCGAAAAGGATTTCTGTTCATTTGAGATTTTTCCGGCGCAATGTCCGCCGTAAAACAAAGGCTATAATCAAATACTTTAAATCACTCGGAAAAAAGAGTGATAACTAAAAGAGGATAATATGGCAAAGATTATTGACGGAAAACTAGTTTCAAAAAGTATAAGAGAATCGTTGGCGCAAGAGGTTGCCTTGCTCAAAGAGCAGGGGATTTTCCCTAAGCTCGCGGTTATTCTCGTCGGAAATGACCCTGCTTCCGCCGTTTACGTAAGAAATAAGGAAAAAGCATGTCTGGAAACGGGAATCGAGCCGCAGCAGATAACGCTTCCCGAAGAGACTAACGAAAATGAATTACTTACGCTTATAGAACGTCTTAACGAGGATGACAGTGTTCACGGAATACTTGTTCAGCTGCCGCTTCCTCGCCATATAAGCGAAGAAAAGGTTATTGACAGCATTGATCCGAGTAAAGATGTCGATGCATTTACTCACGAAAGTGTTGGTAGGATAGTAGAAGGGAAATACACCTTTCTTCCTTGTACTCCCGCAGGCATAATGCGTTTGCTTGAGCATTATGAAGTAGATATTTCCGGCAAGGAATGTGTTGTTGTCGGCAGAAGTAATATCGTTGGAAAACCAATGGCGTTACTTTTGTTGAATGCAAGCGGAACCGTAACGGTATGCCATTCTAAAACAAGAAATCTTTCCGAAGTAACGTCAAGAGCCGATATTATCGTGGTAGCAGTCGGACGCGCTAATTTCCTTAAGGCAGATATGGTTAAGGACGGTGCAGTTGTTATAGACGTTGGAATAAACCGTCTTGATAACGGAAAGCTCTGCGGTGATGTTGAGTTTGAAGAGGTATCAAAAAAGGCATCCTTGATAACTCCTGTTCCGGGCGGTGTTGGTCCTATGACCATCACGATGCTTATGAAAAATACCGTTTTTGCAGCTAAAAAGAATATTTTATAAAAATTTCCATAAATGTCTTGACAAAAAGTATTTATTATGTTATATTATACAGGTAAATTTATGAGATTTAATCTCTTTGCAAAGCGAAGGGAGGGGAAATAGAGATGGCAGAAATTAGAGTAAAAGAGAATGAAACTCTTGATAGCGCGCTTCGTCGTTTTAAGAGACAGTGCGTTAAGTCGGGCGTTCTTTCCGAGCTCCGTAAGAGAGAGCATTACGAAAAGCCCAGCGTAAAGCGTAAGAAGAAGTCTGAGGCTGCAAGAAAGCGCAAGTATAAGTAATTTAATATTTTATTTGCTTTGAAAAAGAGGATCGTTTTAGGTCCTCTTTTTCCTTTTCTTTCATTGGATAAATCCCTTATTTCCACGAAAAATAATTACGAACAATAAAAAGCATTTAGGAAATAGTAAGTATATGAAAAAAGTTATATCTTTAATTATTTTAGTTGTTATATGTTTAAACGCTATAAGTTTTTCTTCATACGCGGCAGAGGCCTCCAATTGGTACGTTAAGCGTTCGGGAAATAAGCGACCTTCTATTCCCGAGGAGCATAAAATTGTTGAAAAATACAATTCATACTATATTGATAAAAAGCTTTGCGATAATTCTCCCGAAAAGAAAATATACCTTACGTTTGACGCGGGCTACGAAAATGGAAACGTGGAAAAAATTCTTAATATTCTGAAAGAGAAGAAGGTTCCTGCGGCGTTCTTTCTGCTGGACCACATAATTATTAAGAATACCGATATAGTTCTGAGGATGACGGAAGAGGGGCATACCGTATGTAATCACACGAAGAATCACGCTGACATGAGTAAACTTACCGAAGAACAAATTATAAAGAACATTACAGACTTAGAGAAGATATACGAGCAGAAAACCGAAAAGCAAATGTCAAAATACTTCCGTTTTCCGGAAGGAAGATACAGTGAAAATGCACTTGCAACAGTAAGTTCCCTCGGGTATAAGACGGTGTTCTGGAGCTTCGGATATGCAGATTGGGATGATAAAAAGCAACCGGATGAAAACGCTGCTTTTGAGAAAATCATTAAGAATACGCACAACGGTGAAGTTATCTTATTACATCCAACGTCATCGACTAACGTTAAAATACTCCCACGCCTGATTGATGAATGGAAGAAATTGGGTTACTCTTTTGGAACTCTTGATGAACTGACAGCGTGAGTACCCGAAAATTAACCTGCTAAAGTTAACAATCGAAAAGAGTTGTATAATGAGGGGGCTGGCGCATTTAGGCGCAACCGAAAATGACAAAAAACGACATAAAGAAGCTCTAAAATCAACAAATGAGCTAAGAATATGTGTTATAAGGTTGAAATTCTACGAATTTCTCCATCAAATTAAAGTCATTTTCTATTTGCGTTTCCCGCCCTCGACGTATTCATATACGCCTCACAGGTGGGAGAACGCAAATTTTCGCTCTAAATCCCCCTAGCCCCTTAGCGCATTCGAGGGTAGCTAAAGTTTTGCACAACTTGAGCTGCCCTCTTCATTTTATTTCGTAAATTAATATCTAATTTTAAAATATATATAATATTTTTATTGAAAAGTTCAAAAAACTATGCTATTATATATTATGGATTATTATAGTATCTTGAGGTAGAAAAATGAATCAAACCGAGAAAATTACTGAGTATTTAAGATTAACTTCCGAGATTGAAAGGCTCGAGTCAGCGCTTTTGCCTAAGGAGAACGAGTTAAAGACCAAATATTCAAATAATTATTCTAAGATAAAAAGGGAGCTTGCCGGATATATTGCAAAAATTAAGCCTACTGTTGAAGCGATATGTGCGCTATACAAAAATAAGGTGCAGCTATCGGGTGGGAAATTATATCTAAATGAAGGCGCGATAGTACAAAGATACGATGCTTTCAATGCCTGCGAACTTGCGGTAAAATCGGGTAATGAAGCGATTAAGCTATTATCTGCTATAATTGGCAAGGTGAATGTCGATGCAAATCTGCGTGAATTCGCCATTAGATATAACACAGTAGTTGAAATTTGCAATAATGCGGAAAAATTATTTATAGAGGCAGTTAGGTTATCTATGGAAAGCTTCAGAAGCGAGATAGATAGCTTGAAATCGAAAAAGCGAATGCTATGCAAGAATTCGGGTGAATTTAACGCTTTAGTCAGCCAAGTGAAGCAAAATAGCAATAAGCTTTATAAGAGAGCGATAATTAATGACAGTCTTGAACTTCAAAACGAGTTTGTTGATGAAATATCTTTGCCTATTGCCTGCGAGATATGCGATGAAAGTATGTTTGGTGGCAGCAGCGATAAAAGCGTTATTCTTTCTTTACTCGAATGGAAGCTACATAAAGACGGTGTTATGGTTATAAAGGCTGACCGCAATGATATTGACAGCGCGGAGCTTTCTTCTTGCGTTGTAAATACCGCTATTCAGTTTTTATTTGCCTATCCGCAGACGAGCAAAAGAATTTTGCTTTGCGATAGCACTTCATCGAATACGATAACTACCTTTGCGGGTATATTAAAAAACGGAAATACGGAGTTGTTTTTTGATAATTCGAGCGGAAATTACGTAAAGAATTCAGAGGATGAAATACGCTCGGCGCTTGCAGAGTTGAATAGAATAATAAATCAAAGAATAATGCTCCTCGGTCAGTCAAAATGCGCAGGTACTCTTGAATACAATAAGAAAAATCAGGACAATCCGTTGCCTATCATTTTTGTAGCTTTGAACGGATATCCGTTTAAATATGAAAATTCAGGTGATGAAATAGCGAGTATGCTGAAAAACGGAAAGAACGCGGGTGTGTTCTTCCTTATAACGGAAAATACGTATGAAGATGAGGACTCGAGATATTACCGCAAAAGATTACCGTCGCTTGATTCCTTCACCTATAACATAGCGGAGTTCAAGAGAGCCAAGCGCGGATATTTATTGAAGGACGGTAAGACTTATTTTACAAATACCTGCGGAAAGAGCTATAGCGTAAGCTCGCTTCTCAGCGTATTTAAGACTTCGGTAAAAAGCAGCGTAGGTAAGACAGTTTACCTTGACAGTGTTGTTGACAAAGAAAACTTTTCGACTAGTCCAAGGAGAAAGAAATACTCCAAAACTCTCTCGATCCCGTTTGGTAAGCAGGGTTCTAATCCCGTTTCGATAGATTTGAGCGCAAACGGTCCCGATGCTCACCTGGCATTGATAGGAACAACCGGTTCGGGTAAAACGGCATTTATTAATAGCCTCGTTTTATCAGCAAGTAAGCTTTATTCTCCGGCAGAACTTGAACTTCACCTCATAGTTATGGTCAAGGGGGACTTTAAAATATTTGAGGAACAAGGTTTGCCGCATCTTAAGACCGTAGTTACGGGAGATAGAATTTTTGCCGCAAACGACGTGCTTGATTTTATAGACGAGGAAATGACTCGCCGCGGTAATCTTATCGGTTCATACGGAAATATTTACGCATACAACGAGGTAGCAGAAAAACCGCTGCCAAGATGCGTTATAGTCATAGATGAATTTTATCAGCTTGTTGCCGGAAGCGACGATGCAGTTGAAAGAATTAACAGAATTGCGCAGGTGGGACGTGCATACGGTATCAGTCTTGTGATTTCTTCTATAAGATTTCCTATGGAGGTGAATTCGATTATACCGTTATTCGGTAACCGAATTGAGTTCAAGTCCGAGGAAAATGCGGGTCAATTAATTCCTCAGGCAGCAAACCGTCAAAGTGAATTAGCCGTTGCCAAAGGTCTTTGCTTCTTCTCGCAGGGTGGTAATATACAAAGCGTCAGAGTTGCATATTCCGAGGAAGGAGAGAAGCTTAAGGCTCATATCGCCGAAGTAAAAAACAAGTATCCCGACTTTAAAATGGAGCTTCAGAGCGAAATCAAAGCTATCAGGATATCAAAGGAATCCGATGTACCGTTTACGATTAAACGCGCGAAGAGCAATTACGACGAGGAAGGTATTATAAGAGCAAGGCTTGGTAAAACTTATCTTTCAAACAGACCGCTGGAATATCCATTCGATTCAAAAAACAATACACTCTTCCTCTTCGGTCACTACCTTGAAACAAAAATGCTCGAAGCATCACTTATCAAGGACACCTTTGTTTTGTCAAAAGATATTGAAGAACCTACGGTCTACTATATTGATTATAACAAAAATGCATCCTTAAGACGTGCGAAAACCGTAATTAAGAGCTTGCGTGATAAGTATGTGCTTTCAGGTAAAATGGTGTATAGCGGAAGCGACGAGGCGGAGGATACACTTGAGGAAATTAAAACTCTTATAAACACAAGGCAGGATGACGAATATAGCTCACTTCATCCCGTACTTGTCGTTATAGCCAGGGCGGACGATCTTTTTGCAGATGACGATATGTGCGAAACTGTTTGCGAGCTTATCAATAAGGGAAAGGAAAATAACGTATACTTTGTAATACAGTGCAACGAGCCCGTAAGATTTTACGGTTCGGATAAATACATTAACGATGCCATTATTTTCCCGGATAGATATAGCGAGGGCGATGATTCTTATGCATCTGTCGCATTGTGTGCAGCGCTTGAATCTATGCCCGCAGGACTTACGGATAAGGGACGAAAGCTTATTTCCAATGCTTCGATAACGCCCTTGCATCCTAAACTTCATATTTTGTGTAACAACAATATGATGTCCATCTTTATTCCTTATGACTATGATGAGGAGTATCTTAAAAGTATAGTTGATTAAATTAGTTCGTTCTTAATTAAAGGGAGAAATAATATGAATTTTTGTCCGAAATGCAGAAAAAAACTTGTTGTCCAGGACTTTTGTGTTGAATGCGGAGCAGACCTTTCCCAATATTTAAACGCATCAAATCAAAGTGAAAGCCTTGATAGCTTTGATTTTTCTGCTTTGGAAAGAGAGGCAGGAAAGCAGCTTGCTTTTGTTTCTAAATTTACGGTCGGAGCATCTGTATCTTATGGCTCTTATTACATAAATAACAGATATAATAAAGACCCGATAGAGTGGATAGTTGTTGCAAAAGAAGACGGTCGAGCCCTTTTGCTTAGTAAGTATGCACTGGATTTCAAGACGTACCACATAAAAAATGAATATGTAGTTTGGAAAGACTGTAGTCTTAGAGCGTATCTTAATGGTGAATTTTTATATAATTGCTTTGATTTAAACGAACAATCAAGGATTTTAAATACTCAAAATGAGGACTCGTGCGTTGATAAGATATTTCTTTTGAGCGAAGACGAGTTTAATAAGTACATAAAAAACACAGGATATGCATCGTGCAAAGCTACCCCATACGTTATGTCACTTGATACCGTTTCGTTTACTGGGGACATACGTTCATGGTGGCTTCGCTCAACTTCGTGCGGGCAGATTTATAGTTTATATTATGCCAAATCGGTTTATGCCGTAGGAGAAATCAACAATTCGGGAGATGGAATTTTAAATAACCTCATTTGTATTCGTCCTGCGATGTGGATAGATTTAAATTGATTTAAATACTGTTATCAAAACAATGCCGTTTTTAAAACAGTAGCTTTTAATTAGGAGTTTGAAATGAAATATTGTCCAAAATGTAACTCGTGCGTCAATGATGACGCGAGATTTTGCGTAAGATGCGGCTATAATTTAAAAAAACACGAAGAGGAAAATGTGGAAATATTTTGCCCGAGTTGCGGCACTAAGTTTTCCGGTGGTGTTTTTTGCCCAAGTTGCGGTTATAATACGTCGAATGATATAGCTCAAAGCAATTTTGACTCAGGGGTACTTGATAAAATTGATTTTTCCAAAATGCAAAGCGACGTTGAAAAGCAGCTAACAGAAGAAATAAAAGTAAGAGTCCAGAATGATAGCGATATTATAAACGGTATTTTATATAAATATCACGGAAATGACAGCGATATCATTATTCCCGAGGGCGTAATCGAAATCGGTGAAAGTGCTTTTGCCAAATGCGATAAAATTGCAACTGTTGTTTTTCCCGATACTATCAAAAAAATTGACTCACGAGCTTTTTTTGAGTGTAAAAATATTCAAAGTATAATAATTCCGTCAAGTGTAACGGAAATAGGTGATTGCGTTTTCTCGTCATGTATCTCCTTAAAGAGCGTAAGAATACCTCACAGTATTACTAAACTGGGAATCGGGATATTCAGCGGTTGCTCAAGTTTAGAGTCGATCTATATTCCGAGCAGTATCAAGCAAATTGGTCCCGGCGCATTTTCATCATGTAGCAGTCTTAAAGAAATAGAAATACCGAGAGGCGTATCTGTTATAAGCTCCAGTACTTTTTCCAGTTGCAAGAGCTTGACAAGCGTAACGATACCGAGTACCGTCAGAAAGATAGATTCCCATGCATTTCGCGGTTGTGAAAATCTTAAAAGCATCGCATTGCCGTCCAGTGTAAGCGAATTTGGTATTAATGCATTTCATGGGTGCACGGGATTGGAAAGCATATCAATACCGGGTCCTGTAAAAATCATAGAAGAGTCACTATTTGAAGGTTGCGTAAAGCTTAAGAGCTTTATTTTACCCGAAACTGTAACTACGATAGAATCGAGGGCTTTCTACGGATGCAGCTCACTTGAAACTTTGAATCTGCCGAAATCTGTAGGTACCGGTATAGAGTTGAACGTTACTGCATTCTGGGGATGTTCAAATCTTAACGAGATAACCCTCCGAAGCGGACATGCGCGTTTATGCTCGATCGACGGATGCCTATACGAGCGTGCGGGCGATAAACTATATATGCTTTATTATCCCGAAGGAAAGAAAAATTCATCCTTTGAAATTGCTAAAAATACAATTATGATTTTGGGAATGGTATTTCGCAAATCAGAGCATTTGTGTAGCTTGATTATCAATTCCGAGCTGGAAAGAATTGCGAACTGTGCTTTTGAAGATTGCCCTAACTTAACAAAAATATATATTGCAAAGGGCAGAAAGTACGATAATTTACCCGCAGGCGTTGAAATTATAGAATATTAAGTAGTACTTACGCCTATACGGTATTATATATTATTCAAAATAGCAGTTTAAAGTTGAAAAATGACTTATACAGTATAACGTATAAAGGAGAAAGAAAAATGAAAATTTGCCCCAATTGCGGTTATCAGATACCGCAGGATAAAGTTAAATTTTGTTATGAATGCGGACATAAATTCGGTGAAAAGACTGAAACAAAGGCTGAAGAGCCCAAATCGGATAGTTTTATCGCTCCGTTTGATACGATTGATTTTGCAATCGATGAACCTGACGGAGATGAAGGTCTAGGGAGCTTGTTTGATAGCTCCGACTCGTCGGAAGAGCAGGAGAGCAGCTTCGATTTCTCGAGTCTTGGTAAAAGCGTCAGTCGTGCGGCAAGCGTAAGCAACCGTAATTACGATAATAACGGTGACGACGGCGTAATCGATAGCGGTCTTGTAATAAAGAACGGTGTGCTTGTAGAATATAAAGGCAAAAGTAAAAGCGTTACAATTCCAAGTACGGTTACAAAAATTGCCGACCAAGCATTTTATATGAACGATTACGTTGAAAGCGTGAGTGTTGGTACGAATGTAAAAGAAATAGGTGATGAAGCATTTATAGAATTTAAAAATTTAAGAATGGTTTCATTGCCGGAGGGACTTAAAAAAATCGGCGCTTACGCTTTTGCCTATAACGAAAGACTGACAGTTATTTCAATTCCAAGATCGGTAACCGAAATCGGAGAAAATGCCTTCGAAAATACCGGAATAAGCAGTGCTGTAATACCTAAGGGTATTGAAACTGTAAACGATGAATTGTTTAGGATTTGCCATAATTTAAAGAAGGTTACAATCGGCGAAGGAGTTAAAACCATTGGAATTAACGCATTCGAGCTTTGTGAAAATCTGACGACCGTTGAGCTACCAAGAACGTTAAAAACACTTGAGCATGGAGCTTTTTCGAGAACCGGAATATCAAGCATTGATTTACCGGAGGGACTTTTGGAAATTGGAAGCTATGCATTTTTCGATTGCATCAACCTTAAAGAAATAAGAATTCCAAAAAGCGTAAGGATTATTGAGGGCGATGCCTTTGTTGGTTGCAAAAACTTGAAAAAAATATATGTATCAAGAAGCTTAAGCTTTAATTATGAGGATTCGGAAATAAAGGCTCAGATTATTTATTATTAAAGGCGTTAAGCTTCTAGCAGAGCTGATGGCAAGTTGGTAATCATTATGTGATGACGGTTGACGACAGTTTTGAGATAAAAAGAAGAAAATATGATATAGAATATTAAGGAGAAGAAAAAATGAAATTCTGTCCCGAATGTGGAGTAAAATTGATGAGTCAAAAATTCTGCCATGAGTGCGGTTGCAATATAAAAAGCTATTTAGGAGAAGATGCGAATCCCGTCGCTGCTCCGTCCGATTTTTCAGGTGGCTTTGGCAGCTTTGATTTTTCTGCATTGGAAACCGCCGCAACAGAGCAGCTCAACTTACAAAAAGCGAAAGAAACCTTTAGGAGAGATGCTGAAATCAGAGGAACAGCGCTCGTAAAATATAACGGTAATGATGAGAATGTTGTTATTCCCGACGGTATTACCGAAATTAAAAACAGCGCGTTCTACAGCGCGAAGGTCAAGAGCATCAGCATTCCTAAAACCGTCACAAAGATCGAAGAGATCAGCTTGTATTGCAGCAATGCAGAGAGATATGAAGTTGATCCCGATAATAGATACTATAAGAGTATTGACGGTGTAGTATATTCTAAGGATGGCAGAACTCTCGTTCAGTTCCCGAACGGAAGAAGCGGATATTATACGATGCCGAACGAGGTTGAAACCGTCAAAAACTCTGCGATTTCCGGATGCGTGAAGCTGACGGGCTTAACGCTTTCTAACAGATTGACAAGAATTAACGATTTTATGTTCTGCGGTACTGCTTTCTCAACTCTCAATATTCCGTCAAGAGCAACACTCCCAAGTTTACATCCCCAAAATAATTATTGCACACTTTGAAAATGCCGAGATTATTCATAGAGAAACAAAAAATCCACCCAAAAAAGTATATAGTTTTTATTTCACCTAATATATGATGATAAAAAAGA
>JAFQPR010000064.1 GCA_017411605.1 Clostridia bacterium | reverse complement strand
GGTATCAAAGGGCTGTCACGGCACGGGGGATATCTACGCTTCGGCATTCACGGGTGCATTGATGAATGATAAGGAGATTTTCGATGCGGCAAAGATTGCAGCCGACTATACCGTAAAGTGTATCATCAATACGCAGGGTGATGACGATCACTGGTACGGAGCAAAGTTTGAAACGGCTTTACGTGACTTAATGGATATGCTGGTGTAATATCTAATAAAACAGATCCTAAAAATTCATAAAATAAACTTGTTTTTCTTTTGAAAAAGCACTAAGAAAATGAATGTAAAAAACACTCGAAACCGGTGTCCTGTACCGAAACAAAGCTTTTTGGCAAAAAACTGTGCCTTTTTGATAAGTGAGCGTTTTAGAGATAATAAACAAAAAAACAGTCCCAATCTTGCGAAAAGGACTGATTTTTTAATGCATAAAGCACAAATTTTGGTCGGAATGCAACATTCGCCATAGGCGAAACAAGATTTGGTATGCGTAGCATACGTCAAAGACTGGAATCTGACAGGAAAGGAAAAAGACGTTTGATCGCAGTGCGACAAACGTCCCTTGATGTGAGTAATCTAAAATTTTGATACCATTTATTTATGGGTGCAAAATTTAGCATTATGGGTGCATTTTCCTACAAGGGTTTGCACCTGTTTTTAGTTTGATAAATTGAAATTGGACAATTTATTTTTCAAGAATAAGTTTCCATTTGTTTGCGATTTCTGGAGGCATCATCATTCCCAAGGCTTCACCATCACGAGCAAGGTCTTTGTTTCTAAAGTGGAAGAAGAAAAATTCTCCAACGCTATTGTTGTATCCAAGCTGGAATTCGAGTTCTCCTTTGAAATAAGGAAATACCGGTTTTAACTTTTCATCGATTGCCCATATAAATGTTGAGTCGTGATTGGAAATACAGCTGATAATCCACTCCTCTTTTTCTGCAAACCATTTCCAAAAAGACTTGGCGGCTTCTTCGTTCATAACTTTTTTAGCAAATAATCCAAACATATTTATTTCTCCTAAATAAATTCTTATATATCGGTGAGTTATTATATCATATAATCCGACCAAAATCAAGAAGTTATTTAACTGAATCATAAATTGAACGATTCCCCATAAATTGAACGAAAGGGGTATAAAGTGAACGATTTATATTTTACGACTAAAAACAAAAAAGCTTGCAAGGACGAAAACTATCCCGACAAGCCTGCTTTTACGCTAATAAATTTAATGAAATCCTGCTTTGCAGGATGAAATCCAAGCAAGCTTGGATGAAATCTTCGCCTACGGCTTCAGATGAAATCAAATCCGCCTAATTTAACCTGCCGCAAGGCAGATTTCATCGCTTTAGCGATTTCATCCACCAAAGGTGGATTTATTCCGACGAAGGCGGATTTAACTGAAAAAGACTCAGAATTGTATCCAATCCTGAGTCTTTTTCTGGTGGAGATGACGGGAATCGAACCCGTGTCCAAAAACCACTTGATATAACTTTCTCCGTAGGCAGTCAATCTATTGAAATTCCCACATCGGAACGCCGAGTGACAGGCTTTCGTCAGGGTAGCCTTTTAGTGCATGACCGATACAAAGGCAACTCTCGGTTCATGTTCACTACTGATTTGACGCACGGCGAGAGCCGTAGTCCTCTCTCGCGGTACGGGCGGCTTTAAGCCGCGTCACAGCTTACGCTGCAAGAGCAACAGAATTGTTGTCGTTTATTATTTAAGGTGGACATTTTGACGGGATTATCCGGCCCGCTACGCTTATCATACCTCACAGTCCCTGTCGAAACCTTTGCACCCCCATGGAGTTTAAAGCTTTGTCGGTCTGCTTTAGTAAATATATTATACACTTTTTTTGGAGTTTGTCAACACCGCAAAAGGGATTTATATATTAAAATATAGCAAAAAACGCGTTTTTCGGTGCTTTTGGGGCAGAGCAGAGAATAGTTTTCCGCTCCGCCCCACGAAAAATGATTTATAATCGTTTCTGTTGCGTTTTAATCATTTGTTAGCATCGAAGTCCTTCGGTACGTGTCTGCCGTTTTTCTTTCGTTGCTTTACGCATTCGGTCAGAAGATATTCAATCTGTCCGTTGAGCGATCGGAAGTCGTCCTCCGCCCAGGCGGCAAGATAAGCGTAAAGCTCTGCGCTAAGGCGTAAGGGGACTTGCTTCTTTTCGTTTTTATTCATATCAGTAAAGGCTTCCCGAGTTTACGATAGGCTGAGCATCCTTGTTGCCGCAGAGAACTACGAGCAGGTTCGAAACCATAGCTGCCTTGCGCTCCTCGTCAAGTGTGACGGTATCGTTCTGCGAAAGTCTTTCAAGCGCCATTTCAACCATACCGACAGCGCCGTCAACTATCATCTTTCTTGCATCGATAATAGCGGATGCCTGCTGACGCTGAAGCATTACTGCGGCGATCTCGGTCGCATACGCAAGATAGGTGATTCTTGCTTCGATGATCTCAATACCCGCATCGGCAACCTTCGTCTGTATCTCATCTCTGATACGGGAAGCAACGATGTCGCTCGAGCCTCTGAGGCTTCCGTCGTCGGCAACACCGTCACCCGTGGTGTCTATACCGGGCGCTACGTCGTAGGGATAAAGTCTTACGATGTTGCGGAGCGAAGCATCGCACTGCAAAGATAAGAACTCCTTATAGTTATCAACGTTGAAAACAGCCTTAGCCGTGTCAACTATTCTCCACGTAACCGCAATTCCTATCTCAACGGGATTACCGAGGCAGTCGTTTATCTTCTGCTTGTTATTGTTAAGAGTCATAATCTTGAGAGATATCTTCTTGTCAACGCCTACCATAGCGTTAGCAGCAGCGGCTACGGGCGCTTCAACCGTGTTTACGTCACCGCTCTGATTGAGCTTTGTTTTAGCCGCGGGATTTACAGAGGAAGAGAAGGGATTAACGGCATAGAAGCCCTCGCCCTTTATAGTGCCGACGTACTTACCGAAAAGGGTAATAACAAGTGCCTCTTGGGGCTTAAGTATTCTAAGACCGAGAAGGGGGATCCAGCCGATACAGAACCACACGAGTCCGACGCCGAGTAATATTCCGCATAAGATGCCGTCACCGCCGTTGTCAAGACCGATGCCGCCGCAAACAAAGAGCGCAATAGCGGCAATAAGTCCGAGAATCGAGAGTAGCAGAACGGTCATACCGTTCTTTTTGTTTTCTAAAATTTTTTCCGTCATAATAACCTCCAAAAAATAATTAAAGACGTTTTATCCAAGTTTGCTTGGTATTAATATGATATCACAATGATATCACTTTGTCAAGAGATTTCCGAAAAAAAGCGGTAGCCGAAGTAAAAACCAATAGTCCTTCCGCTGACCGCTTCAATTTTTGTTTTGATTATTTGAGAGTAAGTATTCTAATGATAGCTTATTATTTTGTACCAAGCTCACGCGTTTTGTTATACGCCGCAATGATAGCTTGAATTATGCTGTCCTCAAACTCCTTTGCCAGAAGCACCTTAACGCCCTCAATAGTGCTTCCGCCGGGGGAGCATACGTTTTTGCAAAGAACGTCAGGGGAGAGAGGAGAGCTTTCAGCCATAAGAGCCGAGCCACGGAGCATTTTTGACGCGTAAAACAGCGCACGGTCATAGGGTAAACCGCAAATTTCGCCCGCCTTCGCAAGAGCATCGATAAACATATACGCATACGCAGGACCGCAGCCCGCAATAGCGGTGAACGCTTCAAATTCATCCTCGGGTATCTCAGTAATAGCGCCCGTAAACTTCATCATAGTCCCAAAGACGTAAGCGGTATCATCATCTGTCGCGGAATTTTTGCACCACGCGGTCATACCCTCGCCGAAGGTAACGGGCGTGTTAGGCATTATTCTGATAATCGGCGTATCCTTACCGAGGGACGCTTCAAGCCGTTCAAGCTTAACGCCTGCCGCCATTGAAATGACGCAGGCATACTCCTTTAGCTTGCCCGCAATCTCCCCGCATACGCTGTCAATAATATTCGGTTTAACGCCGAGAAATATGAAATCCGACTCCTGAAGCAGATAATCAAGGTCGCAGTGGAATGCATCTATCTCTCGCGCAAGAGCCTTTGATTTATCTTCATTTATATCGTAAATGTAAACATTTATGTGCTTATACGTGTTAATTACGCGAGCAAGAGCGCCGCCCATATTGCCTGCGCCAATAAATCCAACGTTCATCTTTACGCCTCTTTCTTTATCTTGTTTTGTTCTTTTATCTTATCTGACCGTTGCCACGAATTATATATTTGTAGGTCGTAAGCTCTCTTATGCCCAAAGGACCTCTCGCGTGCATCTTCTGCGTTGATATACCCATCTCGCAGCCAAGTCCAAACTCGCCGCCGTCGGTAAATCTTGTCGATGCGTTAACGTAGACCGCTGCGCTGTCGATCTCTTTCGTAAATAAGTCTGCTACCGCGGTATTTTCTGTGATTATAGCATCGCTGTGATGCGTTGAGTGAAGAGTGATATGCTCGATAGCCTCAGCAGCGGAACTAACGATCTTTACCGCAAGAACGTAGTCTAAAAATTCGGTATCAAAATCATTTTCACCCGCGGGCGTGCCGTCGATTATCTTCAAGGCATCCTCGGAAAGTCTCAGCTCAACGGGCGTTTGTCCCGCAGCAGCTCTTTTATCAGCAAGCACTTCCTTGAGCTTCGGTAAAAAATCTTTCGCTATATCCTTATGAACAAGGCATACCTCTGCAGCGTTACATACCGAGGGACGTGACGTTTTTGCGTTCTCGATTATTGAGATCGCCTTTTCGGTATCGGCGTCGGCATCAACGTAGATATGGCATATACCCGTGCCCGTTTCAAGGCAGGGAACTGTCGAATTTTCAACGCAAGCGCGGATGAGTCCCGCTCCACCGCGCGGTATGAGTAAATCGACGTATCCCGATGCCCGCATAAGCTCGTATGAGCTTGTTCTCGTCGTATCGCTGACCAGGTTTATCGCATCCTCGCATACTCCGACGGATGATAGTCCCGCTTTCATTGCCGTAACTATAGCGAGCGAGGAGTTATAAGCTTCCTTACCTCCGCGAAGAATTGACACGTTACCGCTCTTAAGCGCGAGCGCCGCGGCATCCGAGGTCACGTTTGGTCTGCTCTCGTATATGATAGCGATAACGCCCATAGGAACCGTGACCTTTTCAATAACAAGACCGTTCGGGCGTGTGCTTTTATCGAGCGTAACACCGAGGGGCGAGGGGAGCTTTGTTATTTCACGTATTCCGTCAGCCATTGCGTGAATACGGCTCTCCGTAAGCCTTAGTCTGTCTATCATAACGTCGGATACCGTACCCCGTGCGGCTTCTATATCCTTTTCATTTGCAAGAAGTATCTCTGTTGCTTTGCCTTCAATTGCATCTGCCATAGCGAGGAGCGCCGAATTTATAGTCGCATCATCGAGGGCTGCAACTTTTTTTACTGCCGCTTTGGCAAGCGCGCAGAGCTTCATCGTAGAAGATAAATTTTCCATAATAATATTTTAGGTCGGCTATTATTTCTTTGCGTAAAAGCGCGTACCTATCTTAACTCCGTCAATTATCGAATAAAGATTTTCGGTATTTTCACCGTTCATAATTATCATATCGCATCCCGCTTCGGTAGCTATCCTTGCCGCCTTCAGCTTTGTCTCCATACCGCCCGTGCCGAGCTTTGAGCCCGCCCCGCCGCCGAGAGCCATTATTTTATCGGTAAGCTCGTAAACGTCGGGAATAAACTTAGCGTCGGGATTGCTCCTCGGGTCTTTATCGTAAAGCCCGTCGATGTCAGAGAGAAGAACGAGAAGCTTCGCATCTGAGTTCGCGGCAACCTTCGCGGCAAGAGTATCGTTATCACCGAACTCTATTTCCTCGGTCGCGACGGTATCGTTTTCATTTATAATAGGCAGAGCGGAGAGTGAGAGCAGCCTTTCGATAGTATTTCTGAACTTCGCGCATCTGTCATCATTTGTGAGGTCGGGAGCGGTGAGAAGAATCTGCGCTACGGTATGATTATATTCTCCGAATAGTCTGTCATACGTATACATCAGCTCGCACTGACCGACGGCGGCGCACGCCTGCTTGCCCGCAATGTCCGATGGACGAGCGGGGAGATTGAGCTTGCCCGTACCCATAGCGATAGCGCCCGAGGAAACGAGAATGACCTCGTGCCCCGCATTTTTAACGTCGCTGAGCACGCGAACGAGCTTTTCGACGTGCCTGAGATTCAGGCATCCTGTGCTGTACGTAATATTTGAAGTTCCTATCTTAACAACGATCCTCATAATCAACTCCAAAGAAAATAAAATAAATATAGGCACATTATAGCACAAAATTTATCACTTTACAATACTAAAGTGAAAAATATTCGGATAAATTTTAATTACCGCGTACTGAATCTTCGTGTGGACTTGAACCCGTGCGCCACATCACGCCGTGAGGCGTGTATATCATCAAAACAGAGTTTTGTATATCACCAAGGCGAAAGCCTTGTATATCATCATTGCGAAAGAGGATACAGCCTGCGGCTGATGATATACTCGCCTTGTCGAGATATACTCGGCAAGGCGGATGAGATACACGCTAAAGCGTGATGATATACCATTGCTTTCGCAATGGATAAAAAAATTCGACAAGTCGATGCTTGTCGAATTTTTTGGCAGGGGTAGAGTGGATCGAACACCCGTAAACGGAGTCAAAGTCCGTTGCACTGACCGATTGTGCTATACCCCTAAATATTGCAACGGACAAATTATATCATAAAAAAAGTATTATGTCAATATTTTTTTGCTCTAAAAAGATTAATTTTAAATTTTATTACTTGACAGTAAATATTCATTGTGTTAAAATTAACCCATAATTTTATTGAAAAGGTGATCGAAATGATAGAAAGATCAGATAAGCTGCTCGGCGAAGCGCCGATACTGCCGCTTATATTCAAAATGGCGCTGCCGACGATATTTGCGCAGCTAGTCAATCTGCTTTACAGTGTTGTAGACAGAATATATATCGGTCATATAGAGATAATCGGTAAAGATGCCTTAGCGGGCGTCGGTGTCGCGGGTACTGTCGTGATGCTCGTTGCGGCGTTTGCGAATATTATCGCGGGAGGCGCAGGTCCTCTTGCGGCAATTGAGCTCGGACGCGGAAACCGTGAGCGCGCGGAGCGCATTTTGGGTAACGGTATGGCACTTATTGCCGTGTTTACCGCCCTCTGCATGGGACTTTGCTATGCTTTTATGACACCTTTATTGAAGTTCGCGGGCGCATCGGACGTAACGATAGTGTATGCCCGAGATTACTTAAATATTTACCTTATCGGAACGGTCTTCGTTCTGATAGCCTCGGGACTCAACGCATTTATAAGCGTGCAGGGAAGACCTGTTATCGCAATGGTATCGGTTATCATCGGTGCGCTTCTCAATACTGCTCTTGACCCGCTCTTCATATACGCCTTTGATCTCGGCGTAAAGGGCGCGGCAATTGCCACCGTTATCTCTCAGGCAGCATCGGCGGCGTTCGTTCTCACGTTCCTTACGGGGCGTCACGCCTCGCTGCGCTTGAAGCTATCGGCAATGAAGCCCTCGGGCGAGATTATCGGTAAAACGCTTGCTCTCGGCAGCGCGCCCTTCGTTATGGCAAGCACGGAGAGCCTTGTCGGCTTCGCTCTGAACAGCTCGCTTTCTAAATTTGGTGATATCTACGTCAGCTCGCTGACGGTGATGCAGAGCGCGATGCAGATAATAAGCATTCCGCTCGCGGGCTTCACGCAGGGCGTGTCACCTATCATCAGCTATAACTACGGTCATAAGAATAACGGAAGAGTCAAGGAAACCCTCAAATATACCTTCCTCATCGGTGTTACGTTTAATCTTTTCGGAATGCTGACTATGATACTTTTGCCCGGCACGGTGGCGAGAATATTTACCACGGATGCCGCCCTTATCGCAATAGTCAAGCAGTATATGCCGATATTCCTTCTCGGTATGACGATATTCGGGCTTCAGCGCGTCTGCCAGAATACCTTCGTCGCCCTCGGTGATGCAAAGGTATCGCTATTCATAGCGCTCTTGCGTAAGGTTATATTGCTAGTCCCCTTAGCGCTTATACTTCCGCACTTTATGGGAGTTGTCGGAGTCTATGCCGCGGAGGCTATCGCGGATGCAACGGCTGCAATAATTTGCACTCTTATATTCTCTCTGAGATTTCCCGTGCTGCTTAAGAGAAATCTCGAAAATAACACGGAAATGTAAACAATCATAATCAAAATATAGCAAAAAACAGCTCGGAGCTGTTTTTTTGCTAGTTTATGCCCAAAATGGGCTCGCTTGATTTGGAGCAGAAATCTTCGTTCTTCGCGCCGATAGGCGTAGATAACTACGTTGAGGTGCGAAAACGGAGATATAACAAAAAACTTAATAAAATGGAGAAAACCGATGGTTTTCAACCTTGAAATATTTAAACCCGCATAAAGAAACGACAGAAACACTGTTTTAGACACAATGCTTCTGCCGTTTTTTTGTTAGTTTATGCCCAAATAAAGCAGCCCACCGGGTTTTACTTTTCTTCGAGGTGATATACCTTCGTTTCGAAATCACCCTTACCGAAGTTAACTACGATACCGACGCTCATAAGCACCGAGCCGTGTAAGATAAGGTTAAGCTCGGGGATATAATACTGCTTATTCTCGTCAAGCCCCTGCATAATTACTCTGTGAGGCGCGGGGTTGCAATGATTTAGCGAGCGATAGCAGGTGAGGTGAGCCTGCGACTTATCCTTTGAAACTATCATAAAGGAGAAGTAATTCGAGGTATAAGGATTTTCTATGCGGTAGAGGTCACCCTCAAGAACAAGGCGTTCCATCTTCTTATAAGCCTCTATCTGCGCCTTAACTGCAGCTCTGTCATCATCGGTGAAAACGGTGGTATCAAGCTCGTAGCCCGTAGCTCCAAGGTGAGCGATATCGCCGCGCGTCGCGAGCCTTGTAGCTCTTCCTACCTGGTGATTCGGACTTGCCGAAACGTGGCACGCCATAGCGG
Organism: Clostridia bacterium; assembly: GCA_017411605.1. GTDB lineage: Bacteria > Bacillota > Clostridia > Oscillospirales > CAG-272 > UBA1740. The sequence continues at coordinate 6,519 of JAFQPR010000064.1, read as the reverse complement.
AGAGCGGGTATGCGATAGAAGTACCGTACTGAATTCTCGTACGCTCCTCGGCATCAGAGTTATCGGACGTCCAGACCTGGGGGAAGTAGTAGAGGATAGCGGGATCGAATCTTGCGCCACCGCCCGAGCAGCCCTCGAAGAAGATATCGGGGTTTGCGCTGACGATGCGGTCGCAGATATCGTAAAGACCGAGCGCGTATCTGTGCGCAAATTCGCTCTGCAGCTCGGAATCAAGCGCGAGCGAGAAGAACTCCGTTACGTTTCTGTTATAATCCCACTTAACGTAGTCTATCTTATGCTTACCGAGAATTGCGTTAACCGAGTTAACGATATAATCTCTTACCTCGGGATTGGTGAGGTCCATCATAAACTGATGGCGTGAATAGCATCTTGCTCTGTCGGGCACGCCGATTGCATACTCGGGATGCGCGCGGAAGATATCCGAGTCCTCGCTTATCATCTCGGGCTCAAACCAGAGTCCGAACTTCATTCCAACCGAGTGAACGTGCTCGATAACTCCGTCAAGTCCGCCGACGAGCTTTTTCTCGTTGACGAACCAGTCGCCGAGTCCCGACTTATCGTCATCTCTCTTACCGAACCAGCCGTCGTCGAGAACGAGGGTATCGATACCCGTACCCGCAACGGCATCCGCGATAGCGCAGAGCTTTTCTTTAGTAAAGTTGAAATAAGTACCCTCCCAGTTATTGATAAGAACGGGGCGGGGAGCTTTCACGTATTTCTCGTTTATGAGATGATCTCTCATTGCATCGTGGAGCGCGCGGCTCATACCGCCGATACCGTCAGCGGAATAAGCGATAGCCACCTCGGGCGTTTCGAACGACTCACCCGCGCCGAGCTGCCACTCGAAGTCGAAGTCGTTGATACCGCCGAGCAGAAGCGCCTCGCCGCTTGAGGTGATCTCCGCCTTAAGCACGAAGGATGAGGAGTAGATAAGGCTGACGCTCCACGCGTCGCCAAAGCTCTCCGTCGTATCTCTTCCGAGAATAGCCATAAAGGGGTTAAGCGTCGCGGATGAGGTCGCTCTCTTTGAGTCGATAGACGCAACGCCATAGTGCAGGGGAACTCTCTCGGGCTGTCTTTCGCACGCCCAACCGCCGTGTAGCGAGAGCATATCGTACTCACCCGAGGGAAGGCTCATAGCGAAGGAGTAAGCGCGGTCGAGCTTGACCGTGTCGCCCGAATCGTTATAGTAAACAATACGTCTTGCGATAACGTCGCAGTCATCAAATACGGTATAGTAGAGGTCCGCGCCAAAGCTCTTGACCTCGTCATAGAGGTGAAGCACGAGGGTCTTTCCGCCCCTCATCGACGGCATACCGCTGATAGCGGGCTTCTCGTCGAGTATCTCGTGCCCTGCGTAGAGTAGCGTCGTGAGTCTGTCCCCCGAGGCAAACCTCGGATGCACGGTAGGCTCGCGGTAGTCGCCCGTTCCGAAGAAGGAAATCTCGGGATTCATATGGTGGAAGGACTTCTGCCCCGAAACGTTATCCGCGCCCGGCGCCGTTGCGATGCAGCTTCGAACGCCCTCGCTTCTCGTATAGATTATGTAATCTCTGTGTATCCTCTTGCCGTAGTATAAATGCTCGGCATAGCCGAAATTGTTGATATAGAACGCATAAGTCGTGCTCTTGCCCTCAAGGTAGAAGGTCTTTGTTTCCTTGTCAAAATAAATAGCCATATTTTTCTCCTGACTCAGACTAGTATTTATTTAGCCGAAATAACTTCATTATATTATTGTATACCGCAAAAGCCATCGTGTCCATTGCATTTTGTCACCCGTATATGGTAAAATGTCACGTAGGCTCAAATGAATTATACCTTATTTCAAAAAATAAGTCAATACGAAATTCGCGAAGGCCCTGTTTAAATCTGAATAAAGAAACGGCAGAAACACTGTTTTACACAATGCTTCTGCCGTTTTTTGGTTCTGCCTGAATGAGGCAGCCCCTGCGCTTAAGCCTAAAAATCTTTAATTTGCTTAATCGGAATTAATTAACTCAAAAGGCAAGCGCCGCTTACCAAACTACGATATTTCCGTCCTCATCATAGTGCCAGAAGTTGCCGTCCTCTGTAGGAGCGCTCTCGCTGTAGTAATAGCGGGTGGCGTTGGTAAGGTCTTCGTTGTAAAAGCTTATCCAAATCGAATCCCATTCGGTTGCAGTTCCACCGTAATATACGTTCTTAAGACCTGAACAACCATAGAACGCATACCAGCCAATCGAAGTAACATTATCGGGGATAGTAACGCTTGTAAGCTTATCATTCAAGTACAATGCATACTTATAAATTTCATAATTCTTGCCGTTACAGCTTTCGGGAAGCGTTATTTCCGTATCATTACCTTTATATCCAATCAAGTATCTTATATCACCGTCTTCGTAGAATATAAATCCATCTTCTGTTTCGAACGTCTTCTTTTCACCTTCGGTATCGGTATATACGTTAAGCGCATAATAACCTATCTCTCCGTTATCATCGCTGCCTTTAGTGATCTTAAGATTGGAAAGATTATATACTTCGACGAGTTTATAGCAATTATAGAACGCATAATCTCCAATCAAAGTAACGCTGTTTCCAATAGTTACACTCGTAAGGCTTTCGCACCAATAGAACGCATATTCTCCAATCGAAGTAACGCTGTCGGGGATAATGAAACTTGTATCTGTTTTACCTATAGCATATTGAATTAAAGTTTTGCCATCTCTAGAATAAAGATTTCCGTCAATAGACTTGTATGCTGTGTTGTTTTCATTAACAGTAATGCTCGTAAGGCTTGAGCAACCACAGAACGCAGAACTGCCAATCGAAGTAACGCTGTCGGGGATAATGAAACTTGTATCTGTTTTACCTATAGCATATTGAATAAAGGTTTTACCGTCTTTTGAATATAAATTGCCGTCAATAGACTTGTATGCCGTGTTGTTTTCATTAACAGTAATACTCGTAAGGCTTGTGCAATCGGAGAACGCCTGCTCGCCAATCTTAGTAACGCTGTCTGGGATAGTTACGCTCGAAAGGCTTGAGCAACCCAAGAACGCAGAACTGCCAATCGAAGTAACACTGTCAGGGATAGTTACGCTTGTAAGGTTTGAGCAATCACAGAACGCACATTGTCCAATATAAGTAACGCTGTTTCCGATGGTCACGCTCGTAAGAGTAGAGCAATCCGAGAACGCAGAAAGACCAATCGAAGTAACGCTGTCGGGGATAGTAATGCTCGTAAGGTTTGAGCAACCATAGAACGCCTCGCGGCCAATCGAAGTAACGCTGTTTCCAATAGTTACGCTCGCAAGGCTTATGCAATACTCGAACGCAGAATCACCAATAGAAGTAACGCTGTCTGGGATAGTAACGCTCGTAAGACCGGAGCAACCAAAGAACGCAGAAGAATGTATAAATTTTGTATTAGGGTGAATATCGCAAGAGGTAATATCCTTTGATTTAGCTTTGATTAAAACTATGTAAGGGTTATTATCATTGCCAAGATAGTATGCGTTGTCGTAGGAATTGCAAGTAAGATTATTGCAATCACCGAACGCCGCATAGCCAATCGAAGTAACGCTGTCTGGGATAGTAATGCTCGTAAGGCTTGAGCAACCTTCGAATGCCTGATAGCCAATCGAAGTAACGCTGTCTGGGATAGTAACGCTCGTAAGACTTGAGCAACCTTCGAATGCCTGATAGCCAATCGATGTAACGCTGCCGGGGATTGTCACGCTCGTAAGGCTGGTGCAACCATAGAACGCAGCATAGCCGATGCTTGTGACGCTATCGGGAATAGTTACGCTCGAAAGGCTTGAGCAACCATAGAACGCTCGATCGCCAATTGAAGTAACGCTGTCTGGGATATTTATGCTAGTAAGACTTGAGCAACCATAAAACGCCTCATAGTCAATCGAAGTAACGCTGTCTGGGATATTTATGCTCGTAAGGCTTGAGCAACCATAGAACGCAGAAGAATGTATAAATTTTGTATTAGGGTGAATATCACAAGAGGCAATATCCTCTGATTTAGCTTTGATTAATACTATGTAAGGGTTATTATCGTTACCAAGATAGTATGCGTTGTCGTGAGAATTGTAAGTAAGATTGTCGCACCAAGAGAACGCATAGCTGCCAATCGAAGTAACGCTGTCTGGGATAGTAACGCTCGTAAGCCTTGAGCAATTTTGGAACGCCCTTTCGCCGATCGAAGTAACACTGTTGGGTATTGTGAAACTTGTAGCTGTTTTACCTATAGCATATCGAATAAAGGTTTTACCGTCTTTTGAATATAAATTGCCGTCAATAGACTTGTATGCTTTGTTGTTTTCATTAACAGTAATGCTCGTAAGGCTTGTGCAATCACGGAACGCCAGATTGCCAATCTCAGTAACGCCGTTTCCAATAGTTACGCTCGTAAGGCTTGAGCAACCATAGAACGCACCATTGCCAATCTCAGTAACGCCGTTTCCAATAGTTACGCACGTGAGGCTCTTGCAACCTCTGAACGCATAATAGCCAATCGAAGTAACGCTGTCTGGGATAGTAATGTTCGTAAGGCTTGTGCAATCACAGAACGCAGAATCACCAATAGAAGTAACGCTGTCTGGGATAGTAATGCTCGTAAGGCTTGTGCAATTATAGAACGCCGCAACGCCAATTCCCCTGACCGGTAAGTTTCCGTATGTACTCGGGATAACAATATCGGTATCAGTGCAAGTTCCGATTCCGGAAACCGTGTAGTACGTTCCGTCTTCGCTTAAGGTGAATTCAAGACCTTCACTTGCAGGCTTATTGGTATTACCTTGCTCACCCGAGCCGCCTTGCTCGCCCGAGCCGCCTTGCTCACCTGAGCCGCCTTGTTCGCCGGAGTCGCCTTGCTCACCTGAGCCGCCTTGTTCGCCCGAGCCGCCCTGCTCGCCCGAGCTGCCTTGGTCGCCGGAGCCGCCTTGCTCCCCCGAGCCGCCTTGTTCGCCGGAGCCACCCTGTTCACCGGAGCCGCCTTGCTCGCCCGAGCCGCCTTGTTCGCCGGAGCCACCCTGTTCACCGGAGCCGCCTTGCTCGCCCGAGCCGCCCTGCTCACCGGAGCCGCCCTGTTCACCGGAGCCAGATGTGCTATCGCTTGGTTTGTCTTCATCTTTGTTTATATATCTGCAAGAATAAAGAGCGAAAGTACTGATGAAGAATAAACATAAGCAAACTAAAAAGATTGAAAGTTTTCTTAAGTTTTTCATAGTGTCCTCCGAATTATGAAAATAAAAATGCGCCAACCGAAGTCAGCGCACCCAAACGCAAACTCCAATTGTCGCCAAACAAAATTACATAGAATAGTATGAACGAAAACGTCTTACCCATCCCACGCGGAATTTGCATTTTTTCAAAATTCGGACTGCGGGCAGGGAAAACGAAAAAGAGTATAATACACCCTTGGTATAGGTTTTTATCATACTAAATTATAATATGTAATTTTGTTTGGCGAGATAATTGTAGCACATATTAAATTAAAAGTCAATATATGTAATTTTACATCTTCTTTTGCAAATTCGTACGAGCTTTTTGAAAAAGGCGGCGGGGAGTAATCTGAAATTCTAATAAATTAGAAAAAATAAAAACCAATTGTGAACATTATCTAAAAGAAATGTGTGATTTTGTGCAAAAGCGACAGAAGGGAAGGCGAAAAAACAGAAAGAATGACAATTGAAAAATGCGCTGAAATGTATTAAAATATAGATGCTAAAAAATTATTTAAAGGAGAACTATTCCAATGGCAGGTTTATCCCTCAGACACATTTATAAGAAATACCCCGGCGGCGTTACCGCTGTATCCGACTTCAACCTTGAGATCAAGGATAAGGAGTTCCTTATCTTCGTTGGTCCCTCCGGATGCGGTAAGTCTACCACACTTCGTATGATCGCAGGACTTGAGGAAATTTCCGAAGGCGAGCTTTACATAGGTGACAGATACGTTAACGACGTAGCTCCTAAGGACAGAGATATCGCGATGGTGTTCCAGAACTACGCTCTTTATCCTCATATGACTGTTTTTGATAACATGGCATTCGGTCTTAAGCTCCGTAAGGTTCCCAAGGAGCAGATCAAGAAGAGAGTTGAAGAGGCTGCAAGAATTCTTGACATCAGCCACCTTCTCGACCGTCGTCCCAAGGCTCTTTCGGGTGGTCAGAAGCAGAGAGTTGCGCTCGGACGTGCTATCGTTCGTAACCCCAAGGTATTCCTTCTTGACGAGCCGCTTTCCAACCTTGACGCTAAGCTTCGTGCGAGCATGAGAACCGAGCTTACAAAGCTCCACAACCGTGTAGGAACCACCTTCGTATACGTAACCCACGACCAGGTCGAGGCTATGACCATGGCAACCAGAATCGTTGTTATGAAGGACGGTCTTATCCAGCAGGTTGATACTCCTCAGAACCTTTACGATATGCCTTGCAACATCTTCGTTGCAGGATTTATAGGAACACCTCAGATGAACTTCATCAGAGGTACCCTCAATAAGAAGGC
>JAFQPR010000063.1 GCA_017411605.1 Clostridia bacterium | reverse complement strand
TCTATCTTAAATACTCAGTGAGTACCTAAAACCTTTTTCAGAGCTATTTTGTCTTAGCTTCTTTTTTTACTTTGTAATGAGTTTTTCAAAGTTATTTTCGAGATTCCTTCGCACTTTTCAGTGCAATTCAGAAATTTCTTTGTTGTTCAATTTTCAAAGACCAAACGAACTCGCCTTCGCGAATTCTGCGCATTTTCCGTAGAAAACATATCTTCTTCGAAATGCGCTTTATCATTCTATCATAATTTTTATAGCTTGTCAACCCCTTTTTTAAATTTTTTTAACTTTTTTTGAATTTTTATTACACGGGTTACGAATAATGTTAAAGGAATTATTAAAAAATTTTGCGGAGATTATTATGTCAAGTATTTTTTTCAGGACAGTGATAATTTTTTTCCTACTCTCTGCCGCAATGAAATTTATGGGCAAGAGAGAGATCGGAGAGCTTGAAGTCGGCGAGCTTATTACAACTCTTCTTGTTTCAGAGGTTTGCTCTATTCCTATTGACGATCCCGACATCCCGCTTATGAATGCTGTTATCCCTGTTTTATTCATCGTTTCGGTCGAGATCATTATTTCTCACCTAAAAAACAAATCTCAAAAGTTAAAAAGAATAGTTGACGGACGCCCGACATTTATTATAAAAAACGGAAAACTCGAGCAATCGGCTTTACGTAATAACAGAATTTCCGTTGAAGAGTTTTTCACATCTTTAAGGCAAAACGGCGTTGGAAAGATCGACGAGGTCCAGCATTGCATACTTGAACCTAACGGTAAAATATCCGTCTTGAAATACGATACCGAACTCTCTTATATTATTATCAGTGACGGAGAAATTAATCTTAAGAATCTACATTCTTTAGGTTTTGATGAAAATTGGCTTTCAAAAAAACTGGGAAAGCTATCTGCCGATAAAATCTTTATGATGACTTCAAATGACGACGGTACTATATATATAATAAGAAAGGAAGAAAAAAATTGAAAACGGTAATCGTGTCTTATATTATCCTTGGCATTGTTATACTGCTTGTCGTTATAAACTCTCTGATTATATCCAATAGCATTGACACAATACTCGAAAAATTAAGAGGTATACCCGAAGTAGGATCCTCAAAAGAAGATTATCAAATGGTATTCGATGATTATATGGCTGCTCAGCGTTTTTTGGGTATAACCGTAAGTCACGATGACCTTACCAATATTGAGGAAGAGTTTTACGAGATACTGGGTGCCGCCGAAGCAGGAGATGATGAATCTCTTGTAATAGCAAAAAGCCGCCTGATAGGCGCTCTTACACACCTCAGACGGCTTTGCGGTATAAATGCCGATAGCATTCTTCACAAAAATGTAAATATAATAGATTTATGAGAACAGCGTCATATTCTCTTTGTATGCATTAGTTCTCATAATAGAGTATCTCTCCTCTAGCAGATTATCGTCGGAGAGTATCCCGCATTTTTCCTTGAGGACTTTAATAACGTACTCGGGATTGAGAAACGCCGAGGGGTCTGCGGAGAGAATGCACGATATCATAATCCTCTGCCCCGCAACACGTGCAGACGCGCTTTTTATCAACGGCTTGATATTAACGAGAGCTTCTCCGCTCTTTGTCTTTTTAAAGACTTGAAGCTCTTCACTCTCAAGCACAGAATTAATCTTTTCGGCAAGCTCGGGTGTAGCATCTTTTATTTCAAGCGTTATCTCATACGCTAACCACTTAAGCGCGGTAAGCTTTTCGCCGGGATAATAAACCTCGGTTGCCTGCATCTCATCCGTCATATTTGCGTTAAGTCTTTCCTTGGCTATTGCGGTGGGTATCTTCTCGGTAAGCCTGATATCCATATATTCGCACATACTCTCTGTTCCTATGGAAAGAGGCGCGGCGAACGTGAGCTTAGGCTTTGGATTAAATCCTTCCGTATACCAGAGAGGAAGCTTAGCTCTGACAATTACCTTCATCATCGTACGCACAAGGTCAAGATGGGAAATATATTGCAGACTTCCTTTTTTGTAAAACTTCACACGGAGTACTATCGGTGTATTGTTATTTACTTGCACCATACATTTTTACCTCCGAGCTTATTCGCGCCGCAACCGTTACAATGCTCAGCGCAAGACGGCGTTGTTTCCGCGGCATACGCCTTCTTCCTTTCGCGAAGAAGATAAGCCTTTGTTACGCCTGCGTCTATGATATCCCAAGGTAAGGTTTCATCCTCGGCATAACCTCGCGTGGTATAAAAATCTGTATCTATACCGCTTCTTTCGAGAACACTCACCCAGCGCTCATAATCAAAATACTCGTCCCAAGCATCAAAAATAGAGCCTTCATCCACGGCAAGAGCTATTGCTTTAGCAAGCTTTCTATCGCCCCTTGCGAGAACACCCTCAAGTCTTGATACCTTTGCATCGTGATAAGTATAACGAATACGTCTGTCTGTTATAGATTCCTTGAGAAGCTTCTGCTTTCTTTCAAGCTCTTCAAGACTGTCCTGCTTTTCCCACTGGAACGGAGTGAACGGCTTCGGAATAAAGCACGCAACGCTTATGGTGACACTGACGCCGCCCTTAGGTCTTTCCGTCTTTGGAAGCGCAAAATAGCAATCCACCACAGTTTTCGCGGTATCAGCAATTCCAACGATATCCTCATCTCTCTCTGTAGGAAGTCCACTCATAAAGTAAAGCTTTACGTTGTTTTTTCCTCCGCGGAAGGCAATTCCTATCGTACGCTTAAGGTCATCTTCTGTAACGTTTTTATTGATAACATCTCTCAATCTTTGAGTTCCCGCCTCGGGAGCGAAGGTCAATCCTCCTGTTCTCACGCTGGTAACCTTCTCCATAAGCTCCTCGGAAAAGCTATCAAGTCTAAGCGACGGAAGCGAAAGACTAACATGAGCATCATCGGTCCACTCAAGCAAGCCGTCGGTAAGCTCACGGAGCTTTGAATAGTCACTTATAGAAAGAGAAATAAGAGATATTTCGTCGTATCCCGTATTCTCATAAAGACACTTTGCAGCTTTGCACAGCGTTTCGGGAGATTTCTCTCTTATGGGACGATACACCATTCCCGCTTGGCAAAAACGGCAGCCGCGGATACAGCCGCGATATACCTCGAGCACTATTCTGTCATGAACAGTTTCTATATAGGGCATAACGAGCTTTTCGGGATAGCTGACCTTATCAAGGTCTGAAATTATCCTCTTTTTTATTTTTGTAGGTATATCATCGAATATCGGGCGGTATTCTTTTATAGTTCCGTCATCATTGTAGCTGACATCATAAAACGCGGGCACATATACGCCCTCGATAGTTGAAGCGGCTTTATGAAGAAATGCTTCTCTGCTGTAGCTTCCGTCTTCCTTCATTTCAATATATAGACGGGATATTTCAACGAGGACTTCCTCGCCTTCGCCAACGTTGATAAGATCAAAGAATTCTGCAACCGGCTCAGCGTTATATACACACGGGCCGCCTGCAATGATTATAGGATCAGACTCACATCTGTCCTTTGACCACATCGGGATTCCGGATAACTTCAACATTCTGAGCGCCGTTGTATAACAGAGCTCATATTGAAGGGAGAAGCCGATAAGATCAAAATCACGGACAGGGTCACCGCTCTCCACCGAAGAAAGCGGAATAGCGTATTGCTCCATTTTTTCTATCATATCAGGCCACGGCGCATAAACACGCTCGCACCAGATATCGCTTTCCTTATTTAACACGTCATAGAGGATACGAACGCCAAGATTGGACATTCCTATCTCGTAAGTATCCGGAAAAGCAAAAGCAAAGCGGCATTTTATATCTGCCTTATTTTTTATTATGCTGTTATATTCTCCGCCGATATATCTGCCGGGCTTGCTGACAGATTTTAGAATACCGGAAATATTGTCATTCTTCTGCATTTTTATTTCCTTTTTCACGAGTTCTGAAGTTCTTTCTGCTCATTATAGCTAATGCGACAGTCCAACCAAGCTGCCATATCGCAAGAATAACGGTGGGCAAGCTTGCGGTCATATTTCCAAGAGCAATAAGAATAGCAAGAGCAGCTCCCGATGAAGCGGCGGTTATTTCGGTTACCGAAAGGAAGCTTTGGAATTTTGCGTAGCGTTTAGCGGTTAATATCAGCTCTATCGCAGAGGTCTTATCTCCTCTCGCCACTAGAGCAGAATTAATCTTGCCGTAAACAGGCTTCTCCTTCACGGGAGAATACTTTTTCATAACACGTATAACATCACTGCCGCCGGTAAGTATACGCATAAAATCATTATTAATATTAAAATCTCTCGTATAAACAAGAGGTATTATTTTTTCTTCTCTCATTGCGGAAAGTAAAAGCGCGAATTCCTCGGAGAATGAGTAATGCACGGTGAAGGTTGCGAAAAATTCCCCGTCAGCCGCGGCATATATAACACGGGTACTACCCGTCTTAATATCATTACCTGCGGGAATCTTAACTCCATGTCGACGCATATATTCTGCGGTTCCCGCCATAACACGCTCGCTCTCAACAGTGCCCTCCGCGCCGTCGTCCTCTATAACAACGTCCCTTGCGGGAGAATACTTTTTATTAAGAGCGCCTTCAAACACGCGGTTGAGCGGTCCGCCAAGCGCTGCAAAGAGCGATGCCATTTTCCTCATTGAGTCCAGATAATCACTGCGCCTATCACTCGCACTCTTAAGTGTTACATCGTCGGGACCGAATACTTCGGTATCTTCGAATACAACAACATCAACATCTGAATAATCGATAAGCGAGCACTCGCCTATGATAGCGCCATTGTTGCTTGAAGCCTCTTTTTCGGCATCAAAGAACGGAAGCTTATGCGAGAGTATTGAAAATGCGGGTATAGAAAGCGCAACTACGAGCGCAAAGGTCGAAAGTGCAGATACCGGGCTGAAACTTCCCTTTATAAAGAGCATTACTACAGCGCCGACAAGAGCAACGCCGAAGCTTACGGAAAGTATCAGAAGATTATTTTTAGTCTTCTCCGAATTCTTCTTACTGTTGGCATAAAATCCCGAAACAAAGTTTGTGTCAAATACTCTTGCGCATCTTGACTTATATTCGTCAACAACACCGTCGAGAGCAATATTTTCAAGTTCAAGAGTTCTCGTAAAAGGCTTATCAATAACTGATTTATTCCCTTTTTCTGAAATAATTTTAAACGCAGAAAAATGCGCGCTATGTAAACAATGAGTTGCAAAAACAGAGTTTGCTGCCATAATTGCATATATAGATGCAAGCAAGGGATAGCTGCCGCCAACCGGTGACATTATTGCCATAGAAAGGGCATATCCAAAAACGACAGCTCCTACGAGCGCACATGACAATTCCGGACTGACGATACCGTATATGAGTTGCTTTACAGCGCGTGCGGTTTCAGGAAGAGTTATAAGGAACAAGCTTGCTATAAGGCACGCATCGATTATAGCGGGAGCTCCGAAATTGCCTGCTATTCCAAAGTATTCACACACTCTATCCTTGAATATATCAAACATAAAGGTGGCAATACCCAGAAGCGCAACAACGATAAGTCGGATCCTTACTGCCATAATAGAATCAAGAAATCTGTCCTTGAACGATTCTCTCATTGAGAAGGAATTATACTCGCTCGTATCACTCGCGTCGGTGCGTTTTTCCTTTCCCTCATATCCTTCGGGAAGCACTTCACTTTCCTCAGGCTTAATATCGGGTATGGTAAAGCTTTCATCTCTTTCTTCTTCGCGGTAGGAATCCGACGTAAAGATGAAGCCTTCTTCAGGCTCTGCCCTTTCGTCCGCCACTACCGACACGGGTTCGGCCTTCACCGTTTCCAAAACAGGCTCCGTTTTCTCTTCCCATTTATGCCCCGTAAGTCCCGTAATCTCACGACGCGCAATCTCCTCAGGTGATATCTCCTCGATAACATCGGTCTTTGGCTTTTCATCGGAGAACTTGAAGACATTCAGGCTATCCTTTGAGGTTGACGGTTTTCCCTGAATCTTAACAACGACCGCATCCGGAATATGAGCATCTATCTCCGCTGTGGGATCAGCGACATCAAAAACGCTCGAAGGAGTATCTATCTTTTCTACTTTGATGCCAGAGCCTTCTACTTTAGTGATCTCGACGGATTCAATCTTTGCTTCGGAATCTCTAAGCTCCGCTTTACGTCTTTCATCGGTCACTTCTGTAAATCTAGGCATATAAGGGCGCCAGATCGTTTCTACGTACGGGGCGGCGGGGTTTGTTTCCGTGATGCTATCCGCTATATCGAATACGTCGGGAATTATGAATTCGTCACCATCATCTCCGTCTGATAAATCTTCCGCATCCTGCGAATCCGAATCACCGTCGCGACTTACGCTTTCCGCTACATCGGCGATATCAAAAACAGAAAAACTCTCTTCCTCCGTTTCTGCATCGGTAGAGTCATCGGGCGTTCCATCATTCTCGGGCGCTTCCGCATCATCCGTTTCAACAAAAACAAGTCCTGTTTTAGGGATAGGTACTCGGAAGTTGAACTCAACTTTGCCGTCTTCACTTTCGGTAACGCTTTCAACGGCGCCGCCATCGGTAGAATCCGACTTCATTTTGTCAAGTATACTTTTCATATTGTCATTTTTAGCTTCCGACAAATCTTACACCTCCCTATTTTTTTGCCTCGCTACTTCCGAAAGAATAACAGCAGCAGCACACGAAACATTCATCGAATTAACCTTTCCGTACATCGGAATAGATATAACAAAATCACATTTTTCTTTAACAAGACGGGATATGCCCTCCCCCTCACTGCCGAGAACTATTCCAACGGCGCCCGTAAGGTCCGCCTTGTAAACCGGATCCCCGTCCATATCTGCGGCATAAAACCAAAGTCCCTTTTCTTTGAGATCATCTATAGTTTGAGAGAGATTGGTCACCTTCGCTACGCGCATATGCATCATAGCACCCGCAGATGCCTTCGCAACGGTTGCGGTTAACCCTACCGCTCTCCTCTTAGGAATTATAATACCGTGAGCTCCCATACATTCAGCGCTTCTTATTATTGCACCAAGATTATGGGGATCTACAACTCCGTCGAGAATTATCACAAACGGCTTCTCTCCAACAGAGTCTGCATATTCAAGAATTTCTTCTACAGAAGAGTAATTCTGCTCGGATGCAATCGCTATTATTCCCTGATGACGCGCTCCGCCGCACATTTTATCAAGCTTTGCGCGGTCAAGCTCGATAATGGGTATCTTTTTTTCAGACGCGATGCCGAGAAGAAGATTTATCGAACCTTCAAGCTCACCCTTTTGGATATATATCTTTTCTACATCTCTGCCATCCGCGAGAAGCTCCTTAACCGCATTTCTGCCTATGATAACTCCTTCTCGATCGGTCGCATCAAGCTCCTCCTCGCGACGAATGGGCTTACTTTCTCTTTTTCTCGCGAAATCGCCTTTTGCGCCCGTAGGTTTATTGATGAATGGCTTTTTTTTGTATTTATTTTCCATTATTTTCTGTCCTTTTTTGACATGCTTACAATTCTACAGAGTAATTATACCACACTTTTTCCGTTTTGTACAGTATACTTTTAAATTTTTTTATAAATAATATACTTTAATTTAAAATGGGT
>JAFQPR010000062.1 GCA_017411605.1 Clostridia bacterium | reverse complement strand
GTACAGACTCAGACCCGAGTCGCTCGCGAATGTTGACTTCGTTCCAAAGATGAGCCTCACGCTTGACAGAGATCTTATCCTTAACGTTTACGTTCCCGTAAAAGACTTCCTAAACAGCTTCACGCTTGACGGAAAGGCGCAAAGTGAATATGACGTAGCGACCGTAACTCTTGATAGCGGTGACTATTATCGCATTTCAATTGAGCTTTCCGCAAAAGAAGCAGCAAGAAATATTGAACTCATTGCAAATCTTACAGTCGATGGAAAGAATGCTACGGCAACGTTTAGCTTTGGTATAATCAAGTATGCCGAGAAGATACTCGCTGACGGTACCGATGTAGAAAAGACTCTTGTATGCGACGTGCTCTCATACGTAAGAGCGGCATACGCGCACTTCGGAACTGTCGATGCGGAAGCTATCGCAAGGATAGATGAAATTCTCGGTGAGAATTATGACGAGAATAATGCGCCTGCGATAGAGGGAAGCGCTACTGCGGCAACAAACGGTCTTAAGGGTGCAACCTTCGTTCTTGACGGCACGCCCGCAATGAGATTCTATCTTGCAGACGGAGCTGACGCAAGCTCGTATAAATTCTATATCGGTGGCGTAGAAGTTAACACGGTATCGGGTACAAACAGCACAGGTGCGTACGTTGATATAGATGCTTACGCGTACGCGGTATGCGAAACTGTGACCTATACCGTAAACGGTACGGAGTCGGGCAGCTTCCATATCAGAGCATATTACGAGTGGGCAAAGACTCAAAATGATGCAGAGCTTGAAAATCTTGTAGCGCGCTTCTGGAAGTATTGTCAGAGCGCAAGAGATTACAAAGCGTCGGTAGTGACCGAATAAGGAGGGGCGTTTAATGCAGAATTCAAAATTCGGAATGCAGAATGAAAAGAATGAATTCGGGGTTATGAGTTATATGGCTCCCGAGCTTGAGTTTATTGAGCTTGGAATGGAAGATATCATAACTACCTCTCCGGGTACCGAAACGACACCCAAAGAAGATAACGACGGTATCTGGGACTTTGATCTTGCTTAAATCTCGATTGAGTTTTGATCTAAGCGTATAAACCAATCAGAAGAACAAACAAATAAAAGGCTTGCTAGCCTTGTGCGAGTAAGCCTTTTTGATTTAAAAAGTAAATAAACATTGTCAAAGCACCGAGTCTATAGATATGATAATTTGTGTTTATATGATGACAATGTGAATTTATAATTCTTTATTTGAATTAGTAAACTGAGCTCTGTATTTTCTTGGAGAAATACCGACTTTCTTTTTGAAGCTTCCCGAAAAATGATATTCCGAGGAAAACCTGAGGTATTCGGCAATTTCTTTGATTGGTGTTTTTGAAGTTTTTAAAATGTTTTTTGCAAACTCGATTCTGATATCAAGAAGATAAGCATAAGGCGTAATGTTATACGCCGCCTTGAAAAGCTTTGTTATCTGCGATTTTGAACGGTAAAAGCGCTTTTCGAGCAAATCCATAGTGATATCCTCATTAAATCCGAACTGCAAATAATCTTTAATGGTTCTCGCAAGTCCAAGCTCTTTACTTTCGAGCAGACTCTTTTTGTAAATGGCTATATCAACTATCATAGAGAAAAGAATTTTACTTACCGGTAAATACAGATCGTCATTTCTTCGAGAGATTTTTTCAAGCTCGAAGATGTCTTCAAAATGCTTTGAAATATCAAGTCCGTGTATAACTCTATCGTTCAAATTATAGCTTTTTAAAAACTCAAAAAAGAAGGAGGAACGAAAGTTTATCCAGTATTTTTTGTAAGGATTCTTCTTATCAGCATAGTATTCAACATAGTCACCTGGGTGAACTATATATATATCATTTGCAGTAAGCTTATACTTTGTCCCATTTATTTCAATGTAGCCAACACCTGAGCATATGTACTCAACTATAAAGCAGGGGGCAGGATTCCTTTTTATTCGGTAGTTCTTGTCGGGAAAAGTAATTCCAAAACGACTTATATCCAAGGGGAGAATGTCGTTTGCAGGGAAGGGTGCTAAGGATATTTCATTTTCGAGTCCGCAAAAACTTTGAATATCCTCGTTCCTAATTACGTCAAATGTAGTATATTTTTCCATATAATGCGCCTTTTTTATATCTTTTTAGTATATAAATCTTGTATTGTGAATTTTATTTTGTAAATTTTATTGCTATAATTATATCATAGAGGATTAGCAGTGTCAAGTATTGCTAGTGCTAAATAAACAATTAAGGAGAGAAAAATGAGAGCAAAACTGTTAAATTCACGAAAATTATTCATAGCTCTTGCAGTTTTTTGTCTGACGATAGGCGTGTTTTTCGCAATGTCATTGAAAACGGATGCGGCGAACATTGAGGGCAAAAAATTCACCGCAGCAGAGCTTTATGAAATGCACGGTAATTTAAAGCCTGATGGACCGATAACGTTCGAAGCTGAGCTTTATATTCCCGATGCTTACAAAAAAGCGGACAGAGCGGGAGCAATAATATCAAACTATAACAATCCCGATGCGTATGCATTTGAGATTCGGGCTGGAAAAGTATTTGTTTTCATTGATTGCGGAACCTGCTATCTGACGATTGACTATGATATTACTCAGCACATGGGTACCGATGCCGATCCTAAGTTTGCTAAGATAGCAGTTACCGTTGATACAGCTACGGGTGTAGCTACTCTTTTCGTAAACGGAAAGAATACTAACGCAACTATTACTTATTCTAATGCCGCAACTGATATGTACAATACCACCCATACGCTTGTCATAGGTGGTGACAGACGTGACGGAAACGGCTCTTACTTCAAAGGTGTTTTAAAAAATCTTGCTATGTATAAAGGTATCAGAACGGAAACGCAGATCGCTGCAGATCACGCAGCTACGTTTTACAATACTACTGACACGAGTCTTCTTTATGCATACGATCTTACGGACGTCAAAGATGGAATATTTGTTGATCAATCATTGAATAAGAATCACGCAAGTAATAAAAATTGGAGACCCGCCGAGGGAACAACGTTTACACAAACAACTAATATTCCTTACGTTACCAAGGACTACACCGAGGCTCCGTTTACTTACGAGGCTGTAGTATATGCGCCTCCCGGAGTAACCGATACGGGAACAATTATAGCGAACTATCCAAATGCGGGTGGGGATAGCTTCTTGTTCCAGGTAAGAGGTAATGGACGCCCCGGCATCTATATTTGGGACGAGGGAGCAGCCAAGGTCAATTATCAGTTTAATTATGATATAAGACGTGGCACTTTCGTTCATCTTGCTATAACTCACGAAACCGTTGGAAGTGATACTATCTTTAAATGCTACGTAGACGGTGAGCTGGTAGATTCTTACACAGTGGCGAACTATGTATTTACACTTGATCCCGAAGCGTATGCAAAAACAAGAAAAGTGTCCATAGGTCAGTGCGGACGCCCCAATCTTTATTGGAAGGGAAGCATCAAAAATATAGCTGTACATAACAGAGCGCTCAGCGCGGATGAGATCAAGAGCTCCTATACAAACGGAGTTGATGTAGCTGATGATGGTGTAATCGCTTATTACGATCTTACTGCTACTAAGGACGGATTTATCGAAGATAAGTCGGGCAACGGATATCACGCGAACTACTCGGAGTGGAAGCCTACAGAGGGCAGAACCTTTACCGAAACCGAAGAGCCCATATATTTAACTAAGGATCTTGACGTTGCACCCTATACGTACGAGGCGCTTATATATGCTCCAATGAACGTTGACAGACCAGGTGTAATAATAGGCAACTATCCTAATAGCAATGGTGATAGCTTCCAGTTTGAGATCAAGAGTGGTGGTAAACCCGGTATTTATATTTACGAGAACGGTGAGAATAAGATAAATCACGCATTTAACTATGACGTTAGAAGAAACGCGTTTGTTCACGTTGCTATAACTCACGAAACCGTAGGAAATAATACCGTATTCATGTGTTACGTTGACGGTAAGCTTGTAGATACGTACACGAAGTCAGGTTACGTTTTCACTATGGATATGCAGAAGATGAAGCTGACAGGCCCCGTTTCTCTTGGTGCTTGCGTTCGCACATCACTTTATTGGCACGGAAATATGAAAAACGTTGCTCTTCATAACAGAGCGCTGAGTGCCGATGAGATAATGGCTTCATATAAAAACGGAGTTGAAGCAAATAAGGATAGCCTTATTGCTTATTATAATACGACGGGCGATCAGGCAACGGCTGATGTTGTTATAGACCAATCGGGCAACGGCTACGATATGGCTCACCTCTTCTATGAGAAGGATTTCACCACCGAGGATTACGATTATTCCTTCGCTGTTGTGGGTGATACTCAGTTTATGGTATATCAGGATGCCGTTAACGGCACGAACTATACCGAGTATATCTATAATTGGATAGCAAACAATTACAATACAAAGAAGATGAAATATGTCTTCGGCCTCGGAGATATAATTGATAACGGCAAGCTCGCGGATGGAACAGGCTCCGCAAGTGTAGAATGGGCATATGCTAAGAATCTTATCGTAAGCAAGCTTGGCGCGAACAATATCCCTTACTCGGTTATAGGCGGTAACCACGACTTTATGCGTCCTTGGGATACGGGATTTAACGAAAACTTCAAGGATGAAACAAGTCTTACCAAGAATATCACAGGATATTACCAGGGGAATGACGTTTATAACTATTATATGAACTTCGAGGTAGATGGAACGCCTTATATGCTTCTCGCTCTCGAGTATGGCGCAAATGATGATGTTCTTGCCTGGGCAAATGACGTTGTTGCACAGAATAATCACAGAAGAGTAATAGTTACAACTCACGGTTATATGTACGCTGACGGAACTACTATTGACGGCGGTGATTATGCTGCTCCAAAGCCTACGGGAACAACCAATGAGCATTATCTCAAGTATAATAACGGTGATGAGATCTGGGACGAATTTGTCAGAAAGCACGCAAATATCGCGCTTGTTCTTTCGGGACATATCGATTATAACAATATCGTTATGAGAGAAGACATCGGCGATCATGGAAATACGGTCCATCAGTTCCTCATAGATCCGCAGAAGATGGACAGAGCATACGGATTCAAAACAGGAATGGTTGCTATGCTCTACTTCAGAAACGGCGGTAAGGACGTATCGGTAGAATACGTTTCGACTTGCAGAACAGCTAATAACGAGGGTAAAGAAATACTCTTCAACAGAGCAAATCAGTTTGATTTCACTATTAAAGAAGCTCCCGCGGAGGAAAGCAAGGGTGAGATCAACGTATGGCTTATCGGCGGTCAGTCAAATGCGGTAGGATACGCAGAGGGATTGACTTCAGCTCAGATGGCAGATCCGAGATACACGAATGGATTTAATAACATTCTTTATTACGGATACGGTGAAAAGTGGCAGTCCTCGTTTGCTCCCGTTAAGCTCGGATTTGGTAATAATACAAATACCGCGGGCGCAGAGCTCGGAATCGCGGCAGCTCTCGGAAATACGGGAGAGATGAATGCTATTATCAAATATGCACAGGGCGCAACCGCGCTTTATCCCGTTACCGATTCGTGGGCAGCTACCAACTTCGGAACATGGACATCTCCTTCTTATATTTCAGATAAGGGTATTTCAACCGACGGAAATAAGACAGGAGACCTTTATGTCAACTTTATAAATACTGTTGAATCCGCGGTAGCTGAGCTTCGCCGCATGGGTTATACTCCCGTAATTAAGGGTATGTGGTGGATGCAAGGCGAAGAGGAGACCTACAATGGCGGTGCAGACGTATATGCTGAGCTTCTTGATTACCTTGCTTCAGACGTAAGAGATGACCTTGCGTCAGTAATCGGCAGCGATATGTCTAATATGCCTTTCGTTATAGGTCAGATATACACCGAAAAGCGTGCTGACCTCGAAGAAGGAATAAACAAAGTGCAACAGCAGCAGAGCGCTTACGTTGAATCCGATCCTTATGCTTCTCTCGTAAGTCCCAAGGGATGTTCGGAATACGATACTCAGGATCAATGGCACTTCAATGCCGCAACACAGAGCTATCTTGGTAGAAGCTTCGTAGAAAAAGCTAATGTTATTAACGGTGAATATATCGTTGAAATTGCAGGCGCAAACGTGAGCGCAAACGGCGGTGGACTTTACAAAAAAGGCGAAAATGTAAACATTACTTTTGATATTCCTAATGAATATGAGATCAATACCTTAAATATGAAGGTAGGTTCAGGCGATGCTATATCCATTCTTGAATCGCTTGACAATATGAGCTACAGCTTCGTTTGCGAAGATAATACCACCTTTACGGCAATTGCGAAAAACGCATATGACGTAGAAACCGATTACGGTTTTATTCCTAAGGATGAGTCCTCGGCGGATGAGTACCCTGTAGTACTATTCACAAAGGCTAAAGCTTACATCGGCGCTTATCAGAATGTCACCGATGCTGCCAATAAAGCAATGCAAAATCCAAGTGGTGATTATGTAATCCTTCTTAGAAATAACGTTTCTCAGACAAACGGTGCTTTCATATCTAATCTTAAGGGTAGTATAACTCTTGACCTTGGCGGATTCACTATTACCAAGGCGGCATCGCCATATATCCTTGAGGGATATTATAGCGGCGGCGCATTTGACGGCGGTAAGCTTACAGTTAAGAACGGAACCATGGTAAACAAAGAGTGGAGTGCATTCTTCTGCTATAACTATGGCGGCGGCCTTAATGGTGACGTTTACTTCGATTTTGAATTTGAAAACGTTCGTTTTGTATCGGAAAAGGCAAATAACGTTATTATAGAAACATGGGAGGACGGCGTGGGAGCTACCTCTAATACAATAACGGCAAATATGGTCTTTAACGATTGTATATTCGACTATACCGGCAGTCACGCAAGCGAGATAATGTTTAATCTTCAAAATCGTTCAGGTCTTGGCGCGGTATTCCACGTAACGGTAAACGGCGGTCAGATCATTTCCGATAGAACGGTAGGAATGGCTGAGTTCGCAACCAAGGACAACGCTGATACAATTAAATTTGGCAAAGGATTAGATGGATATATAAAATGCATTCTTGCAAACGGTGTTGAGATAACCAATCAGCAGTTTGATTCGGTCAGCGGATCAAAGCTTTCATATTCCGAAGGCGTCGCTTCGGGCACTGACGTTGTATATACTCTCGGCGAGGATGTTATAACCGAGTATGGAACTATTCCTTATAAGTATACCGATGCTAATACGTATCCCTTCGTGGTATTCCTCGGAGGTAAACTTGTTCTTGCGACACCGTACTTTGGAAGAGATAATGCGACAAGTGCGCTAAGCAATGCAAAGGTGAACGGGTCCGTAATTTTGATGCGCCGTGATTTCACTTATAAAGAAGGTCAGTATAACAATTTAAGCCAGACTTATTCCATTACCTTTGACCTTGGTGGACATACGTTTACGTCTACAGATAGAGTAGTATTTTCAGCGCAGAAAAAGACAACTAATAATACTGCTTTGAATATCAAGAACGGATCGTTTGTCCTCGGCTCTCATCCGTTTATGAAATTCTCAAGCTGGGATCCCTCGACGGGTGGCTGGGCAGCATATCCCGGTGGAAACGGATTTGACTTTGTTTTCGATAATGTTGATATAGTATTGACAGAGGGGGCTATTACCGATTCGGTATTGACGACCAACGCGTTTAAGGAAGCCGATCCCGATCAGTTCTGTAACATTACGTTTAATAACTGTTCCTTAGATCTTGAGGGATCTTCGAATGAAAACGTTCTTCTGTTTGACTTCAGTCACGCACTTTGTAAAGCTGTTGCCGAGATAAACGGCGGTGAGATACTTACAAAGGGTATCACATTTGTAAATCTTGAAGGCGGCAACTCAGAGTCCTCGATCATCTTTGGAAAAGCATCGGGAAAATACACTACCATTAGCATTCCCGAAGGAATTGCATCTTCCGAAATTAGCAATGTAGTTGCAACCGAAGAAGGAATCGATTGTATATTCGTTAAGTCATCCGTGGAAAACGGCTATTCAAACTATAGCTTGTATCCCGAGGTTATGGTCGGTTATAAGATCAAGTCTAGCGTAAGTCTCTATTCAAATCTTGTATATAATATTTACGTACCTATCAACGATTACTTATCGTCAGTATCGGTTAACGGAGAGAACGTTACTCTCGTCGAAGGTATGATAACCGAGCTAGCAGACGGTAAGTATTACCGCATACCCGTGTCGCTTGCGGTCGCTGACTCACTTGACGATATAGAGCTTTCAGTATCGCTTATATCGGGCGATAGCACGGTTAGTGCAAAGTGGACTTTGAACGTAGCTAAATATGCAAAAGCAGTTCTTTCTGGTAATGAAAGCGACGAAGAAAAAGCACTCGTTTGCGATATGCTTTCTTACGCAAGAGCGGCGTACGTTTACTTCAACACGACGGGCCGTGTTAGCGATGAGGAGCTTTTGCACGCAAAGGCACTCGTCGACGAGATTATCGGCATGGACTATGATGCAAATAACGCACCAGAGATGAATGAAGAGGCAATTAATACCGTTGGAGGAGAGATTTCAAGCGCATCCGTTGATCTCGGCGAAAAGATTTCACTCGTCTTCGTAGTTGGAAGCGGATACGCTCCCGAGGACTTCGAGTTCACTATGGGCGGTGTCAAGCTTGAGAAGACAGTAGTCGGTAATAAGGTATATCTGACGACTTACGGCTACGCTATAAGAAACACTGTTGAATACACGGTTTCGGGAACGGATATTTCTGGTTCGTTTAACCTTATGTGCTATTACGAAAATACTTCGGCTTCAGTTCAGGCTTTGCTTGCAAGACTTATCAAGTATTCCGAATCAGCAGAAGTATACAAGAATTTCGTAGTAGGAAAGGAGATGTGAGAATGAATAAATATATAACTCCCGAGTTTGAGGTCATCGAGCTTGAAAGAGAAGATATCATAACTACCTCTCCGGGTACCGAAACGACACCCAAAGAAGATAACGACGGTATCTGGGACTTTGACCTCGGTTAAAAAATCGTCTGTTTTTCAAAATACCGTGGCAGTAACGACTAATTATTTTTAAAATTATCTGAATACATTAAAAAAGCATCCGTTAAATTTTGAAAACTTAACGGATGCTTATTTTTTTGGTTTATGTAAACTATAACTTACAAAACGAGCTATATTTATTTAAAAGAGTAAAGTGCGATGTTTTAAATTGATTAATTCAAAATTAACAATTTGTAATTTTCTGTGCTTCTTTCAAAAGCGCTTTAAGAAATTCCTTCGTAATTCTTTTGATATACTTGTTTTTGGGGATATATGCATAGGTTTTTCTCGTTTTTCCAACAGATCTTAATACTATATTATCGGTAAATAGGCCTTTCCATGAATAAGATGGAATGAATCCTATTCCGAATCCCATCTCAATATAATCTCTGACATAGGCGGGATCGTTGATTTCGAGGACAATGTTAGGGATAAATCCCGCCTCTCTGCAAAAGCTGTTGGTTTCAATGCTAAGACCCGTGATGAATTTTTCTCCTTTTAAATCGGAAACAGATAAATTCGGTTTTTCAGCGAGAGGATGTTTTTTGCAAAAAGCAATAGGCACGTCCTCTTCAAGAAGCAGCGTACGACTTTTATACTCGCAATTCATTTCATATGAGATAATCAAATCGGTTTTCTTCATTTCCGCTTCACCAAAGGTTAAATGGATATTCACGTTGGGATATTTATTGATATATTGTTTTACAACGTGAGTAACAAGTTTACGGTTACTCTTGCACTTGATATAAAGATCTCCCGAGAATTCGTCGAGTTCTTCATTTATTTCGGTTTTTGCGTCATCAATTAGTGTTAGAGCTGATCCGATCTTATCATAAAAATTTTTTCCGCGTTCATTTAAGATTACCTTATTTGAAGAATGATCAAAAAGCTCGCATCCAAGCTCGGTTTCAAGTCGTTTTATTGAATTCGATATGTTAGAAGCGGGGACTTGAAAATTCCTTGCGGTCTTTGAAAAATTTTGCTCCTTTGCCGCATCGCAAAAATACATTAACTGAAGAAGCTCCATAAGTATCTCCGTTCTGCCGCATTTTGCGGCCTTTTAATTTCATAGATTGTGTAGGCACGATAAGCCTTTTCTTGATTATATCAAAATTTGCTATACTTGTCAAGGTATAGTGTATATATAATTTGATTGTGTACAATATAGCAAAAGCGTGTTACAATAATACTGGTATTTTATTATTATAATTAATACCGGGTCTAAAAAAAGCACAATTATCATTATAAAAATCGGAGGTAAGAAATGAGTATCAAACGAAAATTATTTTTGATCTGTCTTATGCTCATCGTATTCGTTTTTAGTATCGTCATTGCGGTCAACGCCGTGGATGCATCAACGTATTCCACAGAGGAAGTGACGATGACGGTAACGAAAAACGGAGAGACTGACACAAGACACGGAAGCTTCGATGAATTTATGGCGGAGCTTGACAGCGCAACAACTGCGGAAAATGAAAACGCAGTCATAACGATCGACGTTAACAAGGATTTTCAGGTAGGCGGAAAGGGTTACTGGGAGTTCAGAAATATGAGCCCTACCATAACGCTTAATCTGAACCTTAACGGTCATACCGTAACGGCGAATTCAGGAAACGTCATTCAGGTAAGAACCGGCTATAAGCTTAACATAGACGGTGCCGATGAGAGCGGTAAATCAGGAACGTGGATTGCTACCGGAAACGGTGCATCTATGTTCTTCGTCAGGGACGTCCGGACGGAAGTAAACGTAGAGAATCTCAATATCGTTTCTACAAATCTTTCTACAGCGGATCAACCGATTCTTCATTTTATGATAGGCGACGTTTTTATGAAGAATGTCAGAGTTACTTACACCGGAACAAGTTTCCCCCAGGGTGGAACGATTGTGGAGAAGAACATTATCAAATTAGGTTCGGGAAAACTCGGCCTTGATAATTGCATTTTGGAGGATACGAGTTCGGGAGAACTCAAATTCACAGCAATCTACTCTTATTCAAACCCAACAAATCCAAATGTCGAGCTGAAAAACACCGAGATCAAGGCTTACTACGGCTTTAAATCTACAAACTCCTCGATAACTATGGAAAATTGCAAAGCAACGACGAATGCAGAAGTATTTAAAGGAACCTCTGTTGTTGTCGTTACCGATTCGGAGCTTATAACGTACGGTGAGAGCATCTCCGCTGCTAATTGCGATATTACGTACAAGTACGGAACGGGAAATAACTCCGTTACCGTTGGAAGCGGAATAGAATTTTCTGATAATTATAGCACGGATGTTGAAGCATACTTCGCTTATCAAGGTAACGGTAAATACATTCTTAAATCAGGAAAGCTCGAAGAGGTAACCGTTACGATCGTAAAGAACGGCGTAACAACAACGAAGGACTGCAGCTTTGATGAGTTTATGCAGGAGCTTGATAATCAGGAAACCGCTTTGTCGGAGAACACTACGTATAATGTTGTTATGAACAAGAGCTTTACGATTGGCGGCAAGGGCTGGTGGGAGCTTCGAAATATGAGCCCGACCGCAACCCTTAACATTGACCTTAACGGTCACACGGTTACTGCGAGCTCCGGAAACGTAGTTCAGGTCAGAACGCCTTATACGCTCAATATGGAAGGAACTGACGATCAAGGTAACATAGGAACCTGGCGCGCTGTAGGTAACGCCGCATCAATGTTCTATATGCAGCTGAGTGCAGGCGCTGATGCCAGAGCTAATATAGAGAACATCAATATCGTTTGCACCAATCTTTCGTCGACGGAACAGCCGGTTCTCCATCTTGCATCGGGAATTACTACGATGAAGAATGTCAACGTTACGTATACCGGCACTGATTTCCCCCAGGGCGGAACGATCGAGGATAAGTATCTTATCGCAGTGAAACAGAGTGCAAATCTCGTGCTTGAAAATTGTACCCTTGTCGATAAGAGCTCAGGAAAGCTTAACGTTTACGGTATTCAGACCTGGAACACTGCAACCTTCAGTATGAATAATACTACCGTAAAAGCCTATGGCGGATTGAAATGCAATACGGGAACTAACGTAATTACAAATAGCAAGATATCCGTCACTTCCGATGTATTTCTTGGCGGAGCATCGTTCACGGTTACCGACAGTGAGCTTATAACCACGAATAGCACCTTCTCAAGCACCACCGGACGAGTAACCTTCAATTACGGAGAGGGCAAGACCTCCGTCTCGTTAGCAAACGGGAGCGCTATTACCGGTAACTTCTTTGTCGAGGAAGGTTATGCCTTCATTCCTTACGGAAACGGAAAGTACGTTATTGGCAGCGATGTTGGACTTTCCACTGTAAAAATGACTTCCATCTATTCGGACGGAATGGTATTCCAAAGAGATATGCCCATAAACGTTTTCGGTACTTGCCGTAAAATAGGCGCCGAGATCAAGGTAACGCTCGGCGGAGAAACAGTCATTGCAGTCGTTGACTCTACCGGTAACTTCAAGGCAACCTTCGGTGCAAGAGCCGCCGCAAGGGGCTTAACTCTTACCGTTGAGCAGCTTGGCGTTGATATCCCCACCGTATTTACATATACCGATGTTGCCATAGGTGAGGTCATTGTGATAAGCGGACAGAGCAACGCCGCATACGAGCTCTACAAAATGGAAGACGCTGCGGAATATATCGCAAACGCTGATAACTACAGCAGCATAAAAGTTTTTAGAACACCGACAAAATGGGAGTTCTACGAGATCGAGGAGGGAATCGGAAGCTGGTATACCGTAACGAGTGAGCTCCTCAAAAAATCGAGTGTCATCTCAGGAGACGTTTCTGCTATCGGATACGTTCTCGCCACGAGAATGGCAGATGAGCTTGGAGACGACGTAGCTATTGCTATCATAGATGCATCCTACGTAGGCTCTGGAATATATTCATGGATAGAGTTTAATTATTTCAAAGAAACCTTTGGTAATACTTCTTATACCGGTGTTCAGGAGGGAATAGAAAGATATAATGATTACGTTTCCTTCTATCTTGAAAACGGAAGGTATCCCACCTCTGCGAACGAGGTCGCGTCCTACTTTGAAAAGCCTTACAGAAAGACTCCGGGTGTTTGCTATAACGCGATGATAGCACCCATTGAAGGCTATACGGCAAAATGTGTCATTTGGTATCAGGGCGAGGAGAACAGTTTAAGCCATAAGGATACATACGGAATCTTCTTCGATGCTCTCAAAGAAAGCTATAAAAAGGCGTTTTCTAACGAAGACCTTAAGTTCTTTGCAGTTCAGCTTGCACCTTATGCCACCAATCAGGGAGATTTCACGGTAACTCAGTATAATCTCGGGGAAGCTGACGATACCTTCGTTATCAGCACTTCGAGAGAGGGCCCTGTGCTTAACGCGAGCGATCTTGCGCATGGAACTATACATCCCTCGATAAAATCTCCCATAGGACATAGAGTTGCAGACTCGGTTCTTAAGAACGTTTACGAACTTTATGCTGACGAGGTCGTTGAAGCACCCCGTGTCGTAAGCGTTACCGCAAACGGAAATAAGCTTATAATAACCTTTGATACTGAGCTTTCGCTTTCTTACGGCAACGTGCTCCTTGGCTTTGAGATCGCAGGTGCGGACAAGAAATTCGAGACGGCAGTCGGAGAAATAACGGGAAATACCGTAACGCTCACAGCTGACGGTGTTGATTCTCCCGCATACGTGAGATATGCATATTCAAGTATGCAGCTTATTCTCAAAGATGGTACCGTGATTTCTAACCCGAGTCTTTATAATGCAGTTGCCAATGGCAAGGCGGTTATTAAAGGTCCCGACGGCACCGAGTACGTATTTGAGGGAGATCCTTCTCTTGTGATAGAAACCAGATATGTAGGAAACTTAACGAATGAATCCGGTCATCCTATGCCAACGTTTATGCTTGCTGTAGGATACGGAGAATAAGTGGTGGCAATATGAAAAAAATATTTACGATAATCTTCGCTTTAGCCTTCTTCTGCCTTACGCTCACGTCATGTGACGTTATCAGAGGCTTGTTAGGTGGTAATGATACGGGAGTTACCGCGGCTGATCTTGAAAGCGTAGTCTTCGAGGATAATACGGTAACCTACGACGGGTGCGAGAAAAACGTTTTCGCAACCAACGTTCCCGAAGGTGTCCAAGTGATTTACGAGGGTAACGGAAAAATTAACGCCGGTGAATACACCGTAACGGCAAAATTCTATTACGATGAGGAGCTTTTGGCGACAAAGAACGCAACGCTCACAATTAAAAAGGCAACATACAATATGTCGGGCATTTCCCTTGCTGACAAGGAGGTAATCTATGACGGTGCAGAGCACTCTATAGAACTTACCGGTAAGCTTCCTGTCGGTGTTAGAGTAAGCTACGACGGAAACGGTAAAGTAAACGCAGGAACTTATAACGTTACCGCCAGCTTTGAGTACAACGCTCAAAACTACGAGGAAATTCCCAATATGAGCGCAACGCTTACAGTTAAAAAGGCAACGTACGATATGTCGGGTGTCTCCTTCACCGATAAGACCGTTACCTACTCTCGCGAAGAGTACGGTATAGAGATCAGCGGGAATCTTCCCGAGGGCGTTAGCGTAAGCTATGCCGGAAACGGAAAAAGCGACGTGGGATCTTACACGGTAGTGGCTTCTTTCGCCGGAAACAGTGAAAATTACGAGCCTATTCCGGATATGAGCGCAAAACTTACAATAGAACCCTTCTCGGTTAGTGGAATAAGCTTTAACGATCAGTCGTTTGAATATGACGGAGAGGAAAAATCCATCTTCATTACCGGAACCGTTCCCACCGATGTTAAGGTAATATACGAGGGAAATGGCAAGACCGACGTTGGTAGCTATGCCGTTACTGTAAGCTTTGAGACCGAAAACGAAAATTACGGAGAGTTCCCGATTTTGACAGCTACTATGACTATCAACAAGGGAACGTACGTACCCGTGTTTAAAAATGCTACATTTAGCTTCGATGCAAAGGAGCATTCCATATTTGTTGAGGGCGAGCTTCCTGCCGGTATAACCGTTGAATATATAGGTAACCGATTTATGCTTCCCGGTATGTATACGGTAACTGCGGTGTTTACCACTGATGGACGATATAACGATATCGAGGATATCAGTGCAATCGTAGTCGTTGAGCTTGGCTCATACGAAACTCCTGCTTCGGAATTCGAGTACTCGCAGCGTTCCAACGGAACTTTCCAGATCACAGGATATAATGGTAACGATTGTGCAATAGTTATTCCTAAGTTTATAAATGGTACTAAGGTTACGTCTATAGCGACGGAGGCCTTCAAAAGCAACGAAATTATAACCTATATTTACATTTCCGATGAAATAACCAATATAGGCAACAGTGCATTTGCTTTTTCTGCTCTTGAGAACGTAAGGTTCGGAAATGAGCTCGAGGTTATTGGCGCATCAGCGTTCAAGGGCACGAAGATCAAAAATGCAGAACTTCCCGAAACGCTTATCACAATAGGCAGCGGAGCCTTTGCAGACACTCTTCTTGAGTCGATAACCATCCCCTTCATAGGTGGAAGCCACACCTCATCGAATAGCTTCATCGGTTATATCTTTGGAGCTAAGAATTACTCCGCAAATGAGGCGAACCTTCCCGATACTCTTGAAAAGTTAGTTCTTAACGGCGCTTGTACTAAAATCCCAGCATACGCCTTCTGGGGATGCTCGGGTATTGAGGAGGTCGTTATAGGAAGTGCTGTTAAAACCATCGGCATCTCTGCATTCTCCGGATGCTCGTCACTTAGGAGCATCTATATCCCCGCAACCCTGACAGATATCCCCGCAAATGCGAACGTATATGACTCACCGTTCTATAACACTGCGGAGGATATGCTCGTCGTGTTTGAGAGTGCTGACGTCAGCAATATAGGACATTACGCTCTTTACATAAACGACATCAGAAAGGCAATAACCATATACGGAAAATCCTACTCCGATTACGTTGCTAATAAGGATGGAAGCTACCGTGAATTCGACTCAAACGATTCTAAGCTTCTGGACATCCGGGTTAACGGCAGTAACGTCTCGGGATTCTCCTCCTCAAAGCTTGAGTATTCCGTAACTCTTCAGATTACGTCGGGAATAAAGATCGAATATACCGCATCATCGTTTGGCGCAAGCGTTGAATACACTGCACCCACTGCTTCAAACGGAAATGTTGCTACCATTAAAGTGACGAGTGCTGACGGCAACTCTGTCAGCGAATATAAGATCAATTTCACCTTTATAGGAAATACCACCGCTGAGATAGTTAATAAGAACGGTACCGATGCTACGGTTACCTTCGTTATAGACGATGGCGAGAAGCAGACGGCGACCTTTGCCAAATCCATGCTTCAGAAATATTCCGAACTCGCTCTTTCGTTTGCCGTTAAAACAAAAGATCTTGCAACTCTTAAAACTCTCGATGCAGACGGTGACGGAATCCCCGAATACGTAATTGTGGACGGTGAGTATCAGTACGACGTAAACCAAGGCAACGTAGATTTTTGGAACGATGTTCTTTCTGCGGGAACAAGCGAAATCGTATCTCACACTCATACTCACATATTCTGGGGACTTGACGATAATGGCGGATATTATACCTACGTTGATAATAAGGGAAATATAAATACATCCACTCTTATGCCGGAGGGCAACTCCACAAAGGAGCTGTACGCATCGAAGCAAATACTTGAGGATCTGTTCTCCGATTACATTTCAAAGAACGGAACGGCTATTTCTCTTGTTGATGCAGGAATAGGTGTAAAGACGGGTAACGTTGTAATCGACGGTGTAACGTATCCTACCTATAAGGTATTCTTTATAGCACTTTGGAATAGCGCTTATGAAACAGGGGATCTTATAAGTGTAAGAACCACATTTGGCTCAACGTATGACCCGAATTTAGATCTTTCGACTAAGGTTGTTACTCCGTCAAGATATGACACTAGGGACGAAAGATTTAACACACCCGGCTATATGGTAGAGCATTATAATGCAAATCCCGATGGTGTAGTAAATGACGATATATCTAATTGGACAGCCTATATCGATGCCGCGATAGCAATGAATGGCTGGGCAGGCTTCTGCATACACGATATTCGTCCGTCTTCCGCATCCTCATCTCCCAACGGTCATCGGATAACCGAGGATCAGGCAGAGGCACTGTTTGCTTATGCTTCAAATAAAAATATATGGGTTGCAACGTATACCTCAGCATCTATGTATTACGCAGAATGGTCCACGGCAACTGTTTCTTCCGCGTATGAAAACGGTACGGTTAAGGTGACCCTAACAGACAAAGAAGATAATGAGATTTTCACCGAAGCTCTTACCGTGAAGGTAAGCGTTCCTGCTACATGGGACTCAGCAATCGTGGGCTCGGAAATTCTTGAAGTTCACAGAAACAGTGATGGTAGCGCATACGTATACGTAAATATTGTTCCTGACACCGGAGTGGCTACCCTCTCTGCTAATTAATATGTAAAATTCATATTATTTTAAATGCGATATGGTGCGAGGATAAGTATGAAATTTAAAGAAACTCAATTTGTAAAAGCGTGTCCTGTATGGGAAAAGGGGATGCAGACTGAGCTTAACCATTCTCTGAAATTTGTTTCAAATATTGAGGAATGCAAAGATGCATTTCTCCGTATTTCGTGTTACACAGGCTATCAGATTTTTATAAACGGTCAGTTTGTTCATTATGGACCCGCAAGGGCAGGGCGCGGATATTATAGAGTGGATGAGCTTTCTGTCTCAAAGTATTTAACGTATGAAAAGAATGTTATAACCGTTATTGCAACGGGCTATTATGTTGATAGCTTCGAGTGGCTCAAAGAGCCGTCGTTTATTATTGCCGAGCTTGTTTCGAATGGAAAAGTCGTTGCCTTTACGGGTGGTGAAGGCTGGAAAGCATACTCCTATTCGGAAAAAATAAGAAAGGTGCAAAGATATTCTTATCAACGGGCATTTGCAGAGGTTTATGATATGAGCCGTCTTGATGATGCCAAAGAGGTAGAGCTTGAGATTTGCGGTGAGAAGAAATTTATTGAAAGAGAAGTAAGTTATCCTGAGTTTCCGCGTGAGCCACTGTGTGATATATACAGTGGCGGTTCAGTTACTCGTATCAAGCCGGAAAAATATTACGATAGCCGCGAGGTAGTGAACGCAGGTAAAACCGTTGACGGATTTGCGCCGGAAGAAACAGAGATAATAAGTATACATAAAGCGGAGGAATTGAAGCTTTGCCCTGACGGACACAAGCCTTCATTGCCTGCGGTGATGAACTCGGATACTTATATTTCGGGCTCACTGAGAGTGAACACAACGGGATTTATTGAAATTTCGTTAAACTGCCTTGAAGATACGGAGCTCTATATGACCTTTGATGAGTTGCTTGTTGACGGCAGAGTTGATTTCACAAGAAACCATACGTCAAATGTAGTGTTATACCGATTAAATGGCGGGAACGAATATAAGCTAATAACCGCAGAACCATACACCTTTAAATATATAAATATAATCACGTCAGGCGGAAAAATCGAGCTTAGTTATGTCGGTATGATAAGAGTAGATTTTAATATCTCAGAAATAAAAGTTGAGCTTGATTCTGATAAGGCAAGTGCCGCTATCTCCCGTATATATAATGCCGCTGTTGAAACATTTCGTCAAAACACGTTTGATATATATATGGACTGCCCTTCCAGAGAAAGAGCCGGTTGGCTTTGCGATAGCTTCTTCACAGCGAGAGTTGAGAGATTGCTTTCAGGTAAAAGTACGGTTGAGAAGTGTTTTTTATCAAACTTCGCAATGGAGGATTCCTATAAAAGCATACCTCGCGGTATGCTTCCGATGTGTTATCCATCAGACTTTAGAAATCCGGAATTTATACCGAACTGGGCTATGTGGTATGTTCTTGAACTAAAGGAATATCTTGACAGAACGGGAGATCGCGAATTTGTAAACGATCTTTATTCCAAGATGCTTGAGCTTTGCAAGTATTTCGAAGCTTATGAAAATCATAATGGGCTTCTTGAAAAGCTCGATGGATGGGTATTCGTTGAGTGGTCTATGTGCAACAATCTTGTTCAGGATGTTAATTATCCTTCAAATATGCTGTACTATAAATTTTTAAAAACGATGTACGAGCTTTACGGTGACGAAAAGTATAATCAAAAAGCCGAAAAGCTAAAAGAAACAATAAGGCGAGAGAGTAAGATAGGCATATTCTACTGTGATAATTCAGTGTTCAAAGACGGAGAACTTACACTTTCCGGAGAACGTACCGAAACCTGCCAATATTACGCATTCTTTACCGGCGTAGCTACCGATGAAGAAGATAAAGAGCTTTGGAAAACGCTTGTAGATGATTTCGGCCCCGAGCGTAAAGAAACAGGTAAATGGAAAGAAATATACCCGTCGAATGCGTTTATTGGGAATTATCTGCGTCTTGAGCTTCTTTGCCAAAACGGAAGATACGATAAGCTTGAAGAGAATATATGCGGATACTTTGATTATATGGCAAGTCTTACCGGAACACTTTGGGAGCATAAGGACATAAAGGCAAGCTGTAATCACGGATTTGCTTCTCATGTTTTGGTCTGGCTTGATAAACTTGGATATATAAAATGCAAATCGGATTTTAAAAGGTAGAAAATATGAGTAAATCTGTAAATTTTGCAGTTATAGGTGATTGTCACTATTCTGAAAAAGGAAATTATTCAACGCGTGATTGCCTTGGCGCAAAGAGAAAAGTTTGTTCGATAGTAGATAAATTAAATGAGAGGAAATTGGATTTTGTTTTCAGTCTGGGAGATCTCGGAGATGGACATGATATAAGCGAAGCTCCCGAAATTGTAGATGCTTTTTCGAGATGCAAGCATTCTGTTAAGTACGCTATAGGAAATCACGATCTTTGCCGCCGCGGTGAGTGGGAGCATACGGAGCTTCTGAAGATGCCCGCGCCTATGTACGATTTTTCTGTTAACGGATTCAGATTTATCGTTTTAAACGCTTTTGAGATAAGCAGATATAGCCGTGACGAAAAGGAAAGGGAAGCGTATTGGAATTTCAGGAAAAACAATCCTGATGTTCCGGTTCAGGAATGGCCGGGACTTTACCGAGAAAGCTCTTGGAATGCACTCAAAACCACACTTGATGATGCCGTCAATAAAGGCGAGGATGTTGTAATCTTCTGTCATGTTCCCGTGTATGATCTTTCGTGCCTCAGAGAACCCGGAGAAACAGAGCCTGTTGCTAGAATTATTGAATATGAAAAAATGCTTGCGCTCTTGGATAGTTACAGTAATGTCAGAGCGTACATAGCAGGTCATTATCATCCCGGCGGACTTTCCGTAAGACGTGGCGTCGTTCATAAAACCGTGCGTTCCGTATGCGATTTTAAAGAAGAAACTTATTGTCTTGTTTCTATCGATGAAGAAAAGTTAAGGATTTTCGGTAAGGGAATGGAAACAGATTTTATTTATTTGTACGCAAATAATTGAAATATATCAAAGATAAGAAAGGAAAAAAGAAATGAAAACCAAAACCAAAAGACTTTTATTGGTTATGCTTAGTTTGGCATTGGTCTTCTCTAGTCTTGCACTTGTTATAAGCGCAAGTGTGTCGGGTAGAGATAATGTTGAACCCGACAAAAAAATCAATGTATGGCTTATCGCAGGTCAATCGAATGCGGTAGGCTACGGAGAAACGACGAATTACCCGGATGGATACTCCGACGGAGCTATTCTTGATGCTGGAATCGAAAACGTTCTCTACTACGGAAAGGGGTATGGAAACGATATCACGAATTTTGTTCCCGTTACCTTCGGACTTGGTAAGGATGCGTCATATTCCGGTGCTGAAATCGGAATTGCAACCGCGCTTAGCAAAAGCGGTGAGAAGCACGTTATAATCAAGTATGCAAACGGAGATACTCAGCTCTCTGCAAACGGTGTTACGGCGGATAACAATATAGCAACTTGGACACCGCCATCATATATCGAGGCTAATCCCGATATAGCTTTTGACGGTGATAAAATAGGCGACCTTTACGACGGATTTATTTCTACCGTTAAAGAAGCTCTTACAAAGCTCGAAAAAGAAGGTTATACCCCCGTCGTTCAGGGCTTCTGGTGGATGCAGGGAGAGCGAGACGGAAATCACGGTGATATGACTGCTGACCTTTATTCCACTCTCCTTAAAACTCTTATATCCGACGTAAGACGTGATGTTGGAATCATCACGGGAGAGGATCTTTCGGATATGCCGGCGGTTTACGGCAGAGTGTACCGCAACCCCGCATATGCTCCCAACAGTGAGGCGGGACTTGCTGCAGTTCAGGCAGGTCAGGATAAATTAGCTGCTGATACAACTATTAAAAACGTTGCGATGCTTGACACAAGATACGATCTTGTTGATCCCGAGAGCGGCAAAGCAAAAGACCTTGTTCAGCAGGACGGCTGGCACTACGATACTCTTACTCAGCAGATGATTGGTGAGGCGTTCGTAAGAAAGGCTTATTCCTTTGCTACGGCTAATCTCACTGCTGTAAGCACCACTCCTGTTACTATTGCAAACAACGAGCAGGCTCTTTACAGCGCTGTTGCAAACTACGTAATCGGATGTAAAGTTAATATTAAAC
This sequence comes from Clostridia bacterium, assembly GCA_017411605.1. Classification (GTDB taxonomy): domain Bacteria; phylum Bacillota; class Clostridia; order Oscillospirales; family CAG-272; genus UBA1740. Next base: position 63,987 of record JAFQPR010000062.1, on the reverse strand, counting down.
TCGGAACTACAGAGCTCTTCTCAATTTCGGACGGTGGACTTACAATACTCGGCGCTGAAGTTAACGGTGATTACAGAAGCGGTGACTATAAAGTTTACGTGAGCGTAAATCCTGCACAGAATATGACTATCGTTGAAGTAACTCTTCCCGATGGTGGAATCGTTCGCAAGGGTGCTTACAATAAGCATTCCGGTAGCGGAATTGTTGCGTATGCGACTAATGCGGAAAGGGTTAAGGACGTTAGCCTGTCTTATGAAAATCTCGTTCTTAACGAATATGAGGTTGTAACTATCGAGCCATCATCGGAAGGCTTTGGAGCTAACGTATATAACCTCGTTACCTCGTTTACCGATGCGACTTCGTCAAGGCATTTTGCATGGACCGCAAAGGCTGAGTTTATCGGTAGCAATGCTATGGCTATAAAGTATAGAGTTAATGGCGCATCCGAATGGATTGTTGCCGATGCTTATAAGCTTACCGAGCCTACCGAATATGCCGATGAAGATTACTTCAAGGCAGATGTGTCGGGTCTTGTTGCAAATACCGAATATGAATATAAAATAGGCGTTAAGGGTAGCTCCGATGAAGTAAATGATTGGAGTAAGGCTTATACTTTCACTACTGCAACAGGTGACGAAAAAGAATTCACCTTTATCGCTGTAGGAGATACTCAGGGTATCACCTGGGGCGGAACAGAAGTTGCAAACAAAGGCTTTATGTATACGAAGGCTGCCTTCGACGAGGCTTTGGAAGAGGTTAAGAATCCCGCCTTTATTCTTCACACCGGTGACGTTGTGGAAGAAGGACTTAAGGAAGAACAGTGGAATCTCTACTTCAAGGCTCTTGGAGAAGCAGGCGCCTCCATACCACATTTTGCAACTCCCGGAAACCACGATGATAACCTCACTACGGCAAATCAGAACTTCTACTTTGGAATGCATTTCAACCATCCCGATAACGGCGGAAATGCTTACCTGGATCCAACTGTTGTAAGCGCTATCAACGCTCTTGGCTCTGATGTAAAAGATGCTGCATGGGCGCAGTTGCTTATTAAGTATATGGATGAAACCTTCTATTCGTATAACTACGGAGATGCCCATTTCATCGTATACAATTCCGGCTCCTACAGTGCGCAGGATGATCTTATTATGAAAGCTCAAAGAGCTTGGCTCAAGGCAGACCTTGAAGCAAATAAGGATGCTAAATGGACTATAGTTCTTGCGCATCAAGGCGTTTATCACCGTTACGGCGGCGGTTATGACAGAAATACCCTCGCTGATATTCTTGAGGGCTTTGATGTTGACCTCGTTATTCAGGGTCACTCCCATCTTGTAACCAGAAGCTATCCTATGAAGAACGGCGAGATCGTAACTAAGGAGAATCCCGACCTTATAACCAAGGGTGACGGTACGGTTTATATGCTCATCGGAGCAACCGCGCTGAACCACGATCGTATTGGCGATTATCCTAACATAGAAGAGCAGGCGGTTGTAATATCCAATGTAGGAGAGCAGCCTACCTATGCGGTCTTTAATGTTACCGAAAATTCTATCAAAGTAACAATCAAGCAGGTTAACGGACTCGTTCTTGATGAGTTTTCTATAGTGGAGGCTGAAGAAGAGGAAGAGAAGCCTGAAGATGTTGTTTATACCGATGACTTCCATTACTTCACCTATGCAGACCTTGCTGCTCTCGGTATGTGGGAGACGGAAAACAGTGGAAAATACTCCGCTAAAGCTCCTTCATTCTCTTCTCAGCGCATTGAGCTTACCGATAAACAAAGCGTTCAGTTTAATTGGCTGAAAGCTATTGGCGGAATAGAGAATTATGACCCAACCAATACATACGTATTCGAGTTTGATGCAAACGTAACGAGCTGGGGAACGAACAGCGCGGCAAGCACGAGAACGCTTTACGTCGCGCCCGGCGGATATTATAACCAGGTAGGTCTTCATCATTCGGACTCCACTATGCAGGTTGGAGAAACAACGACTCACGCATATACCTATGACGGTGAGGAGACCTTCCGTATAAGAATCGAGTGGTGCGGTAAAACCATAACAAGCACGGTGACCGACAGCAAGGGTAAAACTATCACCGGCTCAAGAACTAAGGATAACTACGTAAACGTAGCAAGCGACTCTCTTCTTCAGACGATGGTCTTCAGATGCGAGGACGGTACGGTATTCATTGATAACTTTACCTTCAAGAGCTTCTCCGACGTTGAAATCGATGGTTACGGAACGCTTCCTTCAAATTATGCGGACGCTGAGCTTTATCCGATAGTTCTCTTCCAAGATGGCTTGTTCAAGCAGGCATTTGCAGCTAACCAGTTTAAAGAAGCATTAACAGACGCTAGAGGACTCGTTCTTTCTCATACAGGCGTTCAGGATCCCGATAAGCCTGCTGCAAAGATTCTTCTTCGCGGAGATGCTGTTTCTTTGTCACGCGAAGAAAATGTAGGTCAGGCAGTTGGTAAGATTGATATCAACCTTAACGGATTTACTCTCACTCAGAACCACGACGGCGCTCTATTCTGGCTCAGAACGAAGACTTATAGCAACGAGTCTCAGAGCCTAACCTTCAAGGTAAGAAACGGTTCTATCTCTATAAAATCCTATCTCTTCGCAATAGGAACTCAGGGAAGTACTACCGGTGAGTTCAAGAGTGCTGACCTTATCTTCGAGAACGTTAATATCGAAGTTCAGAGAGGCGTCAAGCTTAACGATTCGTTGATTTTGACCACCAACGGCAGTATCTCTAACAACACTAACACTACCGTAGATTATAATATCACCTTTACCGATTGTGTATTTGATCTTAGCAAGGCAGCAAAGAATTCTCTCATATTTAACCTCAACAACGCCGCGGTAGCAGTTAAACCTGCGGTTAGCTTCGCAATCGAAGGCGGTGAGATTAAGCTCTCGAGAGGTAGCGTTGATACTACTATCTATGCTTTAAACGATGTATCATCCTTGACGTTAAGTAAGGGTAGCAACGATAAATATGTCGGTCTTGTTCTTCCTACCCAAGTAACAACTGCGGCAGCTTTGACTAATAATTCTCTTTACTTGGATTCCGAAATTAGCAGCAATGGAACGTCGGACGGAAACGAAGCTAAGTTCGTTAAAACTGAAGAAACGGCTCTTAATGTAACGTATAGTTTGCAAAACAAAACATCCGAAGCAGTTTATATCGAAGGCTATGGAACAATTCCTGCGGATAAAGCAGATGAAAAGACTTATCCGATAGTAATCTTCCAGAACGGTGAATTTAAAGCTGCTTTTGGTAAAGACGAATTCGATAAGGCTCTTTCCTATCCCAGAACGAATTTAGGTCTCAAAGACGAAGCGAACCCGGCTCCTGCAAAGATTCTTCTTCGCGGTGATGCAACGGTTACAACAGAGGATCAAAACCTTGGCCAAACCGCAGGAGTAATAGATATTAACCTCAATGGATTTACTCTTACTCAAACTCATACAAGTTATTTGTTCTACACGAGAACGAAAACTGTCAATAATTTTGCACAGAAATTCACCTTGAACGTTTATGATGGAAATATAGTTCTTGGCGGTCAGTTCTTTGCGATTGGAACACAGAATGGCGGTACAACAACAGGTCCTCTTAAGGATGCGGAGTTGAACTTTACTAATCTTAACGTGTCATTAAGTGCTCCCATGGGAAGCAACACTTGGTTTGTAGTTTCCACTTCGGGTACAGTATCCGGAACAAGTGATACATTGGCTCAGTTTGACGTTCGTATGAACGATTGCGTGATCGATCTTACAAAGCTTAAGAAGGCAAATCAGATCTTCCAGTTGAATGCTGCGAACACTAATATTGATTTTGAAATCAACGGCGGTGAGCTTATAGCAGGGCAGGGTGACGGAAGCGGTACTCATCCATGGAGAACGTCACTTTATGCTCTGGGCAGCAGTAATGCTTCGATGACCTTTGGCAAGGGCGGTGATGGCAAATATCTCACGCTTACCGCTCATACGGATATAAACACATATCTTTCTAAGAATAATCCAACTATCATTAACAACAAGACGTTCTACACAAATGACGGAGCAGTTGCCAAATTTATAAATCCCGTGACCATTGGTGATTATGTAAGTTATACCTTGCAGCCTGAGGTATATATCGAAGGCTACGGCACTATTCCAGCGGAAAAAGCTGATGCAAACGCATATCCAATAGTATTCTTCCAGAGCGGAGAGTTCAAGGGTGCATACACCAAATCGCAGTTCACCGAAGCGATGAGCGCGGCAAGAAGCGCTGTTGGCACAGTTGGTGCGGCTGATGCAAAACTTCTTCTTCGTGGTAATGTTACGGCTACGGCAAATGACCAGAATCTCGGTGCTGCAGTCGGTACGATTGACGTAAACCTTAACGGCTTCACCGTTACGCAGACCGATACAACCCAGCTCTTCTTTGCAAGAACAAAAACCTATAGTGCAGATAAACAGAGCTTCACTCTTAACGTATACGGTGGTGAAATTATTGTTCGCGGTAATCTCTTAACACTTGGAACGCAGTCTAACTCAACCTACGAGCAATATAAGAGCGCAAATCTTAACTTCACGAACGTTAAGATAACCGCAGCTTACGGTATTGAGCGAAACGATTTCCTTGCTCATTATTCGAATGGCAGTCAGCCTATGACTATGCCCGTTTACTACACTATAGAATTTACCAATTGCGTATTTGACGTAAGCGGACTTCTTAAGGCTACTAATGTGCTTAACTTTAACAATACCTCAGAGGCAACTCCCGTTGCGGCAACAGTTAATGTAAACGGTGGTGAAATCGTTCTTGGCAGCACAACTGCAAATTCTACCATCTACACCTCTAACGATAAATCCAATGTAACCTTTGGCAAGGGAAGTGACGGTAGTTACTTAAAACTCACCGTTCCATCTAAAGTAACTTCTTCCACGGTTAATAATAAGGTTACTCTTGATACCGGCGTTGAGTGCGTATTTGCTAAGACTTCTGTAGATGGAGAATATGCAACATATCAGGCATATCCCGAGGTTATGGTCGGTTATAAGATCAAGTCCAGCGTAAGCCTTTATTCAAATCTTATATACAATATATACGTACCTATCAACGATTACTTATCGTCAGTATCGGTTAACGGAGAGAACGTTATTCTTGACGAAAGTATGATAACCGAGCTAGCAGACGGTAAGTATTACCGCATACCCGTGTCACTTGCGGTTGCTGACTCGCTTGACGATATAGTGCTTTCAGTATCGCTTATATCGGGCGATAGCACGGTTAGCGCAAAGTGGACCTTGAACGTTGCTAAATACGCAAAGATCGTTCTTGGCGGAAATGAGAGTGACGAAGAAAAATCACTCGTTCGCGATATGCTTTCTTATGCAAGAGCAGCGTACGTTTACTTCAACACGACGGGACGTGTTAGCGATGAGGAGCTTCTGCGTGCAAAGGCACTCGTTGACGAGCTCATAGGCGCGGATTACGATGCAAATAACACTCCCGAGATGAATGAAGAGGCAATTAATACCGTTGGTGGAGAGATTTCAAGCGCATCCGTTGATCTCGGCGAAAAGATTTCACTCGTCTTCGTAGTTGGAAGCGGATACGCTCCCGAGGACTTCGAGTTCACTATGGGCGGTGCCAAGCTTGAAAAGACAGTAGTCGGTAATAAGGTATATCTGACGACTTACGGCTACGCTATAAGAAATACCGTTGAATACACGGTTTCGGGAACGGATGTTTCTGGTTCGTTTAACCTTATGTGCTATTACGAAAATACTTCGGCTTCAGTTCAAGCTTTGCTTGCAAGACTTATCAAGTATTCCGAATCAGCAGAAGTATACAAGAATTTCGTAGTAGGAAAGGAGATGTGAGAATGAATAAATATATAACTCCCGAGCTTGAGGTCATTGAGCTTGGAATGGAAGATATCATAACTACCTCTCCGGGTACCGAAACGACTCCTAAAGAAGATAACGACGGTATTTGGGACTTTGACCTCGGTTGATTTCTTGGTTTTGAAAATAAACTGATATTTTCGGTTTAAATAATAAAACTGAATGTTTGGTTAACCTAGCAAAACTGCAAAAACAAAGAAAAGGCTTACTCATCTCATGTGAGTAAGCCTTTTAGCGTATAAAAGTAAATATTTGTTGGCAAATTCTTGATAATATCTCATTTTACCGTTTCTGCAAATTCATCTAAAATACCGAGATCCCAGAGCAAACGGGGGAGAACATACTTATCGCGGATGTCCTTTGATGCTCGGAATATTTCGGGGAGAAGAGATGAATCGGTTCCTATTTCTGTCGGAGATTTTGGAAGACCGAGCTTATCGTAAAGATTGTCAAGATACTCGGGCGAGGGGAGCTCTTCTTCCATTATCTTTAAAATGGTACTCCATTCTTTAATTATTAGCGGAAGGCGCGATGCGTGCTTGGCTACGTCATATTTTCCTTCCTTTTCTTCAAGCTTAATCATACTGTCAGCGCCACGGCCGAGAAGAGCCGTAAGCCTTTTATTCCAATCGGCTTTATCAAAGCTTTTTGCGTAGCAAACGCCCTTGTCATAATCGGGAGTAACGTTTTTCAGCTTATCATAGAGCCTTGCGGAAATATAAGTGCCGATAGCGCACTGAATTCCGTGGAAATCACATGGCGTTCCAAATTCTTCGTATCTCATATCAATAACGTGAGAGATGTAATGCTCAACTCCCGATGCGGGTCTTGATATACCTGCGTAATTCATAGCCGCGCTTCCGATAAGAAGACCTTCAAATACTGCGGCAACGGCGTTTTCATCACCTTCAAGAAGTCCGTCAGCAGTTTCGAGGCAGCCCTTCAGCGCGAGTCTTGTAAGCTCCGCTATCTCGGGGCAGTAGTATTCACCCGTGAGAAGATTGCTTATTCTCCACTCGCAGATACTGATATATTTTGCAAGCATATCTCCAATGCCGGAGATCATCATTTTTGTAGGAGCGGTTTTGAGAATATCGGTATCTCCTATAATAACGTCGGGGCTCTTTGATGATATAGTTACCTTAAGACCGTCGCGGCACATTGAAGAGGATTTCGAAACGTATCCGTCCATAGAGGGCGCTGTTGCCACGGTCATATACGTCTTGTTACCGATTGATGTAAGGATCTTACCGATATCATTAAGAACTCCCGATCCTATAGCAATAACGGTATCCGCATCGCTTGGGCAATGCAGTGCGATAGAGCCTACCGCTTTTTCATCAGGCTTAGGACTCTCTTCAAAAATGAAGATAGAATAATTTATCCCCGAATCGCTTAGTATTTTTTCGACTGCAGCGCCACCTACCGAATAAGTGTTTTTATCCGCAAAAACGAACGCCTTTTTCGTTTCATATTTTTTTAAAGCAAGAGAAAGATTCTTTATTGCTCCCGAGCCCGCGTAAATATCGCAGTCGAAGCTATGAACCTTTCCGCAAGAGCATTTTCTGTGATTCATTTTTTGCATTAATTTTAACATATCGTACTCCGTAAATAACTTTTTTTCATAAATATATTATATATGTGCGCGCTGGCTTTGTCAATAATAAAAGTCTAAATAGTCTGCAAAATATAAATTTAAAAGAGAATATAATGACTCTGGTTTTTATATAATTTTACCAAAGCAAAATGTTGTCAGTTGTTCAACTTGTTAATAAAAAATTTACTTAATTAATATGTCGAATTGGTTGACTTTGGAAGGATACTTTGTTACAATATATGTGTAAATATTAAATATTATTAAATTTGCAGTTTGTTTTAGAGGTTTTCACTAATGAAAAAGGGTTTGGAAAATATTAAAGCCTTTTTGAAAAAAGAGAAAAAAGGCATAATAAATATTTTGATCACCTTAGCGGCGTTTGTGCTTCTATCGGTTATCGCGATGCTGTTGCTTATGGCATTTGACGTTATATATTTTGAAGACGGAATGCATTTCAATATCGAGCTGTTTGATTCTTTCAGATCCTCTTGGTACGGTTGGATCATATTCATATTATCTCAGACTGTGCTCAGTATTCTTCTTTGTGTTATTCCGGGCGCGGCGATGGCATTCATTTTCTTAAGCCAGGCTATTTATCCCGTCGCATGGCAAGCGTTTTTACTCTCGTTCTCGAGCGTGATGATTTCCAGTACTGCTATGTATCTTGTCGGAAGATTTGGTGGCTATAAGCTCTGCGCTAAGTTCCTTGGTGAAGAGGACTGTGCTAAGGCGCTTGGACTTCTTCGTGATAAAGGAACGGTATTTTTCCCGTTTATGATGATGTTCCCGATATTTCCCGACGATGCGCTCGTTATGATCGCCGGAACGCTTAAGATGTCGCTTAAGTGGTTTATTCCTTCGATCGTTATCGGACGCGGAATAGGAATTGCGACTATCATATTCGGCTTCTCGATAGTGCCTTTTGATAAATTTACAAGTGCTTGGCATTGGATAGGATTTATCGCCTTGTGCATAATCTTGATTTGCCTTGTATTCTTCTTCGCGTTTAAATTTAACAAGATGATGAGCGCGAGAAAGCAAGCAAAAAACAATTTTGAAAATAATGAGAATAATTCCGAGAATTGAATAAAGAAAGAGGGCATTTCGGCTTGAACCGATTTGCCCTCTTTTTGTATATTCTGAAAACTTAAGTTGTCAAAACGTCCATTTTTTAATTGATAACTAAGGTTTCTCCGGATTTTACCGAGTAATTTTTGCCATCTCGCATAAAGAACACTTCGATTAGGGTTGGATTGTAAACGAGTTTTCCGTCAGCGCTCATAACGAGGCTGTTATAAGCGGTTACGTAATCGTATATTTCAATATTAGTAGCATACCAAATATCGTCTTTTCCACTGACGGTTTCGCAGAACTCCTCAAGCAGATTCCAGTTGTCGTTGTTGTCAAATTCATAACTGTGTCCCCAGAGGTAGAAAAGTCTGGGATACTGCCTTGTAATATAAGTATTTGTTTCGTTTATCTCGACGAAGCTTTTTGCCCATTTTAGCAGATTTGGATTAGTGTGATGCGCCGTAGGCATCCAGGCGTAGAAGTTATCGGGCAGCATAAAGCTGTCGTTATCGTCTGCGAGAGTTCGTGAATAAACTATGCCGAGATTCTTTAAGTAAGAGTAGATATTCTCCCTGTCGTTTCCGTTGAACATACGGGTTATTCCCGAATCGGGATATGCCATACCTCGTATTATCATACCGAATGCACACTCGAGTTTTTCACGGCATACGAGCACGTCGCGAATAGCACCGACGGGATATGCAATACCGGGCGCTATATGGCTATCTCCGTGAACTGCTACTTCGTGTCCTTCATCAATAAGAAACTCTTTAATTTCATTGGGTTGAAGTTTGTTTGGGTTTGTGGTTTTGCCAAAATTGCTTGTGTTGATATTAAAGGTGCACTTAAGACCGTATTTTCCTATGATTTCGGCAAGCCTTTTGTCTGCCTGAATACCATCGTCATAGCTCAAGGTCAATGCTTTCATTTTTCCTCCGGGAAATCTTAAAAACTGATAACGCATAGTCTTTCTCCTTTGATAGAAGTTCTATTAATTGTTTGTATTGCAAATTGTTAAACTGTTGCGGGGTACGTCCAATCGGTGTGAACGTAATCACCTATAGTGTATTCGTATTTTCCGCTTCCGAATTTTGATTTGAGCCAAGGACTGAGTGATAAATATTCGGGAATTTCAACATCTTTTCCGTCTGCCTTGAATCCCATGGATAGATTGAAATCAAGTTTTATACCCTCCGGCGTGACAATACTGCATTCTTTTCCGTCAAGTATAATATTCATATCAGTTATTTTTTCAATAAAGTGTTCAAAACTTCCGTCCTCATCGGCACTGCCGCAAACGGTGAGCCAAACGCACTCGCGTCCATATGCAATGAGCTCACGTTCGGCGTATTTACCTGTTAGGGCAAGCTCGTGCGGATTGCTTGACCAAATCGCAACGTAGCCGTTTTCTTTTCTGCCAAAGGTCCACCCGTTCTGTTTTTTTATCTCATCAAAACGTCTGCGAGGGAAATGGCAGTGGGTCATCCAGATGCGGAAATTCTTGACCTCATTAAATATTGTGATAAGCATCCGTCCGTGCATAAGTACTCTCGGCAAGTGAGCCTCGCCTGCCCAATAGTCGGGACGAAGTCCCATGCCATCCGCATTGTTCTGAGGTGCTGAGATAAATATAGGAATATTGCCTTTGAGTGCCGCAAACATAGGTGTGAAGTGCATATCGCACATACCTTCGTTATGATCTCGGACACCGCCCATCATATAGTCTGCCGTTCTGCGTATAGTAAAATCTGCATTGAATTTATCGAAATGCATAAGACCTTCTTTGAAATGGAAGCTTGTCGGTGTATAATCATCCGCGAGGTCGCAAAGAGCCTTAGGAGGTACATAGTAGCTGAAAGCGAGCTCGGGTAAAAATCCTGCGGGATTTGCATCGCTGTTACCGAATAGCATCCAGCATAAAGGTGTCATTGGAGATGAATATTTGCTTCTGAGCTGAGGAGAATAGCTTCTCGCCCTCGGCGTTGCCATAACACCGTCGAGCATACTTGTTGCTGCAATATATACCATAAAATCAAGAAGCACGTTCACCATATTCCGAAGCGGATATTCCTCAAGAGGCAGAATCTCGCGCAAAACAAGTAGCGCCGTGAAGGAAACGGGGAAGTAGTTATCCGAATGCGGCTCGTCAAAACCGAATTTCGAGCGTTGAGTCAACCACTCCATAAGGTGCATTCTGCCCTTAAGCGAGTGGAATACTCCGTTTTGATTTGAGTTTGTAAAGTTATCTGCAGGATAGAGAAGCCCTGCGAGATATTCGCAAACGTGGAAGCCTATTCTGTGGTTCTCGGAGCAGAATATCATCGAAGAAGCTCCGCCCTCGTCAACCCAATATTTAAAGGCGAGAGCTGCCTCTTTGATTTTCTCACGGATATCCTCGGAGAGGGCACGCTTACCTCTGTCCTCCCAGGCTAACCATAGAAGCGGCAAAAGGTGGAAATCCGCGCAATCGTCACGGCGAAGCACCTTTTCCGTAATAGGTGTGATAAGCTCCGAAGTAACCTCGGAATAACGCCCTAGTCTGTAGAGCGCCAGATAATTATTCTTTTTCGCGAGATCTTCAAGAGCTACCTTACGCCTGACGTCGAAGTTTTCAAATCCGGGCATAGGCTCGACTATCCGTGAGATACCGTAGGCAAAGCTGCTTTTTGCCATTATTTTTCCCGAAGACGATCTCCAAACAACATTAACGGTATGTCTGCCTATTTTGCGCGGCTCGGGGAGCTTCACGCAACCGTTTTCTATCGGGAGAATATCGGTTTTATCATTGTGCGTGACTTCAACTGAAAAATCCTTGTCGGGATTTCCGCCTATAATAAGAACGGCGCCTTCACCGTCCTTATACGAATCATCGGTTAGATGAGTGGCTGCTTGGCTTGCGTATATTTTTTCGCGCAAGTCGCTGTCTATTGAGATTGGTATTTTAGCATAGATACCGTGCTCAGCCTCTTTGAGAAATGCGGTAAACATAAATCCCGTAGAGCGGTTTACGCGTCCTGTCAGAATCAGTATTCTGTTATCGCCCGCGTCGAGCTCCAGCTCGACCTCTTCAACGTTAACTCTCGCCTTATGCTCGAAAACGTAGACGCGTTCCTTCGGCTTTGAATAAATATCGGGATTATCGAATACGGTAATTCCGTTATGGAGAATTATGCATCTGTCTGCGTAGATTCCCAGCTTTACTTTTTGTTTCTTTTCACTTTCGAGAACGATATAGATAGGCATAATCGCATATCTTTCAAAAACGGTATATGTTCCTGCCGCATACGTTGGGATATCGCAGAACGCTTCCCAGTTTGCAACTGAATCTAAAATTTCAAATTCATCATATTCGGCAAAGACTTTATCCTTCATATCGTTTGCCGCTTTGTAAAGCATCTCATCTGCCGCGCGCTCGTAAGCCGCATAAGATCTCTCTCCCTCGTAACGCTTTGAGGGAACACCAGCCACCATAAAAGGCGATATAGAGCTTCCGATGGACAGCTTGTTTTTAAATATGCTCATATCATTTTCTCCGATAATAATTAACCTCTCAAACAAAAAGGTTGGCATCGGTTTAAGTATATCACAACTTTTGCCCGATGCCAACCCATTTTTTAAATAAATTTAAATTAATCGTTATTGAAGGTGTAAATAGTACCGGTCTTGGCGGATTCGTAGATACCTTCAAGAATTCTTGTAACAACAAAAGCCTGCTCGGGAAGAGTTACGGGCTCAGTATCGTTTCTTACAGCTTCGATCCAGAGTCTCTCTTCGACCTCAGCAGAGGTTGCACCGCCCTTTCCGTCGTTAAATGCCGCGCCGCCAACCTTGAAGTTAGGCTCGAGCACATACTGTCTGTTATTCTTGATACCGTTGATGCGCAGACCGCCGCCACCCATATCAGCGCCTGCGAGAGTACCGCAAAGAGTAGTAACTGCCTCTCTTACGTCAAGTGTGTTAAGCGCCCACGCGGATTCGAGAATAATAGTTGCTCCGTTCTCCATAACGACGAAGCCGAAAGCGGAGTCTTCAACCGTAAATTTTTCGGGATCCCAATTACCCCAAGCGTTACCCTGATTGGTATCCTTATTAAGCTTATGATAGGTTGTTCCAAGACAGTATTTAGGCTTGTAATTATTCATCATCCAAAGGGTAAGGTCGAGAGCGTGTGTACCTATATCGATAAGAGGACCGCCGCCCTGCTCGTATTCGTTGAGGAATACTCCCCAGGTGGGAACAGCTCTTCTTCTGAGCGCGGTTGCTTTTGCATAATAGATCTCACCGAAAGTTCCCGCATCAGCCTCTGCTTTCATATACTGAGAATCGTCTCTGAATCTGCTCTGATATCCGATAGTGAGCTTTTTGCCTGTTCTCTTATGCGCGTCGAGCATCTTTTTAGCTTCGGCAGAGTTGATCGCCATAGGCTTCTCGCACATAACGTGCTTTCCTGCTTCAAGCGCATCGACCGTAATGAAGCTGTGGCTTCTGTTAGGTGTGCAGACGTGTACTACGTCAATATCGGGATTAGCGAGAAGCTCCTTGTAATCTGTGCACCAGGTAGCGTTGGGAGTACCGAAATTCTTAGCAGCATTTTCGGCTCTTTCGGGAATGATATCGCAGAATGCAACCATCTCGCAATCAGGAACCTTTTTGAGCGCGGGCATATGCTTTTTTGTTGCAATACCACCGCAACCTATAATACCAACTTTAATAAGCTTTGCCATTGTTTTATCTCCTTTTGTTAACAATTATATACATATATTGTGTTTTACTATAAAACTGATTATTATTTGATTACGTAAGTCTCTTCATCTGTTATCTTACGAACGTGAGGACAATCGATAAACTCGCGATAAACGGGAGCAACGTAGCGAACGGCATTTTTGATAATAGTTTGCACGTTCTTATCATAGAAGGTAGGGAAGGTTTCATGACCTGGCTGGAAGTAGAATATTTTTCCGTTAGTTCTTTCAAAGAGGCAGCCTGAGCGGAATACCTCCCCGCCCGAGAAGTTACCGATGAAGAGAAGCTTGTCGGGAGTAGGAATGGTGAAGGGCTCGCCGTATGTTTCCTCGTGAGGAAGTGTAAAGTATCTGTCGATACCTCTTGTTATAGGATGACCGGGCTCGATAACCCAAAGGGTTTCGGAGTCGCCGCTCTCACGCCAGGTAAGATTGCAGGAAGTGCCGAGAAGGTATCTGAATGGCTTTGAATGATGTCCCGAATGAAGGAAGATAGCTCCCATTCCCGAGAGAACCGCATCTCTTACCATAAATGCAACCGAGTCGGGAACCTCACCGTGAGCCATATGTCCCCACCAGATAAGCACGTCGGTATTATCGAGCAGCTCTTTTGTTATACCGCAGTTTTCCTGATCGAGCCAAGCGGTCTTGACCTCGATATCGTCATCGCGAATAAAATCCGCAATAGCTTCATGAATACCGTTAGGGTATATCTCTTTTACTTTTTCAGATTTTTTTTCGTGTCTGTATTCATTCCAAACAAGTACGCGAATCATATTTTTTCCTTTCTATTAAAAAAAGTTTTATAAATTACAAGAAAATTATAGCATATTCCAAAAATATGTGATATAATATGTTTTACATAAAGTATCAATTTTTTGTCATTTATAATTATAATCTTTTTAGGAAAAAATCATTTTTTTTGGTGTGCTACAAAAGAAATTACTCATAAACCGAGGAGAAACGATATGCCGTATTATGAGAAAAGATATCTGAGAGACGGCGTCCCGATGTCTATTCAGTGTATAAGAATAAAGCAGAATAAACCTCGTCCGAAGCTCGACTATCACTATCACGATTACACCGAGCTCTTGTTCGGTCTTGAAGGCGTCGCAGACGTTTACGTTGGAAATAAGAATTATAAGCTTTGTGCCGGCGATATGGTCATAGTTCATAACCACGAGCTTCATGACGTAACGGGAACGGGCGAGCCTTCAAACTATTATGTTATCAAATTTTTGCCGTCAATATTGCTTACTGCCGAGCAGAGCTTCTCGGAGTACAGTTATACGCTGACTCTTATGCAGAATACGGATAAAAGACAAGTGTTTTTTAAGAGCGACGAGCTTTCCGAAACTCCCGTTCCGAGTCTTTTTCACCACGCATTTTACGAGTGGGAGGGAGAGAAGTTCGGATATGAGCTTAGCCTTCGCGCAGACGTTACCTCAATTTTTTTACACATTTTACGCCGTTGGCATGAGAAAAATATGGGTGATATTCAGGTCAGTGTTTGGCAAGGCGAGCTTATAGAAAAAGCTATCAGCTATATTAATTTAAATTACAGTGAGATGACGGAGGAGAGCGCGGCAAAGGCGCTGGGTGTCAGCACCTCGTACCTTTCAAGAGTATTCAAAAAGGGAATGAAAAAATCATTCTCCTCTTACGTCACGTCAATAAAAATAAGAGAAGCGGAGAGAATGCTTATATCGACAGATATGAGCATTACAGAAATAGGTGAGTGCGTCGGCTTTTCAACCTCGGCATATTTTATTGCTAAATTCAGAGAGGCGCACTCGATGACCCCTGCAAAATACAGAAAGCTCTTCCACAGAAAAGCGGAAGAGCCATCGTAAGCAATCAAATTCTTGCTTTGATATATTTAATGTAATTATTCCAATCGTCGCGCGATAGATAGTGCGAGCCTTCTCTTAAGTGATAGTAGCAGTCGCCGTCGGGGAGATACTCCGGGCATATAGGCATATTTTCGGTGTGGATAAGTCCGTTTGAGCCGTAGAGCGCGTATACGGGATCTGTTAAAGTAAGAGCGAGGTATTGATTCTGCGGATCAGCCCAGGTATCCTCCTTGGCGGTTCCTGTGAGCACGTGCCTTGGAGCGACAAGTGAGATAAGGAAGTGCTGATCGAAGGGAAGCTCATCTTCTTTGTCTGCATATTTAAAGTATTCGGGGCAGAACCAGAATGGGAACTTTTTAGTGATATCCTTGATGCTTTCGCCACCCTTTCCTCTCGAGAGCGCGTCACCCGAAGCACCCGAGTTGTTAACGCAAGCAAATTTTACTCTGCTGTCAAATGCTGCGGTCAGGAGTGTGGTTTTGCCAAGTCTTGAGTGACCAATAACGGCAAGCGCATCGGGGTTATATATATCGAGAGTTTCGATGTAGTCAATAACTCTCATAATAGCCCATGACCATATAGCTATTTTGCCCGGTGCGTGAGGCGCGCTTCTGTCAGGGCAGAGGAGCTTTGCGCAACCGTTCTCAAAATCATTGTTATCGGTAGATACGTCCTGATAGTAAATCGTGAAAACCGCGCACCCGTTGTCAATAATTTCCTCGGTAGGCTGATATTTATGAGGGATAGCATCACTGAAATTAATATGTACGAATACGGGCATTTTCTCGGGGATGGCTTTAGGTATCACAGAATAGAAAACAAACTCTGTGCTTTCTTCGCCATATTTTGCAGTGAGTTTGTATTTTGTAAAAGTTGCCTTTGCGGCGCAGAACTTAGAATCGGAATTGATGACCTCAACAGAAATACTGTCGGGTTTATTTGGGATAAATCCGTATTCCTCTTCTTGAAGAAGCTTCTGTATAGCAGGCTTGACTGCATCAAATTCTGCGGCAGTGGTGATTTTCTTGCCAAAAGGCGCGAGAACGTCGGGAACGTTAAGAGTAGAGAGTCTTTCGCAGATCTTCATAATATACCTCCGTATAGATGTTTTAACTAATCACATTATATAATTAATTTAGATCAAAGTCAATAGTAATAAAGAATAAATAAAAGGAAAAGTAATGAAAAAATTATTCATACCTGCAGGCGCGGAAAGAATTATAGAAAAACTGAAAACTAACGGTCACGAGGCGTATATTGTCGGCGGATGCGTCAGAGATGCGCTGCTAGGAAAAGCTCCGTACGATTATGATATAACTACGTCAGCTCTTCCCGAAGAGATAAAATCAATATTTGAAAAAACGGTTGATACGGGAATAGCTCACGGTACGGTTACCGTTATCTGCGATGGAGTGCCGTATGAGGTAACGACGTTCAGAATAGACGGCGAATATCAGGATTCGCGCCACCCCGTGTCGGTTTCTTTCACAAAAAAGGTTGAACTTGACCTTGCAAGAAGAGATTTTACGGTAAATGCGTTGTGTTATAATCACGAAAGTGGAATTATTGATGCTTTCGGCGGTATTTCCGACCTTGAAAATAAGATTATCAGAGCGGTAAGAGATCCCGAGCTCAGATTTTCAGAGGACGCCCTCAGAGTTTTCAGAGCGATAAGGTTTGCGGCAGTTCTGGGATTTAATATTGAAGACAAAACGAAACGAGCAATACGCGAGTATAAGACAAGCCTAAAAAACATATCCGTTGAGAGAATTTATATCGAGTGGAAAAAGCTTCTGTCAGGTAAATGGGCGTATACTGTTATAGAGGAATATCTTGACGTTATTACGGAGTGCATTCCCGAGCTTAACGGTATAAAGCTCCCGGAGCGTGTTAAATTCGACGCATTGACCGCAGAAGAGCGGCAAATAATTCTTTTTGCATGCGTAGGGGACTCAAAAGTATATGAAAATGCTATGTGCAGGCTAAGAGTGGATAATAAAACAAAAGACCTCGGAATGACCGTTATAAATAATCTTACCTTATCGGATGGTATGACAGAGCCTGAGCTTAGACTGTATCTATGTAACGTAGCCGATGAAGCGGCTCTCACAGCCGCAAGAATAGCTTTTGCTCTTGGAAGATGCTCCGAGTCTGTATATGAACGTCTAAAGCATCTTATTGAAGCTGATACTCCGCGGAGCATAGCCGATCTCAAAATAGATGGTAGAGAACTTATCGATCTTGGCTTTAGGGGAGAGCGAATCGGACGAATGCTGAAGGAGCTTTTGACACTTGTTGCAATGGGTAAGATTGAGAATGAGAAGCACAAGCTGAAAGAATACGCCGCTTCGGCGGGAAAATAAGATTTACGAAAGAAGTAAGACTTACTAAAAAAACAGTTTTGCATATAATGTAATAAGACCGCGAGGGGGATATCGCTTCTTCTCGCGGCTTTTTATTACAATATTCAATTACCCGATTTACAGGTGTAGTTATGCAGATGTATAAAATTTCAACGTTAGGTAAAAGCTTTGTAATCGCAAACAAGGGATTTTTACGTGAGGGTACAAATTTTTCCGATGAAAAAGTTTTACAGGAAAGAGAAGATGGTATCCGTGTTGAGATTTCGCAGAATTTGGAGTGGGATTATATAATTGATATTCCGTCGCCGGTGAACGTATATTATCCGGACCTTTATCGTGCGCTACTTGTATTCCTTTATCTGTTAAAGGGCTATCCGTACTCGGAATACGATTTATTTTCGGTGATGGATAACAAGCGGATTATCTTGCCTGACTGTTGTGGGAAGTACGGAGGGAATGTCGGTAAATGTAAACTATTATGTTCAAAATCATTGAAATGTGCAGAAAAAGGTGATGTTGATATCAATTTTGTACAAACACCGATAGGTTGCTATGCAGTCGTTCTTTGCGACAATCCAAGCAGCGTCGATCTCGCCAGGATAATTTCTATGTCGATTACAGAGATGTCGGTAGGAATAAGTCTGTCAGCCGCTATGGCGATATCTTTTTCGGCGGGAATTGCCGATATATCGGTAAGGTATATCGATGCCTCGTCGCTTCCGCATACAACGGCGTATGCCGCAGCATATTATTTGCTAGGTATTCTGCAAAATGAAAAAGTGAATATGATACGTTCGGGAAATATTTTTGCTGAATGTGAATTCTCTTCACACGGCGTATCCGTTTACGACCCTGACCCGAAGGTATATAAAATCGTTTGACCTTTGGGCTTTTGGCTATTTTGTTTTAAAATGAAGCAAGATAGCCTTTTTACTTTTGTTATTGTTTAACAAGTGTTAACAGTTTCGCTATTGACTATTTATTTAAAATATGATAAAATTAAAAAAATATTTTATGTGTTCGCGATTTACGGAGAAAACAGATAATGGCATTTGATGCATGTATGATGAGGGCGGTGCTTTCGGAGTTTTCCGATAACTTCCCCGAGGCAAAGATTGAAAAGGTTCTTCAACCGGCAAATGATGAAATAGATCTTGTTATACATTATGGGAAAAAGTCATCGCGCCTTCTTTTTAATGTTGGACCGAATGCTCCTCGTCTTCAGCTTACCGACAAGGTGAAAGAGAATCCTCTCAAGGCACCTATGTTCTGCATGTTTTTAAGAAAAAGATTGCTTGGGGCGAAGATAACGGGGGTTGTTCAGCCCGGGTTTGACAGAATAGCGATGTTTTCGGTATCCGGTTACGATGAAATGGGATTTCCGTCGGAGATGAAGATAGTTTGTGAGATAATGGGTAAGTATGCAAACTTTATTCTTCTCGACGGTGAGGATAAAATAATTTCCGCTTTGAAAATGATAGATTTCTCTGCAAGCACGATACGCCAGGTTCTTCCGGGACTCAAGTATAGAGCTCCCGCGATGCAGGAAAAGCTTTCGCCGTTTGAGATAGACGAAAATGCTTTTTATGCAAAGCTCTCCGATTTTCCGAGTGAAAAAAGCGGTGAAAAATTTATAACAACTACCTACTCGGGAATCGCTACGCAGATAGCGCATGAACTGGTTTTCCGTGCAACGGGCAGTGTGGATACTCCTGTAGCCGCTATAAATAAAGAAAAATTCTGTTCTGTATTTTCCGAGTGGCAGAGCTTGCTTATAGAAGAACGTTATACCCCTACGGTTGCACTCGATCAGTCGGGCAAGCCGATAGATTATTCCTATATGGACATAACGTATCTTGGAGATTATGCGACGTGTCGGAAATTTGAAACGCTCGGCGAGCTGTTCGATCTTTATTTTGCCGAAAAAGACAGACTCGAAAAAATCCATCAACGTGCGCATGACATCAGAACGCTTCTCTCAAACGCGAAATCGCGCACGGAGAAGAAGCTTCTCATCCAAAGAGAAGAACTTGCCGATAGCGAGAAGGGCGAATCCTATAAGCGCGCGGGCGACCTTATAACCGCGAATATTTACAGGATAAAGCGTGGTGACAGATCGCTTACCGCGATAGACTATTATGATGAAAGCTGTCCTGAGATAACAGTTGAGCTTGATGAAAGGCTTTCCCCTGCAGCAAACGCGCAGAGAATGTATAAGCTATACAATAAATGCAAGACCGCAAAAACGGTTCTCACCGAACAGATAACAAAATGGGAGGACGAGCTTTTATATCTTGAAAGCGTTCAGAGCTTCCTTGATGCGGCGGAAACCGAGCAGGATATAGCGGACTTGCGAGATGAGCTTTATTCCTCGGGTTATGCATCCAGAATGAAAGGCTATAAGGCGCCAAAAGTATCGAAGTCCAAGCCGTTAACATTTACTACAACTGATGGACTTACGTTATACGTTGGAAAGAATAACGTACAG
Organism: Clostridia bacterium; assembly: GCA_017411605.1. GTDB lineage: Bacteria > Bacillota > Clostridia > Oscillospirales > CAG-272 > UBA1740. The sequence continues at coordinate 43,967 of JAFQPR010000062.1, read as the reverse complement.
AATGACAGGCTGACCTTCAAGGTCGCCGAAAAGGACGATATCTGGTTTCACGTCAAGGATATCCCCGGCTCTCACGTTATCCTTGTTACTGAAGGGCGCGAGCCTTCTGACAGGGATTATACAGAAGCGGCGGGAATCGCGGCGGGCTATTCGAAGGCAACGGGAGATCATGTTGCGGTAGACTATACCCGTGTCAAGAATATTAAAAAACCTGCGGGTGCAAAGCCGGGCTTTGTGACTTATAAGACCAACTATACCGCATACGTTAAACCTATAAAAGAAATTATTTAACAGGCTTCCGTGTACGCGGAGTTTAGAAAGCGAGACTTACTATGGTAGACCTTACGGGCTTGCATAAGCATTTTATACTCGAGCACCTAAGAGAGGGTGAGGTTGCAGTAGACTTTACTATGGGAAACGGAAATGATACACTTTTTTTGTCGAATACCGTAGGTAGTGAGGGAAGAGTCTATGCATTTGATATACAGGAGTCAGCGCTCGTTTCGACGAGAAATCATCTTGAGGCAAGCGGCGCTCCCGAAAACTATACTCTTATCTGCGCATCGCATCATCTTGTCAAGGATTACGTTAAAGAACCTATCAAGGCGGGAATGTTCAACCTTGGCTATCTCCCGAGAAGCGGAAAAAAAGCAGTAACCACGATGCGCGAGACCACTATGGCGGCAGTTGAAGCCGCGATCGATCTTCTTTTACCCGACGGAGTACTTATTGTAGCGATCTATCCCGGGCACGAGGAGGGAAGACTTGAAGGAGAGATGCTGCGAGAATATTTTGCTACTCTTTCGAGGTTTAAAATATGCGCATCCGAATTCAGAATACTTAATTCACCGACTTCACCGTACTTCTTCTTAATTGAAAAATCGCCTAAATGCAACGATTGAAATGAGAGGTTTATCGATGAACAAAAAACGATTAATAAGACTTATAGCTTTAGTGCTCGCTGTTATTACAGCATTTACACTCTGCATACCCGTATTTGGACTTGAGTGGAATTACGATTACACCTACCGCGGATCGGATAAAAGCGAGTATTTCTCGCCCGCGGATATACTTGAAGAGCAACTGTCAGAATCTGTTTCCACGGCAGAAAGAAGCTTTCTTGAAAGCTATTCAACACTTGCGTTGAAATACAACTCGGTTATAAACGCAAACAAAGTGACACTTGAGCATGAGTCGGGTGTTCTTACCGTTCGCGCAAAGGAATATTCTTATTCTGCCGAAAACGGTAAGACATTTGTTTGGATTCCCGATTACGTAACCGTTAAAGGCGAGTCGAAGAACTTTGAGAAAACGGAAGAAGAATACGTTGCTCTGCTTGAATCCGATACTGCCGAGGATGCAGAAGTTTACTACAAAGCAGAGACCGAGATATCCAAAAGCGATTTGGACGTTATTCTGAATTTGTATTACCATACCGCGAAGTATGCGTCTGATATGTCGGATTACACTGAGAAGCATGCGGCGTATGAAAAATACGTATACGAAAAACGTGTTTACGATGATGCTCTCGCGGAGTATAATCGCTATCTCGACGATTATGCCGAATACGAAGAAACAAAATACATATACGAGCACTACGATGAGCTGCTTATAAAGTACGAGCAGGATAAGATAAAGTACAATGAATATCTTGAAAGCCTCAGAACACACGAAGAGGATATAAAGAAGTACGAAAAATACGAGGAAGAGCTCGCTCTCGTAAGAAAGCAGCTTTCTGCGTTTGAGCTCGTATACGTTGATATGAAGATGGACCGTAATATATACGACGCCGTAACGGGCGGAACTGTAGATCAGGTGCTCGTCAATGAGGGAGCTATACTTTCCGAGCTTGGATCTCAATATAAGAACATCGTTGCCGTTGCGGATAGATCTACAAAGGATCTGCGCCGTCTGATGGAAGCATATCTTCTTTGCGAAACAGAAGAAGAAAAATATAATTTCTATATAACGAACTACAAAAAAATCTGTGAAAGTATGTTTGGTCTGACCTGGTCGCTGGATGAACTTTATTACGCACCGGGTATCATACCTGTAATGAAAAGCGCGGGAAAGCACGAGAAATACGTTATATTGGTTGCTCAGCTCGTTCTTACCTCGTGCGCTTTGATAGACGGCGAGGTGCGCCATGAAAACACTCTTTACGGTGATACGTGGAAGATTGATAAAAGAACTTATACCGAGGTTCTTGAAAACAAAACCTACTTCGTTGATGATGATACTTCAAAGCCTCTTGAAAAGGGATATCCCGTGCCTGTTCCGAAGCCGGATATAGAAGAAGTTGAGAATCCTGTACTTCCCGAAAAACCGTCGTCAAAGCCTATTCCACCAAAGAAGGTTGACCACCCGGGAGATGCTCCGGAGGAGATAAGCCCCGCAGTGCTTCCCGAGGCGAAAATTGCTGCTGCCGAAAGTCTTTATGATAAACTCAGCGCAGATGAAAAAGCTAAACTTTGTGAAGGAATTAAAAACAACGAAATAAGAATAAGGAGCGCGATAGATACTCCTAAAACTATAAATTTGCAAACCAAAGTTTTCAAAAAGCTGGGTTCTGAGACGGTTACACTCGATTTTAAGTATCGCAATGCAAGCGGAGAAATTCAGACATACAGCTTGATAACAGATAAGGATACCCCCGTTGCTTATGACGGTCCTATTCCCGATACCTATACCGATGAAACGGGAACGTTTGCCTTTGATGGATGGCTGCTCGAGGCAACGAATGAGAGCGCTGAGCTATCCTTGGGATACAGTGAAAATACCGTATTTGTTCCGAAATATAAGAACGTAACAACTTATTTTGACGTGACGTGGAAGGTTGGCAATGAAAGTATAGTCGAAACGCATCCGTCTAACCTTATTCCCGAGCCGCAGTTTGTGCCTTCAATTCCGGATGACGGTGATTTTTACTTTGAGTTCGCGGGATGGGATAAGGAGCTTGAAGCCGTCACCGAGGATATAACGTATACGGCTGTGTTTAATAAAAAGTATATTGTGCCTATCGGGGAAAGCGGAGCTGCTATAACAACTGATAACGGTGTTTTGACTTGCGATGCATCCGAATTTGAAAACGACATGATTGACGTATCACTCCTGATGCCACGTCTTGACGGAAGATACGCGCTTAAGCTGATAACGGAAATCGGAGAGCTTGAATTCAGCTTTACCGACGTCGGCAAAATGGCATTGTTGGGGGTTGATAGAATTGAGATGCTCTATCAATCGAACGGAATCAGCCAATCCGAATCCGTTTTCAATCTTTACAGTAATGACGGAGCTATAATTACGGATAGCAACGTATTTGCGAATGTAAAAATATATCACGACCTTGAGACCCTTTCGGATACAGTTTTGAAATGCGGTGAGGATTACGTAAAATTCTCAAGTGACGTGGATTATATTTTTTACCGCGCAGAAGCTTGCAATCCATATATGCTTATAAAAGAGTTTTCGGTTGTCGTTATAAAAAATGAGCTTGCGGAAATAAAAGCAGATAGGACTATTGCCTACGCCGATGATGCAGTCAGATTTGAAATAATTAAAAAGCCCGGCGTCGAGATCATCTCGGTATCTGTAACCGATAAAAACGGAAATCCGCTTGAATTTGATAAAGAAAATAATGCCGTAATAGTTACGGACAGTGATATTGTAATATCGCTTACCGCAAAATATACGGTTTATGACGTAGTTTTTGTTTCAAACGGTGTCGTGGTATCTCACCAGGAACTTACGTACGGTACAATGCCTAAACTCCCGAGTACTCCTACGATGCTCTCGGACGAAGAATATTCGTATACGTTTAAAGGTTGGAGCCCCGAGGTCAAAGAGGTGACGGAGGATGCTCTTTACGAAGCTTACTTCGAAAAAACTCCGCTTCATGCAAATGAAAACGAGAGACCTTCGAGAGATAATTTCTTCAGCCGTGTTTTCAAAACGGTGTTTATCGCGGTTTATAACGTTATGAAGAGCATAAGATCATTCTTTGATGAGCTTTTCTCGTAAATTTAATGACTTTTGAAGACTCAATTCTATAAGACTCGCGAAGATTATTCTTGGCGACTGATAGAATATTAATATTCTGCTTGCGGTATTAAGTACTGCCGTGATTTTTTGTTGCGGCATTGAGAGGTGTTATTATGCAACCCACTAATAAAAAAACTACCAGGCTTTTAGCCCTTATACTGGTAATTATCTCAGCGCTTGCGCTTACTGTTCCTGCATTTGCGGCATTTGAAGATTATGACGTAAGCGATAGGGGCTCGGATAAAACAGATGAAAAAAGCTCTACCGAACTCGTAGAAGAGCATATTGGTACAAAGCTTTCCGAGGCAGAACGAAGCTTCCTTGATTCTTATTCAACACTCGTTCTGAAATACAACTCGGTTATAAATGCTAATAAGGTGTCGATAGACTATACCGCAGGAATACTGACGGTTGCGGCAAAGAAATTTGAATATACGGCAGAAAGTGGCAAAAAGCTGACGTGGATACCCGAGAGAGCGATAGTAGACGGTCATGAATTACCGTTTACTGCCTCGGCAGACACTTATATTGCCTCGATAGCCGCAGATTCTGCGAAGGATGCGTCGGTTCTTTATAAGGCGTCAACGGAGATATCAAAGGATGATTTCAACGTTATACTCAATCTCCATTATTATACTGCGAAATATGCGTCCGATATGGCAGATTACGAAACGAAGCTTGCGGCATATGAAAAGTACGTATATGAAAAAAGGCTTTATGACGATGCGCTTGCAGAGTATAACAGATATCTTGAGGATTTAAAGGAATACAACGATATTCTCTATAAGTACGAGCATTACGATGAGCTGATGGCTCAGTATGAGATCGACAAGGCTAAGTATGACGCATATATAGAAAGCCTTAAGACTAAAGCCGAGGATATCAAAAAGTACGAAGAATATTTATCAAAGCTTGAAAAGGTAAGAAAGCAGCTTTCTGCTTTTGAGCTCGTTTACGTAAGAATGAAGGATAACCGTGATATCTACAGCGCGGTTATGGGCGGAACGGTTGACCAGGTTCTCGGAAGTGTCGGCCAGATAATCAAGGAGCTTGGTAAAGAGTATAGGGATATGGTTGAAACCGCCGAGCGAGCTACAAAGAACGTTCGAGGTCTTATGACTGAGTATCGAGCGCTTGAGAGCGAGGAAGAGAAGTATTCCTTCTACGTGTCAAATTACACCAAGATGTGCGAGAGCGTGTATGAGTTGACTTGGTCTTTGGATAGACTTTATTACGCTCCCGGCGTTAAGGCGGGAATGAAAGCTCTTGATAAGCACGAAAAATACGTTATACTCGTAGCTCAGCTTGTTCTAACATCAAATGCCTTGATTGACGGTACGGTAAGCACTCCCGATGGCACCGTAACATATAATGATCAGTGGAAAATGGATAAAAGAACCTATAGTCAGGTTCTTAACAACGTAACTTATTTCACAGATGATAACACCTCGGCACCTCTTGCGGGTGGATATCCTGCTGAGGTTCCCGATCCTAACCTTGCGGTAGTTGAGGAGCCTACTTTGCCGATAAAGCCGTCATCGAAACCTATTAAGCCCGATGCTGTAGCGCAGCCCGTAGCACCGCAAACGGTTGTGGCGCCGACTCTTCCGGTGCCGATCGTGGCTCAGGCAAAAGAAGCTTATTCAAAAATTAATCCCGACGGTGTAGCTGCTTTGATAGGCGGACTTGACAATGGAACTATCAAGCAAAGAACGGGTATTAATAACTCAAAAAACATTGTTCTGCAAACAACTGTTGACAAAAAGCATAATTCCAATACGGTAAAGCTTACATTTGAAGTTTCTGAAATAAAAGGTGTTGCAAATGCTTTTCAAGAAGAAATTGTTACGGATATTTCAACCGCGGTGGTATATGACGGAATTCTTCCTAATGATTATACGGATGTTACGGGGTCTTATAGATTCGCAGGTTGGATAAACAAAGCAAACGGAAAAAGAGTTGATCTTACAGATGGATTTGATTCTGATACCGTTCTCATTCCTCATTATAATAGAATGCCTACCTATTATACCGTAACTTGGGTCGTTGGTGATCAAGAGATCAAGGAAAAACACATTTCGGGATCGGTTCCCGCGCCGTCGTTTGTTCCCACTTTGCCTGATAGCGGCGATTATGCCTACGTTTTCAGAGCATGGTATAATTCTGTTAATTATGAAAATGTCAGCGAACTTTACACGGACGTTACGTATATAGCTCGTTTTGACAGAATCTATCTTCTTCAAGGCGGAAACGGCGGAGCCACTGTCACCGATGACGGAAGTACCGTGACGTGTGACGTTTCGGAGTTTAAATACCCTATTTTTGATCTTTCTGTACTTATGCCGAAAATAGCGGGTAAGAAGTCACTAACTATTGTAAATAATGCAACGAACAGTAAGCTTCCTGTGTTTAAGCTCAGCTTCAGCTTTACTGACGTTGTTACAATGAACAATGCTGATGTTTCAGCTTTGATTTTGAGATCAGACTTCAGCGACGACGAATCTGCTTCGTTTGAAGTGGAAATGTACAATAGCAGCAATAAGAAAATAAGCGATTCAGCTATTCGTCCGGAGCTTAACATTGCGCATTCGTTTGATGACGTGTCAAATTTTGTACTTTTAAACAATGGCGAATATACGTTGCATAAAATGGACGCATCCACCGTTTCGTTGAGAGTAAATCCATCGGTTAAGTATACTTTGAAGAAGGAATACTCCGTAACCGTGGTAAAAAATCAGCTTTGCGAGATTACCGTAGACAAAGATTACGGTTACAAAAATGACTTAGTAACGTTTAATGTTGAAGCAAAACCGGGTGTTAATATTATCGGTATTGACGTAACCGATGAAGCGGGAAAACCTATTAAATTGACGTCGGACGGGAAAATTAAATTGAACGACAGTAACGTTGTAATAGCGGTCCGTGCCAAGTATATAATATATAATGTAGTGTTTATTGCAAACGGTGTGGTAATTTCCGAGCAGGAGGTAGCTCACGGCTCAATGCCCAAAGCACCTAAATCGCCGTCTGTTGCCACGGATAGTGAGTATAGTTATAAATTTAAAGGATGGAGCCCTGAGGTTACCGCTGTGACGTGTGATATTACGTACGAGGCGCAGTTTGAAAAGATACCCGCCCCCGTGATTGATCCTAACAATTCATCGGATTCTCCTGTAAAGCTTGCAAAATTCTTGAAAATAGGTATTATAGTGCTTAGCGTGGTTATTTTGGGTGCTATCGGACTCATCACCTTCTTCATCGTAAGGAGTGTGCGCCGTAATAAGCGCATTGCCGCAAGACTTGAAGCGAAGAAGAAAAACGGTGAAAACGCAACCTCTGGCGCTGATAATACGGCGAGCCCATCCCCCTCGAACGGCGATAAAAACAGGGGCGCGAAAAGGACTCCCCGTGCTAAAAAAGATAAAATCAAAGTCAAAAAGGAAAAAAACAAAAAGGGTAATAACGTAAACACAGACACTGAGAACGGTAATGCTTCGGGCGGAACCGATAGCTCCGGCCAAGAGTAATTAGTACGAAATTGCTTTTACCTGAATATCTGCTGATGTTTTAAAAAAATGGGAGCGTGGTAAGTTTTGAAAGCTGCTGCGCTCCCGAATTTTTCGTTTTTTTAATGCTAAAAATGGGCACGTACCCCACTTTTTTAAAAAAATATGTCAAATTTTCGTACAAATTTATCAAAAGCTATTGATTTTGGTAAAAAAAGGTGCTATAATCGACGTGTATAGTATTTATAATACTTATAATATTCGCGAATATACCTCCCTCACGTGTGTATTTGCGAAGTAAAAATATGAGAGGTGAGAAAATGAAAAGAAACGGCTTAAAACTTAAAGTAGCTGTTGCTCTTCTTCTGGTGGCTATGATGCTGTTCAGCGTTGTTGCTGTTACCGCTTTTGCGGCAACTCCTAACACAGCGAATGAACCCAATGAAGAGCACGTCACTGAGTGGTATACCATAAGCTATACTGCTCCGGTTGGCGATGAACCTGCAGGACTGAAGATCCTGATCAGCGCTGAATATTGGGATTATACCAATATAAACAAGCAGGCGCTTGTTGATCTTTTTGAGGATGTTAAGTCTGTTGCTATGCGCTACGTTATGCAGACTGTATTTGGTGTTGAAGAGGCAGATAATGATTCTGCTGCAGCACTGGTATTTGCTCTTGCAGCTAACGATGGCGTAAGTGCAAACAATCTGAGCGGAATTTCTGCTTCTGACATTGAGTTCCTCAAAGGAATGATTGCAACAAACTTTGGTATCACGCTTCCCGAAAGCAACGATCCCGAAGATCTCAAGGAAGCAGTTAAAGATGTACTTACCGATGACACTAAGAAGGTAGAAATTCAAGAAAAGGTTGACGATATTGCTAACGGTGGATGGGACATTGCTATTAAGGCTGCTGTCGATACATACGTTGGTAATAAGTATACTCAGGATGAAATCAAAAACCTTGATGCAACCGAGATCGTTAACAAGATTCAGAATGTTGTTGACGACGTTCTTCCGACGGTAATTGAAACTATCTATGCGCCCGCAGATGATGCTACTCCCGAGGAGAAGGAAGCGGCTGAGGCAAAAATAGAGAGCGTTAAGACGAGTGTCAGCAAGTCTATTGAAACTAATGTTAAGGATACTGTTGCTGCAAAGAAGGAAGGCAAGAATATCCTCAGTATGCTTAGTGTTGATGACGTAATCGCAGCTTTCAAGAGTGTTTCCGTTAACGGAGAAAAGCTTGTAACTGTAAACGGCTTGGACATTGGCTTTAATTACGATCTTGCAAAAGAGCTTATCCGTGATATTCCTATGCCCGGCGAGATGGCAGAATATGATGACAAGCAGTTTGAGGACCTTCTTAACTATAATCTTGGTCTTGAACTGACCTTTGCGAATTTTGACATTGATCTTACCGTTGGATTTAAGGGTGATTGCGGTCATGTGAGAAAAGCGCTTACAATTCTTTCGAAGTATGTAGACGTTTCTCTCGGTGCGAATAACACTCTTGTTGTTGGACTTACCGTTCCCGATGAGTTCGCATCGATAATTCTTCTTGCAACGAAGGCTGATGTGATTCCCGATCATTATAAGCATAAGGTATTTGCCGCTCTTGATAAAAACGGCGAGGATATCAAACTCTTCCTCAGCGAAGACCTTACGTTTGATGATATAATCACGATCCTCAGCAAGATTCCTTACGATGAGCTCTTCACCAAGGAATATAAAGATATCTCCCTTGAAAAGATTGCTAAATACTTCCACATCGATGATGAAATCAAAAATCTCGATAAGGATAAAATAATCGATCGTCTTTCTCAGTATGGAGATCTCTATGAGAGAGTAATCAATAAAGTCGTAAGCCTCATGGATAACTATGTCGATGACAGATTCATGAACAAGACTATATCCGATTTCTACGATACCGAAACTAACAAGTTCCATGCAAGCGAGGACATTACCTTTACTGCTGACCGCGTTAACAAGGTTGTAGATAAGGCGTTTGATATTTATTTCAATCACCTTGAAGATAACGTTGAAGACGTAATTAACGGTAACGAAACTCTCGCAAGCAAGAAGTGGCTTTATGATCTTGTTATCGACAAGACGCAGAGTGCAATAAAGCTTCTTGTTGAAAACGTATTCGAAAACCGTGAATCCATAACTGTTGGACTTGATCTTACCGTTGAGTTTGAAGACATCTATCAGGTAACGTATAATTACAGTGATACTCACGCAGTTCACGGATTCCTTCCTGTAGGTGCGGATATTGATTTCTTCGGAAACAATGAAAACATCCCCGCATGGGTTGACGCAGACGGTAACATCGTTCGCGAGATGCCCACAGATGATGTTGAGCTTTATCCTATAGGTTACGGCTTCAGCCTTAACGATATCGTTGTATCCGACGAGTATGAGGACGGCGTTACTTATGGTGAAAATCTTATACATAAGCTCTCCGCTTCTGTAAGTTATAACAGACTCGATAAGTCTACCGTAATCGGTGCTTGGTATAAGGTAGCTAACGGTGTCAGCAGAGCTGCGGAAGAAGTTAAAACTTGGGATAATCTTGATGACGCTTGGATAGATATTCAGAACGTTGCTCAAAACGGTGAGTATTATTTCGTTGCAACTCTTGTAGATAATGAGATTGGTCAAGAGTTAGGAACTTATACGTCTGAAACGTTTAGTGTTAACATCACACCTAAGACTATTTATGCTAAAGATTATATCAACTCTGCCGAGTGGATAGTCAAGGCAAACGGTAATAAGGTTGAGTGGCAGACGAAAGATGGTAAAAACTACGTTGTATACGCTAAAAATGGCGTAACCTACACTGTTGAGTTTGTAATTACTGATAGTTCTGTTGTCGATGCTAATGCAAACGGATACACTTCAGGTTCTGTTATTGAAGCAAGCGAAGTAAATGCAAACGGTTATTTTGCACAGATAGATACCGCGAAAATAGTTTATTCTCTTCTTGGAACGTACGACTCCACTAACTACAGCATAGATACTTCTAATGTAGTATTCAATTGTGATGAGGCTATTGAGTGGTATATTCTCGAGGAGCCTACTACTCCTGTGATAAACGAGGGTACTTGGCCTGACGGCGCTGCTCATATTTCGGGTAACAGAGCGAATGAATTTGATGTAAAACTCAGCGCAAATGATTATAGCAGTCTTATAATCGAACTCGAAAACGGAAATAAAATCGGTAAAGTAATTATCGCGTACGATATCACTCCTTATGAGGGATATGCAAACGGATCTTCTAAGTATACCATTACCGTTGCAATCAAAGCAGGATACGAGAACGATCCTACACTCAAGATATATCATATTGTTAACGGTGCGCCGGAGCTTGTAGAGGTTTCTACTATTAACTCTGACGGTACGATCACATTCGAGGCAGATAGCTTCTCGGATTATGCTATCGTTGCTTTCGAGGATAAGCAGCCTGAGCATGAGCATAACTTTGTAGACGGTAAGTGCGAATGCGGAGCTGTTGATCCTAATTACAATCCCGGTGGTCCCGGTGGTGGAACTACCCCCGATGATCCTACCGATCCCGACGGTTCCGATGATAAACCTAAGAGCAAATGGTGGATCTGGCTGCTTGTTATACTTGGCGTACTTCTCGTAGCAGGCGGTGTTGTACTTGCAGTGATCCTTATCAAACGCAAGAAAGAAGCGCAGGCACTTGAAGATGCATTAAAGGAAGAAGGAGATCCCGTGCCTACCACCCCTTCTGTGGGAGAGGCTGCCGTCGAGGTTCCCGAAGAAGTAACATCAGCAGATGCAGAATCTCCCGAATCCGAAGTTATTGCTGAAGAACCCGTGACTGAGGTTGCTGAAGAAGCAGAGCCTGAGGTCGAGGAGGTCGCAGACGAAATTGCTGTGGAGGAACCCGCAGTAGAAGAGCCCGTAGCTGATGAAGTAGTAGAAGAGCCTGTGGTTGAAGAGCCCGAGGCTATCGTAGAACCCGAGGTTGTAGAGCCTGAGGTTGCTATCGAACCTGTAGTAGAAGAACCCGTTGCTGAAGAACCCGTGGTTGAAGAGCCTGTGGTTGAAGAGCCCGTGGCAGAAGAGCCTGTGGTTGAAGAGCCCGTGGCTGCTGCGATTGTCGTTCCTTCTGTTGAAGAAAATGAGGACAATACAGATAGCGTACTTGTTGACGGCGAAGTTGTTTACGTACATTACAGAAGCTCCTTCACGTCCCGCCTTATCCAGGCAAGCGCAAATCTCCAGGATTACTACACAACAATTAAGAATTACATCCTTTCCTATGCAGGAATTAAGGCAAAGGCAAGCTGGAATTACGAAGTATTTACAAAGGGCAGAACTCAGTGCGTGAAGCTCAATGTAAAGGGCAAGTCCTTGACACTTCATCTTGCGCTTAATCCTAAGGAATACAGCGTAACTAAGTATCACTTCACCGATCTTTCGGATAATCCTAAGTTCGCGAAGCTTCCTATGCTTCTTAAGGTAAGAAGTGACAGAGCTCTTAAGTACGCGCTTGAGCTTATCGCTGACGTAATGAAGAATCTCGGTATTGAACAGGGTGAGATACCCACTGTTGATTACCATATGCCTTATGAATCCAACGCAAGCCTTGCTAAGCGCGGCATCGTGAAGGTAATCCTTCCCGAGGGCGTTAAGTATGATCCTTCGCTTGAGATTCGTGAAGCAAACGTTGCTGACATTATTGACGGTGGCGAAGCTACCGCAACCCGTGAAGAGGTATTCCTCTATGACCAGGAAGAGGTCAGCGAAATTATTGAGGATGAAGCAGACGTAGCTGTTGAAGCTGCCGCAGAAGAAGCTGCCGCAGAAGGAACTGCAGAGGAAGCTTCCATCGAAGAAGCTCCCACAGAGGAAACTGTAGCAGAGGAAGCTGTTGAGGCTGAACCCGACGTTGCTGTTGCAACCGAAACTGCATCTGTTTCTGCAGGCGCACCTGTTATCATCGGTGAAAACACCGTTGACGTTGGCGGAAACGTTGTTCTTATCAGATACAGAAGCTCCTTCACATCCCGTCTTATCCAGTCCGAGAACGATGTTCAGGATTACTACACAGCCCTTAAGAATCACCTTCTTTCCTACAAGGGCGTTAAGTCCAGAACAAGCTGGAACTACGAAACCTTCTCAAAGGGACGTGACCAGCTCGCAAGAATTAATATCAAGGGTAAGACCCTTACCATTAACCTTGCTCTCGTTCCTCAGGAATACAATGCATCCAAGTATCACTTCACCGACCTTTCGGATAATCCTAAGTTCGATAAGCTTCCTATGCTTCTTAAGGTAAGAAGCGCAAGAGCTCTTAAGTATGCGCTTGAGCTTATTGGAGAGCTTATGAAGAGCCTTGATATCCCTGTTGGTAAGGTGCAGAACGCAGATTACCATAAGCCTTACGAATCAAATAGCAGTCTTGCTAAGCGTGGACTTATGAAGATTATTCTTCCTGCAGGCGTTAAGCTTGATCAGTCTACCGTTCTTCTCGAAGAAAACGTAGATAGTCTTATTGATAGCCATAAGCAGGAAAGCGAAGCTTCTGCGGTAGAAGAAATTCCCGTAGTTGAAGCTCCCGTCGAGGAAGCTCCCGCCGAGGAAGCTCCCGTCGAAGAAGCTCCTGCCGAGGAAGCTCCCGCCGAGGAAGCTCCTGCCGAGGAAGCTCCCGCCGAAGAAGCTCCTGTTGAGGAAGCTCCCGCCGAAGAAGCTCCCGCCGAGGAAGCTCCCGTTGAGGAAGCTCCCATCGAAGAAGCTCCCGTTGAGGAAGCTCCCGCCGAGGAAGCTCCCGTCGAAGAAGCTCCCGCCGAGGAAGCTCCTGCCGAGGAAGCTCCTGTTGAGGAAGCTCCCGTTGAGGAAGCTCCCGTTGAAGAAGCTCCCGTCGAAGAAGCTCCTGTTGAGGAAGTTCCCGTTGAAGAAGCACCCGTTGAGGAAGCTCCCGTCGAAGAAGCTCCTGTTGAGGAAGTTCCCGTTGAGGAAGCTCCCGCCGAGGAAGCTCCCGTCGAAGAAGCTCCTGTCGAAGAGCATCATGAAGTATTCACCGATGCTGTTCATGCAGACGAGATGATTTCCGACGATGTAGCAGAGCATTCTATCGAGGTAATCAAGAAGGGCAGAAGCGGAAAGATGGTTGAAGTTAATATCGACCAGATCTGCGCTAACTTCGAGGACGGAGAAGTCGTAACTCTCGATGCACTCAAGGCTAAGAGAATCGTTAATAAGGCCGCAGGCAGACTTAAGGTGCTTGCTAACGGTACAATGACTAAGTGCTTGACCGTTGAAGCAGATAAGTTCTCGCTCCAGGCTGTTAAGATGATTACTCTTGCAGGCGGTGTAGCTAAAAAATATGTATAAAGCTGAAATATAGCTTGACATAAAAAAAGACCCGTGTGTCGAAAGGCACACGGGTTTTTCTTTCGATATGTAAAAATGAATTTACATATCGATGCTATTTTGCTATTAAATTGTATTTTTTAACAAGCTATTTTCTTACAGTAGCGTTTTTGAAAAACGAAACATTCGGGATGCTTACTTCTTCGCTGGAAATATTTAAATCAAATACTCTGCCAACGCTTGCGTATTTTGCGGAAGCTAAGGTGTTATACTTTAAGAGCTCAATTTTTTCTTCTCCGATAAAATCGGAAATTGCTCGAAGATTATCTTCTGTATCGGTTATTGTGGGAATAAGCGGAGTTCTGAAAAGATGCGGAATGTTAGACCTTATAAGCCATTTTGCATTATCAAGTATCTTTTCGTTTGAGCAGCCCGTATATTTTTTGTGAAGTTCACCGGAGATGAATTTTATATCCATTATAACAAAGTCGCAAGCAGATGCGATTTTTTTGAATACATTTTCACTTGCGAACCCTGAGGTCTCAATCGCAGTATGTACTTTTCCTCGAAGCATTTCGAGAATTTCAAATAAAAACTCGCTTTGCATAAGAGGCTCTCCGCCGGAGAAGGTCACACCGCCCCCCGTTGACTCATAAATGGCTTTGCCACGCATTAGCATGTCGTAAAGCTCGTTAACATTCCATTCGCGCCCTGCCACTGAAACAAGATCCATAGGGCAGATATGGATACATCTGCCAAAAGGCTTGCATTCGGGATGCCTGCAATCCTTTTTACATAAGCCGCAGTTCCTGCAGCCGTTCTTTTTTATGTAAAGCTCGGGGGCAGGGGATAGCCCCTCGGGATTGTGGCACCAGGCGCAGCGAAGTGGGCAACCCTTGAAAAAGACCGTAGTACGGATGCCCTCGCCGTCGTTTAACGCAAATTCCTTAATATCAAAAATCGTAGCCTTCATTAAACGGTGTATTCCTGTCTTAGCATAACGTGATTCTGGAATTCGCGGTCAAGCTCAACGAAGTAAGCAGACCAACCCCATATTCGTACAACAAGATTGCGATAAAGCTCGGGGTTTTTCTGAGCAGCTTTCATTGTATCGAGGTTAACGGCATTAAGCTGAAGCTGGTGACCGCCTCTCATAATGAAATATTTTATAAGCTCCGCAACCTTTCGCATACTTTCTTCGTTGTTGAAAATGCTTGATGCAAACTCAAGGGTAAGGGGACCGCCATTCATATTTCTCGTCATATCGTTTGCGGTAAACGACTCAATAACCGAAATGGGACCGGGGATCTTTGCAAAAAGATTTGGTGAGAAATTTGTACCGAAGGGCTCTGATGCAAATCTTCCGTCAGCCGTTGCGCCAAGTTCGCGCGCGTGCCAGAGATAATACATTGCAGTGCCGCTGCCCGCTCTGTAGCAGCCGCCGAGACAGTTGGTTTTTCCGTCAAGCGCATCTGCAAATGTGTTGATTATAAATCCTGCGAGCTTGTCAACCTCGGGATCAGCATGCCCCATTTTTGGTGCTTCAAATCTGAGCTTGTGAAGAAGCTCGGCATCTGACTCAAAGTTTGAATCAAGCGCGGAAATAAGTCTTTCGGGTGTAACCGAACCTTCGTCAAATACATATTTTTTAACGGCGACAAGCGCATCTGCCGCAGAAGCTATTCCTGAGCCGTGAATACCGAAATTGTTATATTTCTTGCCGTCTCTGAGAATATCCATAAAATGAGAAGGCGCAACGAGCACGTCGTGAATTGAGGCTCTGATTTTATCGCATTCCTCAAAAATCAGCGAACGGGTGCGCTCTAAAAGCTCATTAAAGCCCTTCGCGCTGCCAATTGCCTCCCTTATAGCGCGGTCGATAACGGCGGGGAAGTTAAGTGCTCCGATATTTGCGATATCGTTTCCGACTCCGGGAATAATGAATTCCCAGCACGCCGCAACAACGTAATTTATAGCATCCTCGGGAGCATATCCGTATTTGATGAGCGCGGGAATAACGACGTCATCATTGGAATACTGAGGGAAGCCGAGTCCTGCGCGTGTCAGCTTTGTGCATTGCTCGAAGACAGAAAGGGGAGTGTTTTTACTGACTCTGAGATTTATCTTAGGATCTATTAGTTTGAGTTCTTCGGATGCAATAAGGCAAAGCTCGGATAGCATATTGTACGTATCGTTCCCATCCTTGTCCGTTCCACCGAGGACCATACTTTGCCCGTTATCACCCTGCTGAACTCCGACGTAGAGATCTGAGTCCTTGTTAAAGGAGATAAAGAAGTCTTCAATGAGGTCGAGAGCTGTTTCCTTTGTATAAACACCGCGCTCAATATCAGCAATAAAGTAGGGGTACATATATTGGTCGAATCGACCGACAGTGTTGTGATAATCTCCCTCAAGCCAAAGGAAGAAGTGAATTATACGGAAAAACTGAAGCGCTTCGCGGAAATTTCGTGCGCCGTATCTTGGGATTTGAGAAAAAATCTTAACGAGGTCTTGCCTGTCCTGCTTCCTCGCTTCTTCAAGATACCTGTCGCATACCGATAAGCATGCATCTATAGCGCGCACGCCGTATTCGTTTGCGTCTTTGCGGAAGTGTAAAAGCCCTTTTTCTATAACCTTTGCGTAATTCGGACTGAGATTAGATACGTAACCGTTTTCGTGAATATAATGATTTTTTCTGCGTTCTGCCCATTCCCCGTCGGTGAAGCACTCGGGAATGTTCTTGTTTGTTCTGAGCATTACTATCTTTTCAAAGTCGTGAATATGAGCAACCTCTTTTTCGCATAGGAGCTCGAAACGGCGTATAAGTCTTTCCTCATCGGAAAGATCTGCTGAATGAAATTCTTCTGCAAGATTTCTGTCAAATTCTTTGCGATACATCTCTCTGTAAGAGCGATCAACTATATAGAAATTATAAAGTGCTTTGTTCATCATTCGTTTATCCTCTAATATTATCAAACTATTGTTATTTTAAAACTTAGCGAGATTTCAAAGACCTCGTTTTTTTGGCAAGAATTAACACGTATGGCATCATCTTCGTAAGAAAACCCGTCATTCATGGCGCTTATGCGCTCTTCTTCCGGTACGTTAAAAAACTTCAGAATTCTCTTAGCTGTACCGACCGAGCCGTTAGCTCGTCCGCGGAAAAGGCATATATCACGGTGTATAACGTCGTCTGCCTTCATCCAATCAAATGCGGGCTCCGCGCCTGCATCTCCGTAAAGTTCAATATCCAAATTTCTTCGTGGTTTTATCCGTATTACCAAAGTTTTGTTTTCTGTTATAAAAGCGCTGTCCCTTGAAGAAAAGAGTCCGTGATACCTTATTTCTTCACAGCTTATGGAAATAACGCTGAAAAAATATACCATTATAAATACGACGGCAAGAGATAAGAAGATTATCAGCGGATAATATTTCAAAGTCCCTTCCGCAAGATGATTTGTGCTTATTGAAACCCATAGTAAAATTAGCACGGGTATCTCTGTCAGATATACCCAAAGCTTGGTTGATAGTATGTAAATGCTTTTCATATATTACTCCGTATGTGTTTTGTTCTTGTTCATAGTTTTCCTTTTTAATTTTATCATATACAAAACCGATTTTCAATATTACTTTCAAAACAATTTATCTTTTTTAAAAAAATTCACAATTAAAGCTATCAAAAAAGATGAAGAATTCTTAAGCTCAAGGGTTTTTTGATGTAAAATATGAAAACGTTTTTAAAGCCTTTAAATAAGATATTTTAAAAATTTATTGCTTTTTTTATACTTTTGTGATAATATAGTTATATAGCAGAAATTCTCGAAATAATTACTAAGGAAAGAAGGGAATCTTATGAAGAAAATTCTTTGTTTTTTGATAATTATAACTTGTATGGCGATGCTTTTGCTTTCAAGCTGCGATGCACTTATGCCAAAGATCGATTTTCCCGATATAACGATGAAATACGGAGAGGAGGTTGAACTTCCTACCTCGGTGAATACCGGTCTTAAGAATGAAACTGTAGAATATTCCTATTCGGGAAATAACATTTCCATCGAATACGGAATTCTGAAAGCTCTCGTAGCGGAAACTACGACCGTAGTAACCGTTAAATACGGAAACGTTGAAACGGAATTCAAGGTAATAGTTTTGCTTGGTGACAAGGTTGACGTTCCGTCTGATGAAGGTAACAGTCCGGATGACGGCGGTGAGGATTCTAATGAGGATGAAAAGCCCGTGGATAAAGGTACTATGATAATAGACGCTCCAAAATCAATTTACTCGAACTATTCGGGCAAGGAAATAAAGGTAACCTTTACTAATCCCGAATATGCATCGGACGTGACCTTCACGACTAATAACAGCAAGGTTACGGTAAATAACGGAATAATTTCAGCAACAGGAATGTTTAATACGCCCGAAACGGTTACGGTTACAGCGGTATCCGAGCATCACGAGCCGCAGCGCTTTACCATTGAGGTCTCCAATTATGATGACGGAATCAATATTGAAAAAACCTTGCTTTATTATGAACAGAACATAATAAAAGAAGAGAATAAAGGCGGTCTTATATTTATCGGTGACTCTTATTTCTCGGGTCAGCTCAGAGATGGAAAGCCTTCATTCTGGTCTGATTTCTATGAGGATTATGCCGATGAGAAAGCGTTCCTTTTAGGTATTTCGCAGGCTCAGATTGATAACCTTGAGATAGTTTCCGAGCGTATCGTATACCCTATGGAGCCGAAAGAGATAGTTTTACACATTGGCTTTAATGACGTTCATAGCGGAACTCTTTCCACCGATGAGCTTTACTCAAGGATCGTAGCTCTCTGCGAGAAATATAAAGAACAGCTCCCGGATGTAAAAATCTACTTTATGGGTATTGAACCTAAGAAAAACGGATATACCGAGGGAACTCAGTATTATATGACCTCGACGCTTAGAGCCCCCATAGTAACAGATATGATAAAGGCGTATGCGGAAGAGCACGATTGGTTTATTTATCTTGAAACAATGCCTGTCTTTGTCGATTCTAACGGAGTAATAAAGCAGAGCTCTTATCTTTCGACAGACCTTTCTCATCCGACTCTTCCTGCGTATGATGAAATTCGTGAGATAATTAATGAAGCTAGAGCGGCAGCTAACGCTCCCGCAGATCCCGATCAGCCGAGTGACGGAGATGGAACAGGAGATACTCCTGTAGTTGACCCCGAGGATCCTAACGGTGGAACACAGACTCCCGAGAATCCCGGTGGTGGAACAGAGATTCCCGATGCTCCTGTTGACTACGGAACGTTTTCCGTAGAAGCACCTTCGTCAATTTATTCTAACTATGCGGGCAAGGAAATAAAGGTAACCTTCTCTAATCCCGATTATGCAACCGAGGTTACGTATGTGACGGATAATGCGAACGTTTTCGTTGAAAACGGTAAAATATACGCAACGGGTGTATACGAAGAAGCATTTAGCGTTACAGTCACCGCATCCACGCAGTACCATGAAGCGCAGACGTTTACGGTGAACGTATCCACTTTTACAGGTGATGTTCAAGCGGAAACTAAGGTTCAGTATTACGAGGAATACATTATCAAAGAAGAGAATAAGGGTGGTATTATTTTCGTTGGAGATTCTTACTTTGACGGATATAAAATTGAAAAGCCCCCCTTCTGGTCCGACTTCTATTCTGACTTCCCGAATGAAAAAGCATTCCTTATGGGTATTTCTTCCTCTCAGATAGATGACCTTGAGGTGGTTTCCGAGCGTATAGTATATCCTATGGAGCCGAAGGAAATAGTTGTGCATATCGGCTTCAATGACGTTCACCACGGTCCTCTTACCGTCGATGAGCTTTACGCAAGAATCACTGCCCTTTGCGAAAAGTATAAAGAAGCTCTTCCCGACGTTAAGATCTACTTCATAGGCGTTGAGCCTAAGAAGAACGGATATACTGCGGGAACGGCTTATTACAATAGTTCAACAGTTAAGGCGCCTGAGCTCACCGCAAGAATTAAAGAGTATGCTGAAAGTAAAGATTGGTTTACATATGTTGACACTATGTCGGTATTTGTTGATTCGAACGGCGTAATTAAGCAGAGCTCTTATCTTTCGACAGACCTTTCTCATCCTACACTCGCTGCGTATGATGAGATCCGCGCAATACTCAATGAAGTTAGAGGCGTTGAAAACTACGTTCCTTCAATTACGGACGACCCGAATGCTCACTATATAAAGAATTACGGTGTCGGCGGGGATATTAACTCGGTCGGAAAGTATTATACAGCGGCAGACGGTAGCGCTCTTACGAATAACTACATTATAAGCGGAACTCTTACCGTTACGGCTTCTAATGCTTCCGCAAAGCCTCATATTCAGTTCAGATTCAGTCAAGGCTTCAGATTCCTTCTTTGGGATGCGGATATGGACGGAAAGCTTGGCGCGGGTTATATTGCAACGGGGTTGACAACTAAGAACGATAAAACGCCGGGCGCGGTTCTTTTTGATGCTACGAGCGAGCTTACTCTCAATTGGTCTATAGTTGTAGATAACGGCAAGGCTTATTGGTTTATCAATAATACTCTTTTGGAAAAATTTGATTCTCCTACACTTCAATATTTCAACGTTGGTGCCCTTGAAATGGACCTCGCGATATATGACGTTGATCTGACGGTAAAATCCGAGAACGAAGAAGAATATAACGCTAGATTTGCAGAATACAATAAGATTATTATGGCAGTAGCAGATCCGAATGCGTTACTCATTAATTCCTACGGCAACAGCTCTAATATAAACGGAACCGGAAAAAATTACACCGATGCAAACGGTGCCGCTCTTACCAACAACTATGCGATCAAGGGTACACTTGCTATCACCGCAATCAATAAATCAAATGCTCATCTTCAGTTTAGATTCAGTTCCGGATATAGATTTTTACTCTGGGACAGTTCGAATGACGGAGTTCTTGGTGCAGGTTATACAGCGACAGGACTTGCAAATAAAAATGACAAGACCGCAGGCGCCGCGCTTTTTGATGCGAATAGTCTTTTAGTCCTCGATTGGGCTGTAGTAGTTAATAACGGCAAAGCTTATTGGTATATAAACGGTACGCTTATGGAGACCTTTGATAATCCTGTTCTTGAGTTCTTTAATATAGGCGCTCTTCAGATGAACGTTGCTGTTTACAATGTTGAGCTCGCCGTGAAATCCGAAAATGAAACTGCATACAATGCGTTTCTTTCAGAGTACGGAATAAAATAATTTAAATTTTATTATGTGCGGGGTGATCTTCACCCCGCATAGAAAGTGTAAAGAAATGAAAAACTACGAAATTGAAACAAAATGTGTTCAGGCGGGTTATACTCCCGCGAACGGAGAACCCCGTCAGATACCTATCATTCAAAGTACTACTTTTAAATATGCTACCAGCGAGGATATGGGAAAGCTCTTTGATCTTGAGGCATCGGGATACTTCTATTCAAGACTTCAGAATCCTACCTGCGATGCGGTTGCGGCTAAGATATGCGCTCTTGAGGGCGGTACCGCTGCGATGCTCCTTTCCTCGGGTCAGGCTGCAAACTTTTTCGCGGTATTCAATATCGCGAATGCAGGAGATCACGTCGTTTCCTCAACGAGTATCTATGGCGGAACGTATAATCTATTTGCCGTAACGATGAAGAAAATGGGCATAGATTTTACCTTCGTTGATCCCGATTGCACCGAAGAGGAGCTTGAGGCGGCTATACGTCCCAATACTAAGGCGCTCTTTGGAGAAACCATTGCAAATCCCGCGCTTACGGTTCTCGATATAGAGAAATTCGCGCGTGTCGCTCATAAAAACGGTATTCCTCTTATCATCGATAATACCTTCGCAACTCCCGTAAACTGCCGCCCATTTGAGTTCGGCGCGGATATCGTAACTCATTCAACGACCAAGTATATGGATGGTCACGGCTCTGCCGTTGGCGGATGCATTGTTGACTCGGGTAAATTCGATTGGATGGCTCACGCCGAAAAATTCCCGGGATTATGTACGCCCGACGATAGCTACCACGGAATAACCTACGCTGAAAAATTCGGCAAAGAAGGAGCCTTTATTTATAAGGCAACGGCTCAGCTTATGCGTGACTTTGGAAGCACACCCGCACCCCAGAGCGCATATCTTTTGAACCTCGGGCTTGAAAGCCTTCACGTAAGAATGGAAAGGCACTGCCTTAATGCAACGAAGGTTGCCGAATTTCTCGAGGCTCACGAGAAAATATCCTGGGTAAATTATCCTGCGCTCAAGTCAAATAAGTATTATCCGCTGACGCAGAAGTATATGCCGAACGGCACCTGCGGTGTAGTAAGCTTCGGTATAAAGGGCGGAAGAGCCGCAGCGGAGAAGTTTATGAAGGCGCTTAAGATAGCTGCAATCGAAACTCACGTTGCCGATGCGCGCTCGTGCTGTCTTCACCCCGCAAGCTCAACCCATAGGCAGATGAGCGAAGAGGAGCTTGCTGCTGCGGGAGTACCGTCCGATCTTGTTCGTCTTTCTTGCGGTATCGAGAGCTATCTCGATCTTATTGCGGATATCGAGCAGGCACTTAAAAACGTATAAGGTAGGAAACGCTTAATGCCAATAAAAATTCCAAACGATCTGCCTGCCGTAAAAACCTTGGCAGATGAAAATATCTTCGTTATGACGGAGAAGAGAGCAATAACGCAGGATATAAGACCTCTTAAAATATTGCTTCTCAACCTTATGCCGACGAAGATCGCAACAGAAACTCAGTTTACCCGCTTGCTCGGTAATTCACCTCTTCAGGTTGAGCTTGAGCTCATTCATACTATGAGCCATAAGGCTAAAAACGTATCCGAGGATCATTTGCTCGCGTTTTATAAGACCTTTGATGAGATCAAAGAGAACTATTACGATGGACTTATAATCACAGGAGCTCCTGTTGAGCATCTTGAATTTGAGGACGTTGAGTATTGGAAAGAGCTTTGCGATATAATGGAGTGGTCAAAGACACACGCGCATTCGACCTTGCATATTTGCTGGGGCGCTCAGGCTGGACTTTACTATCATTACGGTATAAAGAAGCACGCCCTGTCCGAGAAGCTCTTTGGCGTATTCCCTCATACTGTTGAGTACCGTAAATCCATTCTTTTTCGCGGATTTGACGATGTGTTTATGGTGCCGCAGTCAAGGCATACGACGATTAACAGAGAGGATATCGAAAAGGTTGATAGGCTTGAGATACTCGCATCCTCCGAGGAGTGCGGCGTATATGCCGTGAGAAGTAAGGGGGGACGTCAGATATTTATCACAGGTCACAGTGAATACGATGCCGAAACCTTAAAGAATGAGTACGTTCGCGACGTAGGACTCGGTAAGCCGATTTCTATACCGAAAAACTACTTCCCGAATGACGATCCGAGTCAGCCGCCGAGAGTATCATGGCGCGCTCACGCGAATCTTTTGTTCTCAAACTGGCTCAATTATTTCGTATATCAAACGACCCCTTATGACATAAGTTCAGTAGCAAAAGAGAGTAAAAAGTAAATAATTATTTGAAAATACGACAAAAAACGCAGAGCGTAGATGAAAATCCGGGCTCTGCGTTTTGTTTTTATATGTAGTTTGTTGGTTGCCTTTTTAAACCGATTGTAAAAACATTATGCTAACGTGATCTCAACTGCCGCAACTGCAGCTGGGGGAATGCTTATACGGTTATCAAAGGTTTCCGTTTCCTTAACGTTAAATACGTCCGTGTTGCATGGAGTGATCTCAACTTCAGGATGCTCTGAGATATAATATGTCTTGACACTTGCAATCTTTTTCCCTCCTAGGTCAAACTCGATATCTTCTCCGTAAAGCATATCCGTATTTGCTACGTGCAAGAAAATTTTATTATCTGTTCTGCTTGCGGTAACGTCAAGCGAACCGCCTCCCGTTACGTCAACAAAGTTTTCACCTTGGTGAGCGCGGAAGAGCTTCATCACGTGTCCGACGGGCTGAAGATAAGGTATTCCCGCTCTTATGGGAGTAGGTATCATAAGAGCATTCACCTGCCAGACGTTTCCAAAGAAATCGGCAAGTGTCGCAATGTCAAGCTTATCGCTGTGACGCATAAGAACGTTATGGCATCTTGCGTAAGAAACTCCGGCGCCCCACGAAGAGAGAACTTCGTTTCGGTTTCTGCCGGGGAGAGAGAAATGCCCTTCGGTCATGGCAAGGCGCTTCGAGCCGCAAAACTCTTTCATTTTTAAAATTTGCGTGTCAAGAGATTTATGAGCGTTCATAAGATGAAGCCAGGTCTTTTCGGCATCACGTCTATAGTCTGTACCCGTAAGAGGTGAATCGGGAAGTCCCGAACCGAAGTGGTGGTGAAAGGCAAGTATGTCTATCCCTTCCGCGTGGCTCATTACCTCGCACCAGTTCTTGCCATCATGCGGTCTGTGCGTATCACCCCATCCGATAATCTTTATTGTGGGGTCGGCTTTCCTCATGGCAGCGGCAAATCGTTGTGTCGCTTCGAGGCAAGCTTCTGCTGTAAAACCACAGTGTCTGGTGTTATCCCTGTGGCTGACGGTAGCGTATGATGTTTCGTTTCCTATTTGCCAATACTTTACAGAGAAAGGCTGCTTCGCGCCATTGGATATGCGTTCCTTATTATCGGGATTGTTGCAATAATCCACCCAAGCTGCAGCTTCATCGTCAGTACCCATTCTTACGGTATCATTCTTGGGAGTCTGCCAGAATTTTATTCCCTCGGACTCCATGTTCGCAACTATAAACGGCTCGGCTCCTATTTTCCTGCAAAAGTCGATATACTCGTGCGTTCCGACTCTGTTATGATATAAACCGCTCCACGCATAATTTATCATCGGCGTTCGCTTTTTGTAATCTCCAATAGCTTCTCTCCAGTGATAGTATGATGCGAAGCAACCGCCAAAACGTATCATAGTCGGAGATAGTTCGCGCACCTTATCTATTACTTCGGGAAACCATTCGTTTTCAACAAAATCCCATGCGGCGTCAACCGAGCTGTCTGCAACTCCCAGCGGCTCCATAAACTGCATATAAAGGTAGGGTGATATAGTATGCTTTGCCTTTGTGTTAATTTTTAACGTTACCATATTCTTATCCTCAATATTTCAAGCAAATAGTGTACCATTATGGTGCAAATGTTTGTTTTATACAATTTTTGACGAGTTTTTACAAAAAATTATTCTTCATCGGAATCTTCGATATTGTCGAGCAGCTCGTTGTACTTTTCAAATACCGCATTGATTATATCGTCGTCAAGAACGACCTCGAACTTATCCTCACCGGACTCGGTTCTTGCAACGTGGAATACGATAGCTTCATCCTCAGCCATTCCGGGAAGCAGCTCTACGGGCTGAAGTATAGCATAGAATTCACCCTTATGGGCGATGCCCGCAATTTCAATAAAATCGATTTCTTCTCCGTTTGCATTGTGAAGAGTAACTATATCGTCGCCCTCATCTGCAAATTCCGACTCGTCGATAGGCTCTATTTCATAAGGCTTATTTTCCATTTTTATTCTCCTTTAAAAAAGTTTTTAAATAATTATAGCATAAGAGCGTTTACAATTCAAGGGATTATTGATTATATAGTCAAAAAAAGATGTATTGATTATATAGTCAAAAAGAAATGTGTGATGAAAATACAATGTTTTTTGGTGAAAAAATAATAGAAAAATGCGAGATAATATGTTACAATAATGCGTATGAGTTTAAATATTCTTTATAATATAAATTTTGAGGAATAAAAGATGAGATCTGCAAATAAAACAAAAGCCTGTGATATGGCGCTTATACCGGATATTTTAAAATACAAGTCACCTAAAGATGTTCCTTTAACATTTAAGATAGGTAGCAGAACGGTGAAGGGAATCCCCGAGGAGTTTTCTCCGACCGTAAATTACCGGATTCTTACTGCAAATACTGTTCAGTATATAATTGAGGGAACTGATAAGAACGGTCTTAATATACGCGCGGAGTATCTTGAATATAGAGATTATCCCGTAACAGAGTGGGTAGTCTATATCACAAATAATGGCGATTCTGACACCGAGATAATAAGCGACGTACGTATAGGAGGAGAGATAATATGTTCTTCTCCCGTTCTCGAGCACGGCAACGGAGACACTTGTAAGCCTGACGGATATCATTTCTTCTGTGATTCCGTAGATAAGAAAATCACCCTATCTCCAACGAGCGGTACGTCTTGTCAAGGCGCGTTTCCATATATGACTCTTCACGGCGAGGATAGAGAGGTTCGTATTGCTATAGGATGGCCTACGCGTTGGATAGCCGAGGTTGAGCCGACCGAAAACGGAGTATCTTTCCTGTGCGGTCAGAAGAGGTGCAACACGGTTCTTCATAGCGGTGAGAGCTTCAGAACACCGCGCCTCAATATTATGGTTTACAGTAACGAAGGCGCGCCTTATCGAGGCATAAACCTTTGGAGAGCGTGGTATTTTGACCACATTCTTCCACGAGAGAACGGTAAACCCGTTCCACCGAAGCTTTGCTTGCATTATTTT
Source organism: Clostridia bacterium (assembly GCA_017411605.1). Taxonomy (GTDB): domain Bacteria; phylum Bacillota; class Clostridia; order Oscillospirales; family CAG-272; genus UBA1740. The sequence goes on along the minus strand of JAFQPR010000062.1, from coordinate 17,519 downwards.
CAAGCCGAAGGAAAGCCGGAATTTACGGCTGCGAGTGAGAAAAATCAGATATACGCGCTTAATGAGTATGTGCGCCGCGGAATGAAGCCCGATATTTGGTGGATCGACGCAGGCTGGTACCCTTGCGATTATGAGTGGCACACAACGGGCACGTGGTATCCCGATCCCGCACGTTTCCCGAACGGTATGAGTCCGCTTGGGATAGCTTGCGAGGAGAATGACGTTCAGCTTATGGTATGGTTTGAGCCTGAGCGTGTTCGCCACGGAACGGAGCTTGAGTCGGAGCATCGTGATTGGCTCCTTGCAAGTCACAACGAAGCAGGTCTGGAGAATGACAATCTTTTACTTGATCTCGGCAATCCCGAGGCGCTCTCGTGGCTTATTGAGCGCGTTGATGGAATTATCAAGAGCTCTCATATAAAGATATATAGACAGGACTTCAACTTTGATCCCGCTCCTATTTGGGCAGAGCACGAAGCAAGTGACAGAATAGGTATGCTTGAAAATAAGCACGCACTTGGATATCTTGCTTATTGGGACGCGCTCGTTTTGAGAAATCCCGGGCTTTGGATCGATTCTTGCGCGTCAGGCGGAAGACGAAACGATTTAGAGTCTATGCGCCGCGCCGTAACGCTTCATTATACTGACGTTGGCTACGGTAACCATCCTATAAAGCAGAAGCAGCACAGGGAAATGTTTGAGTGGATACCTTATTTCCGTGCTCACAATATGAGTTGGGATAACGAGGACGGTACTTATTCTCGGACAAACAAGCCCGCAAACGAATACGATTTTCATTGCGCTATGGCACCGTCGTTGACCTCAATGTATACCTATGACGATACAGATGAGCATTACGCGATAGGACTCAAAATGGATGAAATATGGCGTGAAGCGGCAGAGATTGAACTCTCGGGAGATTACTATCCTATAACCGAATGCCGTGTTGATGCTCACGATTGGTATGCAATGCAGTTTGATAATCCCGAGGAGCATCGCGGATTTGTTCAGGTTATACGCAACGTTTTGGCGGATGAGGAATCGTTCCTTCTTAAAATGCCGTGTATTCATGACGATAAAACCTATACTTTGACAGATAGAGAAACAGGAGAGAACGTGATAATTTCATCAAATGAACTTAAATGCGGAATGACAGTTTCTCTTCCAAAGCGCAAAGGAATTGTTTATTTCTATAACTACTAAAATCGGCTGAATGTAAACAAATAATAGCAAAACGCCCAATGTAAGCACTAAAATGTGTCTTACTGAGGGCGTTTTTTATTGAAATGTATTCTTAATAAAAGTATTATTTAACGGTGAATTCGAATTTTCCTTTTGCAGCTCTCGTGCGGAAGTGTATCATCCAAAGCACCTTTGATTTCCATGCGTTTTCAATGCCGGGGTCATCTGCGGGGAACTCTTCAATCTCAATCGAAAGAGCGGGGGATGCGGTCATTGTTATTCCCTCGGTGAGCAGTACCGAGCCGTCTTTTGTAATTTGAGGTGCTGCGCAGGTCAGGAATCTGAAATCAATATCTTTTTCCGAGCCAAGCTCGATATCATCTGTGATATGCACCGTGCCGTTTTCTTCGAGCACTGTGCTTCTCTTATATGATATTATATCAGCCTCGGGCAGATATGCGTTTTTGAGTTGCATAGTGACTCCACCGCTCTCACTGTCATAAAGCTCGTCTGCAGAACGATAGGCAGCGCCTTGCATTTCACCAATACCGTTAAAGGTAGGCAGATTGTGATAGTGCGACTGCATAAACCAAAGCTCATAGCGTTGCGCGGAGAAGGTCTTTTTTGTGTATCTTCCTGCACCCGTATCAATTAAAACGGGATTACCGTTATAGTAAACTACCACGTTTCCGACGTCATTATGATTATGCGATTCGTTATTGTTTCCACCCTTCATGGCAACAAACATACCGCGCTTCGGATTTGAGCTTTCTCGCGCTATCATAACCTTAAGATCGGGGAACCATATCTTTTTATCTGCAGTAATCTTATCTGCGCACCTTTTCTCGGTCATGAGATTCTTTACCGCGCGGTAAATATGGCCCCGCGGCATATTAAGATCAGCAACCTCGTTCATAGTATCACCAAAAGCGGCAAGCATTTCCGAGCCGCACTTCTCACCGAAACGTCTGATGAGCGCGCCGTCGTGCGTACAGCTTGGAGCGCAGTCGGCAAAGTTGATGAAGCGCCTGGCGCCGTCAATATTGAATTTAACTATGTATTCACCTATAGCCTTAACGAGAGGATGGTCGTAAACGTTGATATCTCCGCCGGTCATATCGTAAAGGATTTCAAGGCAATCGAAATAGGATGCGCCGGCGCCGCCCCAATAGCCTGGCCCCTCGTCGCAGCCACCGTCATCGGGATATCCTGCGGTGAAGCAGTCAAGAGAGCGAAGAGCCTTTGAAACAACTCTTTTGCGGGTATAAAGATCATCCTCTATTACGGCTGTAACGAAGAGAATATTAGAAGTACTCCAGGGGCACCAGTTGTTAGGAGTGCTGCCGTTTTCTCCCGTCCACCAAAATTGGCAGTTAAGGTATGGTTTGATTATTCTGTCACGAAGTGTGTATTTTATCTTTTCTGTGATAACAGGGGATACCGTGTCAAGTTCTTCACGCAAGAGATCGTATATCAAAGCGATATTTGCGGCGGTCGGAGCAGAGAATATATCAACACCGTGAAGCCTTCCTTCTCCAAATGCCGCAGGCAGACCGAACTCATTATGAGTAGGGAAGTTTGACATATGCGCAGGCAGTACCCAAGTAGACTCTTCGAGTGTTGCCCAGAGTATATCAACGAGCTTGTTAATGAACCGTCCCTTTCTTTCGTGCGCCTCGGCAATAGCAAGATCAAGGAGCATGGTGCGTCTTTTGAAGCAAATGCTTTCAAAATTGCTCCTGTTTCCATTTTTTAAGAATTCAAGAAACAGTGTAGCGGGTAAAATCGGCACAGTAACCGCAAGATGCTCTTCTGCGCGCTTTACAATGCGCTCTGCCTTATCGGGAACGAATGCCGTGCTTGCCATATCCGAATATAGCTTGAAATCGCCATAGGATAAAACGTGATCGGCATTGCATTTTCTTTCTCTGAATATTCTAGCCATATGTAATTCTCCTATAAAAAAGATTTTCAAAAACAAAAAATATGAGCAGAAAATTATTTACTAAATGCTTTTACTGAATAGGATATAATTAATCATCACCGTCTTCGCCGTCTTTATTATTCAGCGATGAAATAGCGAGACATGCTAAGCCTAATCCAAGAAAGATAAAAGCAGATTTCGCATCAAGCTTGTTTAATACAGTAAGTGCGACGGTAGCAACTCCTGCCGCTGTGGCAACAGCTTTTAATACTGTATCTATAATTTCCGATACCTTACTGTTTTGTTTTTCTTTAAGACCGGTTTTGACTTGCATAAGCTCGTCTACCGAAATATCAAAAATTTCCGCGAGCTTTGGAAGAGAACTGATATCGGGGCAGGAGAGATCTCTTTCCCATTTTGAAACCGCCTTATCCGTTACGCCCATCTTTTCAGCAAGCTCAGCCTGAGTCATACCTTTTTTCTTTCTTAACGATGATATCATCTTACCTAGAGTTATGTTATTCATTGCGTTTTCTCCTTGTTGTTTGATGATTTAAATATATCATACAGTAGAGTTTTGTTCAACCGACTTTAAGTTGAATTTTCTCAACTTTTAGTTTATCAAGAATAAATCCCGCTTGATGTAAACAAAGGTTTTCATTACTTGTATAATAATCAAGTTAACTTTTTCATCTCCATATACGGAAGAGTATCGAAACCGCACTTTTTATAAACGTGAAGAGCTCTTTCGTTTTCTGCTTCAACCTCTAACCGCAATATTGAATTTTTGTATTTGTTTTCTATATAATTCAGAAAGCAACTGCCATATCCGTGACCTCTGTATTCGTCTTTTATATAAATATCTTCTATCCATATGCAAGGCTTGCCGAATTCTGTCGAAAAGCTTTTTGCGATCATTCCGTAGCCAACAGTAGCGCAGTTAACCTCGATTATAAATCCTTCAAGATACGGATTATCATTAATGCAATTATCAATATCGTTTGAAAAAATTTCATTTGATCCGTTTGTAGATACCGCATCCGATGAATAAAAAACTCTCATCATTTCTGCAACGGAAGCTTTATCCTTTGCTGTCATTCTTCTTATGTTTATGTTCATTTTTTTGCTCCTGCTGATTATTCTGGTTCTCGGTAGTGTCTATATATTATTACCGAAATGTTTTTTACAATTCTATTATACATTGAATGAAGAAATATTTCAATAGAAATATTCAGAAAAAGTACCTGTAAAAAGAAAGAGGCGGCAGACTTGGGTCATAATAAACCTAGTCTGCCGCCAAAGCTATAAAAGAGGAAGTAACGATCAATCCCTGAACTGTCTTGTTGATTTGGACATTACTTCTTCAATATCTTTTTGCACCAAGTACGTTTGTTGCATTTTGGACACTTCAAGTACCGAGTTGTTCCTCTATGCAGCGCATTAAGTGCCTGCATATAGGTAGGCACGATCTCGTAACCGCAGTTTTTGCACTTATAAGCACCTACGCTTACTTCAAGCTTCAATGCGTAGAAGCACGGTATCATGAAGAACACGCAGAGCGAAAGTATTGCAACGAGCATCCAAGGACCCTCGGGCATAAAAAACGCGATGATTGCAAGACCTCCGATCAATCCAATGATACTCACTGCCATGATCGTCCACATTGCATTCCAAATAGTTTTGTTTTTCTTCTCTAATTCTTTTGCCATATCTAAGAGAAGCTGTTCGTTTTTCTGATCATTGTTTTCCATATTGATTTTCTCCCCACTTAATAAATCGTTTACTGTGATTTTGAGAATACCGCACAAATCGAGCATTATCGCGGAATCGGGCATAGCTTTGCCGCATTCCCATTTCGATATCGCTCTGTCGGTGATATTCAGCATTTCTGCGAGCTGCATCTGAGTTAAGTTAACACTCTTTCTTCGCTCTGCAATAAATTTTCCAATCTTGATTTGGTCCATAGTGACCCTCCTTTCGATATCAGTATAGATTACTATCGTATAAAAAACAACATACCGTCGGTTGAGTGAGGAGAAATCAACCGGCGGTAGAGAAGTATTAGTTTAAAAATCAAGCTTGAAATCCACACGTATCGAACCTGTTGTTTAAAAGCTTTTATTTTAACGTATCATCTTTTTCGAAAGTTAACCGAAGTTTATTTTATGGTACATTGAAGCTTCAGCCCGTTTTTTAAACAATCTGAGTAGTAACCGCTATTCTGATAGGTAATGCCGGATTTATCTATAATATTTTATCTGGCATTCACCGTTTTCATTAAACGTTTCTATCTCGTATTTTAATGAGCCTGATTTGTAGATTTCATCATAAAGCTCTTTTAGATTATCTGTTTTTCCGTTGACCAAAATCCAACCGGTGTCAGGCAATTCAATGCAAAAATTGCAGCCCTCAATATCTCCGTTTTTTAATCCGATGGCGTAAGATAATATGTTACCTTTCCAATAATATCCCAAGCCACGTAAATTTTCAAGTCCATATAACAAAGCCAACTCGTCCCAAAAGCATCCTATCGTTTCATACTGCTGCTCGTCTGTTAAATCAAAATCTCTCGATATACCTTTGAATATCATTTTTTCTTTCTCATATAAGCAAGTTTAGTTGCTATCTTCCTCTATACTGTTAAACCGAGCAATTGCTTTTGCCCAGAAATCATCAAAAATAGCAAACATATTATCTTCATCAAGATTTTCGGTTCTGAAAAGTTCAATTAATTTCTCATAACGCTCTTTTGAGAAGGTTGCAACATAAGACCAAGTCAATGCATCTATAATAGCGTCGGTTGATAATACGCGGTCTTCGGTATAGAACGTCAACGTGCCGTCATCATAATGGTACCCATTAAATATAACCGATATAGAATTTTCGCTTGCGGAATTAACACGAATTGCAAACGCTAAAAGATAATGATAAGAAATTCTATCTTTTGCAAATCCAAGAATATAATCGCCTTTGCCTATTGTTATATTGTTAATTATCATTGCTTCTCCTCATACGATCTACGCAAATCCATAATGCGTATAAATACAAAAGACGCCGTTTTTTCTAAATTAAGGCTTATTTTAATTTTCCCAATTTTGCAGTAACTGCGATAACGATCAGCGTAGTTTCCGCATCAAGCACCTGCTCGGGATTGATATTAACGTTAACCTTTTCGCCTTTCTTAATGGCAACGATATTTAAGCCGTATTTTTTACGGAGATTCAATTCAATCAAGTTCTTACCGCACCATTCTTTCTTAACGTCAATCTCGACCATCGACACATCCTTTGACAGAGATATCATATCAATGAATCCGGAGCTAAGTAGATTCTTAGCAAGACGGATACCGGATTCGTTTTCAGGAAAGACTACTTGATCCGCTCCTACGCGAAATAGTATTTTTCTATGCATCTCGTTTGCGCATTTTGCGATAACTGTCTTAACTCCTGCTTCTTTACAAAGAGTGACCGCCATAACGCTCGCCTCAAGATTACTCGCCATACAAACGATAACGGTGTCAATATTGCCTATACCGAGACGGGATATGACCTCTGCATCTGTCACGTCGGCGCATTTACACACAGGAAGGTATGCTGCTGCATCATTTACGATTTTTTCCTCGGTATCTACGGCAATGACTTCCATACCGTTCTCAACAAGCTCTCTTGCTACGGCTGTGCCGTATCTTCCAAGTCCAAATACTGCATATGTTTTCTTCGTTTTCATTGTTTTTCTCCTTTATCCTATACTGATATCTTCTGTCGGTTCGGAAATGACGTTCTGACTTGTGCTTTTGCTTCCAAGCGCCACCGCAAGCGAGATAGGACCGACTCTGCCGAAATACATAGTTGCGATGATAATAAGCTTTCCAAACGTGTTTAGCGTTGGCGTCAGGTTTCTCGAAAGTCCAACGGTTGCCGTTGCACTGACCGTTTCATAGACAGCATCAATTGCCGGAACGTTGTTCGTTGACATCAATAATATCGTTGATACGAAGCATATTGTAATGAAGGCTACCACTACGGCAACCGCTTTTTTCACTGACTCCTCGGAAATACGGCGCCCGAAAAATGTTGCGCTGTTCTTGTTTCTGATGGTAGCTGACGCCGAGCAAATAAGTACGGCTATTGTTACGGTTTTAATACCGCCGGCGGTTCCTACGGGCGAACCGCCTATCAGCATCAAGATAATCGATACAGCAACAGAAGCGTTCGTCAGATTCTCTTGAGGAACGGACGCAAAGCCTGCTGTTCTGGTGGTAACCGATTGGAAAAAGGACACTTGTATTTTATCGAACAGGGACAACTCTCCGATTGTCAAAGGATTTCCATATTCGAAAATAAATATGAGAATCGCGCCGACGATAACGAGAGCTGCGGTAACGGTAATAGCTATCTTTGAGTGTAATGTCAGATGCCTGAATATTTTGCGATTCTTTAGAGAACGGCTATTAACAACACGCAAAAAATCCCACCATACGATATAACCAAGACCGCCGAGGATGATCAACGCAGAGGTTACGATGTTTATTAAAGGGTTTGTGGCGTAATTGCAAAGGCTGTTTTCCGCTATTATGTCAATACCGGCATTGCAAAAGGCAGAAACCGAATTGAATACCGAAATCCATATGCCCTTTGCACCAAACTCAGGTACAAAAACGAGCATATACAGAATAGCTCCTATTCCTTCGATAATCAGCGTGCCAAACAGTACGTTCTTAATAAATTTCGCAAGTCCCGACATTGTATTAAGATTAAAGGCATCCTGAATCAGCAATCGGTCGCCGATGCCCATTTTTCTGTTTAAGAGAAGCATCAGACCTGACATAATAGTAATGATACCAAGACCGCCGATCTGAATCAAAAGCAATATGACGATCTGCCCGAATGTGCTCCATGTGGACACTGTAGGAAGCGTAACAAGGCCTGTCACGCAGGTGGAGGTTGTTGCCGTAAAGAGCGCATCAAGATATGGTACAGCTTCACCGCTTGCTGAGCTTATCGGTAAAGCTAAAAGTCCGCTTCCTATGAGAATAGTTATGAGAAAGCTGAGTAATATGATCTGTGTGGTCGAGAGTGTAAATTTCTTTTTTGTAACCATAAGTTTTTCCTAATAAAAAACATAAAGGAACTAACATCCTCTTCAGTCAGCTGGTTCCTTCTATAAATATTATTTTCTGTAATTATATCACATTTTTTCGTTAATGTCAATGCTTATTATGTGCAATAACGTTACCGTTGCCGTTGCCATGTACTCAACAAATTGAAGTTTAACAGTTTTATTTGGTATTCTCGTACTACAATACTCACTGAAGCCCCTTTATCCACCTACCTTTTTTAGTTTTTGATTTTTTCTTTGCTCCTTTTTTATAGTTAATAGATCAAATCTTTTGGTATTTTTATACTATACTGTTTTTGACTCCGAAATATAAAATTTCAAGGTCGAAGACAAAGTGCGGTGCAAACCCAAAATCCAAAAAACAGGAAGAAAAATGAAAGGTGGAAATAAAAAAAGGCACACTCAAAATTGAGTGTACCTTCTATTGGAATTGCCGTGCGTTTGTTCCGTTTCACTTACATCAAAACCTACGCCAAAATAAACTTGCACCAACATTCAACGCCTATTCAGCTCGTCAAATTGGAATTTGTCGTTCCGCAGAGACGTTTATTTTTTATTGGAATACAAAACGAACTGCACAACTGCATTGATCGTACAAAAAGCGAGTGCAAAACAAAAAAGACCTAACTGAAAAGTATTTGAACTATACGCCAAAGCCATAATCCAGCAAAAAGACGCTAATGTGAAAAGAATTGCAGCTGTAAAATGCCCCTGTTTCTTTTTCAAAATAATATTATCCGTTTCCTGTGTTGCATTTTTGACAACCGGAATATCCTTGTCGCTTGTGTAATCATCATTGAGCAGATAATCCGTTGTAACACCGAACAGCTTGCTGATCTGCAATATATTCAATGCGTCTGGGAAAGCACTATCGTTTTCCCAACGGCTGATTGCCTGCCTGGAAACGTTTAATTTTTCTGCAAAATCTTCTTGCGACCATCCGTGTGCTTTTCTAAGATTAATTATTTTTTCAGAGAATGTCATACCAATACCTCCAATTATTGTGATGTACGCATATTATATCAAAAAAAGTTCTTAAACGCCACCACGTTAACTTCACAAATACGCAACAAGACTTTACATACTGCCAAATTCAAGTTTATCGATTAGTTGTATTATACCATAAAAACGGCAAAAAGTAAATACCCTATGCGAACTTCATATATTGCGATATGGTGCTACGCACTTTGTTTTGCTCATTGCAAAACGTTCGCAGAGCAATCTGCACTCGCTCGCTGACGAATAAATTCGTCGCCTCACTTCATTTGATTATATGGACGGTGGGGTTTTTACAAATTGAACCGCCCTTTTATATTGCCTAGGGCTCGCCCCGAGATTCCACTCGCCTACGGCTCGTGCTTTTCCGTCGTGTCATCCTGAGCGGAGCGAAGCGAAGTCGAACTGCAAAGCAGCGTCAAACAAAGTGCAGACGGGATCTACGACGGAAAAGTTCGACAAGCTCAGAATGACACGGGGCAAAAAAACAGCACCCACCGAAGTGAGTGCTGTAATTTCGATAATAAAATAATTATCTCTTCGAGTTTTAGCAATACCGTTTGATATGCTCCTTGCGAGTTACCCCTCTTGCGAGGTGGTGCTACGCACTCTGTTTTGCTGTTTGCAAAACACTCGAGGAGCAATCTACACTTGCTCGCTGACAAGCAAGCTTGCCGCCTCGCTTTGTTTGATTATCGTGAATATCGTGAGTATCGCCCTATAAAGTGTTGCACCAAATTTGCACCAAAATCACACAGGCGTTTAACGCCTATTCAGCTCGACAAATTGGAATTTGACTTAATCAATAATGAACTTAAATGTATTGTCTGCACCAAACGCACCGAATGTTTTAACAGCCATCCTATACATAGCCTTTGCGTGGATTCTATCGTGCCACAGAAAACGACGCATCACTTTACGAAGCGACCAGAGTTCATCATAACTTCCCTCAATAACAACATTATCTAAGAAGCCGGGAGTTTGCTCCAAACACTCAAATCCTCTTTTTCTGCAATCATATATCGTGCCTTCGTTATCAACATCAACATTGATTTCCGCAAAATAATAGGAGTTCACATTCTTTGTGTGTTCATACATTTCCTGTGCGGTTCGCGGCACAGCACCGTAAAATGTCTGTCGGTGGGGTAGGCAACTCTCGTTTTTGTTTGAAACGGAGGAATACAAGTCATAGAAATCCCTTGCCGATTTCAAAACAAGTGCCTTTAGTTCTTCATATTCCTCCCGTGAGAGTGGTGCTTTCTCGGTATCAAACAGAATATCAGAATCCGCATCTGATACTTGCAAATTGCCATCCTTCTCTTGGACGATTTCAATATCAGCATCGTGTTTGCATTCTTGACCACGCCACAAAGAATATGCATCTATTTCTGCACTCATTTTTGATATTGCAGCTTCAAGACTGATTCCTCTCGTATATGCTCCAATATAATCAACGGAATATAGCAAGGTATCATTGTCATTATGCTCCCATACGCATCTCATAGGTGTCCCTCCACCAAATTCAAGTTTATCGATTAGTTAGATTATACCATAAAAACGGCAAAAAGTAAATAGGACGGCGGAAAAAATGAAATCACCTACGGTGATGAAATCCGCAAAAGCGGATGAAATCTTCACTACGTTTAGATGAAATCCGAGGCAAGCCTCGGGTGATATGAAATCTGCCACCATAACCCGACGAAGTCGGATTTCGTCGCGATAGCGATTTCATCCACGTAAGCGGATTTATTCTGCCACAGGCAGATTTCATTGCACCTCAGTTCGTCCAAGAGATAACAAAAAGCACTCCGCGTGATGCGAAGTGCTTTTTGAAGTTTCGACCTTGGGTCGAAATTATCTCTTCGAGTTTTAGCAATACCGTTTGATATCGTGAATATCGTGTAATATCGTGCATTTATTGTGTGATTTCGTGCGATATCGTGAATATCGTGAGTATCGTCGGATAAAGTGTTGCACCAAATTTGCACCAAAATCACACCAACGCTTAACGCCTATTCAGCTCGACAAATTGGAATTTGTTTATAGCACCCTTGAGTACAGCAAACAAGTCAGCGGTACTTTTTTGTTTCCCAAGTCAAGCTCCACGTCCTTTTCGCCCACTCTCTCAAAGCCCCTATGCTCGTAGAACTGATAGGTGCAGGCGTTGTCGGTGTAGAGATAGACCGTTTTGCCCTTTTCTATCGCCGACAATTCGTTCAAAAGCAACGTACCGATTCCTTTGATTTTCGCATCGGGATCAGCCGCCAAAAAGATGATTTCTCCGTCTGGCGTGTGCGTTTCCCTGTACTTGGCGAACAGCTCTTTGTTGACCGCATCGTAGAGTCCTGCACCGCCCTTAAAAAACAGCTTTTGAATCACATCCACGAGCTTCACGTAGAGCTTTTGCCAAAAGGAGCTATACTTTCTCGGCTCGTCCTTGAACTCGGCAAGAAGAATGCCGACAAGTCTATCCTCTGCGTATGCGGCAAATATCTGCGTTGCTCGGTTCATTTCAAGGTACCAGAAATATCGACCGTAAGCGTTGAGAAAGAATTTGCTATCCAAGTACCAATCGAAGTGCATACCTTTTATTGCAAATTGGATGGCTTTTTTATAATCTTTTTTGCAAATGTTTTTTATTTCGATGTTCAATATGATACCTCGTCAAATTCAAGTTTACCTATTAGTTGTATTATACCATAAAAACGGTGAAAAGTAAATAGGACGGCTCAATTCTTTACAAATTGAACCGCCCTTTTTGATTAAAGCAAATCGTGCTCGATAGATTCAGCCATCTTGGCTTTGTATTCTTTGAAGATGTGAACGTAGATATTAGAGGTGATTTCGGTATTGCAATGACCGAGGTGCTCGGAAATTGCCTTAACATCATAGCCGTTGTTGATAAGCAAGCTGGCGTTACTGTGTCGGAGTCCGTGAACGCTTAAAGACGGCATATCATTTTCAACAAGTATCTGTTTCAGCTTCTTGTTGGTAAAGCTCCTGCAGTAGTAGTTGCCGACCTCGGATGTAAAGACAATGTTAGGATGTACCCACGCACCGCCAACAATCGCCTTTAGCTTATCTTGCCTTTCCTTGTGGCGTAGCAACAGCTCTTTTGTGTATGTACTCATTGTTACATGGCGTTCACTCGTCTTTGTCTTTGGAGTTTGAAGCGACCACATATTGTCTGCGTAGGTAAGCGTGTACTTGATAGAGATAAGATCGTGTTCGAAGTCAATATCTTCCCAGCGTAACGCAAGGCACTCGCCTATACGCATACCTGTAAACAGCAAAAACTGAATGATTGTATTGAATGTGCTGTATTCCTGTGTAAGCTCCATCAGCTTTTGGCATTGTTCCTTGGTAAGATACTTGACTTTTTTTACCTCGTTAGTGCCCTTTTTATAGTGAGCACCTTGACAGGGGTTTTTCTTGATATATCCCTGCTCAACGCCAAACTGGAACACGCTTGACATTACGATCTTAAACTTGCGTGTTGTTTCGGGGGCTACTCCAAGTCCTGTGAAGAAGTTAGACAAAGATTGCGTGGTAATGTCCTTAATCTTCTTGTTACCATAAACAGGAAGCATATACATTTCCAAATTACGCTGGTAGTTGTTCCTCGTTACAGGCTTCAACTCGTTTTGAGCATACACACGAAGGTAAATATCTACAAGCTCCTTAAAACGCATATTTTCGTCAAGCCCCTGTGAGAATTTGCACTTGCGAGAAAAGTCGGTGTATGCCTCAATAACCATCTTTTCAGCCTTTGTTGGTGCTGTGCCGTCGGGAACTTTGAATGTCATTGTGTGACGAATTGGCTTTCCGTATCCGTCAAAGCCGTCCGAAACTGTAAAGCGGTAGGTATTCTCTCCACGTTTGGTTACACCTTTGATTTTGATAATGTTTTCATTATTGTTACTCATAATTACAAGTCCTTTCTTTCAATTAGCACGCCGGCTGAAGATTAGCCAACATATTGCAAAGTATATCAAAGTTAATAAGTGCTTTCGTGCCAGAGTAAATGGCAGGTAGCTGTCCAGCCTTCAGCATTCTGCGAAGTGCGGACTCGTTAATCAAGCCAGTTGCGGCAATCTGTCTTACAGACATCATTCTCGGTATGTTATTGTTTCTATTTTCCATAAGTAATATCCTTTCTATTATCGGTTGTCAAGCAGAAAGCCATAGCTTGTATAAAGGCAACTGCTCTGAAGTCTGACATCTCTGCCAAACTTTTCGTAGTCAAAGTATGGCTGAATGTGTTCGGGTATATCAATACAACGGTATTCCTCTGCGTAGTAATAACCCAGTTCCTCATCATCGGTAACATCGGTGAGCAAATCAAACTCGTCGAGCTTGTCCAAAAGCTCTAACACATCTGATACGCTTCTGCAAGCCTCATATTCAAGCACCGCCCCCAGCTTGTCAGCCTCATCGTCCGACAGCTCCTCAAGGCGTTGTGCCAGCTCATTTAAGGCTTGTACGCTTGAATACTCGGAAATCACATCACCTATACCAATGATTTCATTTTCATAATCGGTAATAAAGTATTCTTCGTAATACTCATTGATACCGATTGCCTCCAGCACCTCGTTGAGCTTATCCTCGCTCACGGGGAGCTTTACCCATTTCCCGATGAGATACCCCTCGGTGTACTTTCCAAGATTTGTAATAAAGATTTTCATAATTCGTTATGCCTTTCTTAATTCATTTGATATTTGATGGGTTTTGCACTATAAGATAAATAGCCCCCATCTTGTTTCTTACGATGTTCTTTTTCAATAGCTTTGTTCTTTACATACATAGTTCGTAGTCCTTTCAGCAAACGCATAAATATGCGTAATTATTATAATTTATTGTATAATTTTTCGTTTGTGTTTAACACTTACACTTCTATTGTAGTGCTCAATTTTAGCATTGAACAAACTTTTTGAAAATTTCCTACATTAAATTATAATCTCTTGTTTTCTTCACAGGAACTAACGCCACGTCAAAGGTGCTCGTAATTTTATTATAGTGCATATATATTCAAATGATAAGGAAAAGGCAAAGTTTATAAAAGAAGCAACCCCACCTCCATCGCGGAGGCAGGGTTGCCCTTTTGGAAAATAGAAAAGAAAGGAAAAGAAAGGAATAAAAATTTGACGCCTGACATTTTCTATGCCTTACTTAAATTGCTATTGCAACTTTATATATTATACTGTGTAGCAAATGCAGTTATAAATTAAAATTGCGTTACAATCAAATTCTTTTTCTTTATATTCCTATTCTTTCAATGAATGTACTTGAGCTTTTGCCAAGTCCTTTCCTTATTATAATCATATCCTATGTCAAACATCGCAATACCCTGTAAATTGCAATACACAGGATTGATCTTGCCTACATCAAGCTTACGCAAGAGTAGATAGGTTAAATAGTGTTCCGCTGACAAGTAAAACGATACCAAACTTGGCGGATAATCGGGCTTGTACGATGGCACAAGGAACGTGGCAACGTAGCCCTCTATGTTTTCGTTAGTGTCTTTGGAAACAAAGTCTTTTTTTCTAATTTCAATTAAGTTAGCTTTCATTGGTAAATATCTCCTATTATGCTGTTTTATCATTTTTTAATATATCTATTGCCTTTTGTAAAACGGCAACCTTATCTTTTAACTCTTTGAGCAAGCAACGCTCAAAATACTGCGTAACCCTCATATCATCTTCAGTAAAGTCAATCGTAATATCTTGTTCCGGCAAGGCTGGAACAATTCTGTCCTCTCGGACAAAATCCGTAAGCTCTATACGCTTACCCTCGGAGTCAAGTAATTCACCGCCTGCAAGCTCCTTGGCATTATGGTACGCCTTGTAGTCTTCAAAAGTAATCGGTGTACCATTGGCGTTGAATATCACATCGTTGGGCGTACCCAAACGCTCTTCCATATATACCTTAAATAGCTCATATTCCTCGGCAGTTATCTTGCCACTCGTAATAAGCGTTTCGGCAAAGGTATTACACGCACCGATTAAATCATCAACGGAAATACGACTCGTTTCCTTTTCGGGCTTGATTAGATATGCTGGATTGGGAATCGTTGCTTTGAGTACATTACTGCCATCTTTTTTATGGTCATATATATAGAACACATCTTCAAAAGCACGAATGAGCGTTTTTATACGCCTATGCAACTGAACAAGAGGATCATCACCATAATAGCTTGTATCAGCAACATACTTTTTCTTCTTGCCACTCTTTTCATCTTCCTTGTAATACTCGGATAGAGGACAGTACGATGAAATGATAATCGTATCCCCTGTGAATGCTTTGTTTCTGTAGCGGGATTTTACAGAACTTCCTGTGTATGTACTTAAAAGCCTCATAAATGACGAATAGGAGAAGCAATCATCTCTCAAGTCATCAAGGATAAGACACTTTTGCGAGGCATAATCTTGCATAGGATCATTTTCATCGGATGCTATATAATATGACCACTTCATATATTGACAGAATGAAACGGCAAGTCCCGACTTGCCTTTACCGCCACTGCCTTCAAGGAAAACGACTTCAAGGGAACGGCTCTGCTTATCTCTTTCGTATAAGGCAATTTTTTGAGCGTTAAAGGCTCTTTCAATTTTTGCCTCATACTCTGCGTTTAACGCACGATATAATCTATTCGTAGCCGTCTGCTCCCTAAACTCAAACTGAAGGATTTTATAGTCGACAATATCGTCCTTCAGTTTTTGAAACTGATATTCCAAGCTGTTCTTTTTCTTAACAGACGGAGTGCTCTTTAGATACAAGTCAAGAGTACCGCCATCTATATTAGTAACGATTTCATCAACGCTATGTGGCGTTTTCTCGGGAGCATTTTTGTGCAATAAATATTGCAGCATATACTCCCAAGTACGCCCCTGCTCAATCTTGCCAACAGGAAATGCGTGCTTCAGCGTTTCAAACTTAAAGTTGGTTTTATTTCTTTTGCGTATGCATAGATGATAATGTGCTTGCTCAACTTCGCCTTTTTCGTTTACATCGTTTTCATGCAGTATGTATGCGTATTCAATAACATCGTTCTCATAGTTATTAACAAAGGCTTTAAGATATTCTTCATCATAGGTTAGAACGGTATCGCCTATCTCGTCAATCAAGGCTTGATTGTTAAGGTGGTTTTCAACAGTAAGACGAATAAAGGCAATACATAAGGTTGATGGTGCTTTTTCGCAATTATCGTCCTCAAGGTCGATAATACGAGCTTCGGGTAATTTAGCCATTTGCGACCCCCCCTTTCATAGAGCAGGGTATAACGTAAATAGCAAAAGCTCCAAATCTAATGAGATCTGGAGCGTAAAAGAGGATGGCTATAGTACAGCCATAGCTTAAAATTTTTGTCATCTTTTCATTCTCCAAATAAAAATTATTTAATTTACTATAAGCTCCTTTTCAAGCGTTTATAAAATCAAACTGCTTGACCCCGAAAAGAAGCCCTACTTTCTTATAGAGTACTTCTTCTCGGTTGCTGGACTAAAAGCAAAAAATGTGCACAAAATTTGCTGAAGTGGAAGTCGATTGTTCGCCCCACATTCGTATTTTAGTGCACTTGGACAACGGCTGATGGACTTTTTTGAAAAATTCTCATAGTAACCAAATGCTTAGTTTGTGTTCATATGTCCACCTTTTGTCGATTTTTGGGACATATGGACATATAAACACAAAGCCCAGTGAGGAATGATAACTCACTGGGCATGGACTTAGGAGAATATGAAAAACCTTAAAATATAAGGGTATTTGTAGATATATAGTATATTTTGGAACATATAAAACATATGAACATATCATTTAACGCCAATAGTGCTGAAAAATTATTGAGAGGCGATTATGTGAAATAATTTGGCTGATAATGCCTATACGCTCAAGGTCATATGATCCTTTGTAATTTTGGTAGTAAGGATGAGCTAATGCTCGTTCCAGCTTGGACTCGGAAACGAACAAATCTCTATACTGGTGCAGAGGACTCCACTCGTATTCCATTTCACGATAGGCACTTTTGACGAAATCGGAGCGGTATTGGTGAACAGCACAATTACTATCAATGCCGTCCGATAGAGCACAGCCCTCGCCAAGCCGTTCCACACGCTCTGCAACGTACTTTTCGATAGCGTCCCTGTAATCATAAAGGCAATACGCCAAATGCTCCTTGCCCCCTTTCTCGATAGTCCAGCAACCTATAATATGACCATCACGCCATACAAGGTTGTCGGTAGTTAGCTTACCAGCCTCAAGGGAGCTTCTTCTAAATCCAAAGGCTTGTGCTAATATCTGTGCC
>JAFQPR010000061.1 GCA_017411605.1 Clostridia bacterium | reverse complement strand
GATGATGAAGGAGTTTGACAGCTTCGGCATCACCATCGCAGAGGGCTACGGCATCACAGAGTGCTCACCCCTCATCTCGGTTAACCCTTACTTTGCTCTCAAGAGCGGCTCGGTAGGTCCCGCTGTTCCCAGCTGCACCGTTCGTATCGACAAGAGAGGCACTAACGATAAGGGCTTCGACGAAGGTGAGATCCAGGTTAAGGGCGACAACGTAATGCTCGGCTACTACAAGAACGACGAGGAAAACGCAAAGGCATTCACCGAGGACGGCTGGTACAGAACCGGTGACATCGGATATATGGATGCCGACGGATATATCTTCATCACTGGAAGACTCAAGTCGGTTATCGTTCTTGAGAACGGTAAGAACGTATTCCCCGAGGAGATTGAGGAATACCTCGAGAAAATCGACGAGATCGGCGAGGTAGTTGTTGTCGGCAGAAAGGCCGAGGACGGCGAAACCGTTAAGCTCACGGCAATAGTTTATCCGAAGCCCGAGATCTACGGAGAGAATCCCGACAAGGAAAAGGCATATAGCGATATCCACGCGAAGATTCTTAATCTCAACAGAACTCTTCCTTCGTTCAAGCAGCTCAAGGCTCTCGAAATCCGCGAAACTCCCTTCGAGAAAACGACCTCGAGAAAGATCAAAAGACATCTTGTTAAGTAATCTGTTTTAAACATTAAAAGACCGAAGCGGCAATGCCGTTTCGGTCTTTTATTTCACTTTTGATAAGCGGTTTTGTAAATTATTGTTTTCTTTTTAGCGGTTTATAGCGTTTTTATCCTTCGTTACCTCGTTTGAATTCTTATCAAAGCTTCAACCTTCGCTATTCGCTTCGCGAAGGGTTATTCAACGTAATGCCGCTTTATAAGAAGGGCAAAAGATACGCCGTATACACCTTATTTGAGCTCAGTTTTCTTATAGGGCTCGAGTATAAGGGTGTTTTCAAAGTCGAACTCCTTCGGGTCGAGCGAGTCGAAGAGTCCGTAATGGAGAGGTACGCCGCATCTCGCGCCTATTTCGCACGCAAAATCCGCCGCATCCTTGGCGTTCATATTATTGCCGACGCCGTTGATTGGAAGGAAGGCGTAGTCAACGCCGTCCTCACAAAGCTCGATAACGTCGTCTATTACGTCGTAGTTATAAAGAGTATCACCGCTGACGTAGAAGGTTTCCTTACCGTCGTCGATAATATAGCCTGCGGCAGATCTGTCACTATGCTCTGCCTTAACTGCGTAGAAGGTAAGGCCGCCCTCGCTCCAAACCGAGTGAGGAGCAAGAAGAACGTAGTTATGAATCTTGTCCCCAAGAGTAAGAAGCTTCGTGTAGGCATTGTAAGAAGCTAACACGGTTATGGGTTTGCCGCCTCTGCATAAGAATTTTTCAAGCGTTTCGGGGTCAAGGTGATCAAGGTGATCGTGGGTTATGATTATAACGTCGGGATGAAGGTCGAATACCCTCTCATCCACCGGCATACGTCTTTCCTTTTTAGGGTCTATAGTTTCTGCTACCGAGTTTGAAAGATAAGGGTCTACCATAACCGTCATTCTATCGTTTTCAAAGACAAGTCCTGCCTGAGTTATCCAAGTTACGTTCATATTTTTACCTCACTAAAAGTTTATCGAATAATTTAAATAAAATGTAGTACGAGAAGTCCTATGCCGCCCGAGGCGAGTCCTATCAAGCCTCCCGCGACAACGTCCCTGACAAAATGTATGCCGAGCGCAACTCTTAAAAATGCGAGAAGCGCGCCGAGGAGCATAAGTCCGACACCTACTAAGGGATTCCACGTAAGCAGCACGCTCGCGATAACGAATACCGAGAATACGTGGCGGCTTGGGAAAGAATGCCCTGCTTTACCCTTAGGCTTCTTTTTATAAAACTCAAGAAGCTCGTACGGACGGGGCGCGTTTATAAGCATGCGCAAAATACTTACCGCGACAAACGGAACTCCCGTTACGACGAGTATTTTTAAAATTTCAATAGGAGTCTCGACAAGAGCAACGAGCCTTGAGAAAAACGCATATACCGTGAGCGCCGCTATCGCATAGGACGCTATGCGGAATATTTCCGCAAGGGAATCGTCGCGGTACACTCTGTAAAGAAGCTTTTCGTACCTGTTTTTCGGCTCGTACTCGGGCTCGGAGCTTTCGTCGGCTTCCGCCGCCTCCGCTTCGTTCTCGGCGTAGGATTCAGCCCCGTCGGCATCCGTAAAGTGTTCTGCCGCACCACACTCGCTCACATCCGAGAGCGCCTCGTTATATACCGTGTTGTCATCGGTAAGCTCTTCACTTATCTGCGGGAGCTTCTCATTCTCAGCCGCAGCTTCCGAGGGAGCATCCATACTTATGACCGAGAGCTCTTCTCTACCGAGCTTCTCGTTCTCATAGTTTTTATTTTCCATAGTTTAAGCATTAACGAAATCAATAAATCTCGAGAAGAACGCTCTGCCATCGACAGTATCCTTGAACACGCCCGCGTCACGAAGAACTCTGACGAAGGTGCGGCCTATCTCGGTCTTTATTATTTCCTCGGTGTTCTCTTCGGTAAAGGTGTAATTCGCGCGGAAGGCTTCAAACCACTCTGCGTGCTTCTCTATATCGGGATTTGCTCTGAAGTCCGCGCCCGAGAGGATAGCAGCCTTCATTTCCGCGATCTCGCCCTTAAGTCTTGCGGGGAGAACGGCAAGTCCCATTACCTCGATAAGACCGATATTTTCCTTTTTAATATTATGATGCTCGGCGTGAGGATGGTATACGCCAAGCGGATTTTCCTCTGTTGTTATATTGTTACGAAGCACGAGATCGAGCTCGAATTTATCGCCGCGTCTGCGCGCTATGGGAGTTATCGTATTGTGCGGCTCGCCGTCGGTTTCGTGATATACGAACGCCTCCTCGTCGGTATACTTACGCCAAGCGACGAGTATTTTATCCGCAAGCTCAACAAGCCTTTCCTTTTTATCCGAGGAAATTCTTATTACGGACATGGGCCACTTTACTATTCCCGCATCGATATCCTCAAAGCCGACGAAGGAAATTTCCTTTTCTATCGGCGCGAGCTCCATAGCGAAGGTATATCTTCCGCCCTGCATATGGTCGTGGGCAAGGATTGAGCCACCTACGATCGGAAGGTCGGCGTTCGAGCCGATGAAGTAGTGCGGGAAATGCTCGACGAAGGATAGAAGCTTCGAGAAGCTCGAGCGGTTTATGCTCATCGGCGTATGAAGTGACGAGAGCGCTATGCAATGCTCGTTATAATAAACGTACGGAGAGTATTGGAGATACCACGGAGTTCCCGCCATATCGAAGGGAATCTGGCGGAGATTCTGCCTTGCGGGCTTTGAAAGACTGCCCTCGTAGCCCTCGTTTTCGTGGCAGAGGGCGCACTTCGGATATCCCGACTGAGGAAGGAGCTTTGCCGCGGCAATAGCCTTAGGATCCTTCTCGGGCTTCGAAAGGTTTACGGTGATATCAATATCCCCGTACTCACTTTCGGTCTTCCACTTAAGGTCACGCTTGATCCTATCCTGACGGATATAGTTTGAATCTACCGAGAGCTTATAGAAGTAATCGGTCGCAAGAGCGGGATCTTCTTCGTAAAGCGCCTCAAAGGTGGATATCACCTCGGAGGGACGGGGGCAAAGAAGCCCCATTACCTTCGTATCAAAAAGATCGCGGTAAACTACCGTATCCGATTCTATTATTCCCTTTTCGTAGGCGTATTTGCATATGGCGTCGAGAATTTCACAAAGCTCAAGTCCGCCGTCGGTCTTTACCTCTTCATACTCGCAAAGCTTGAGAAGCTCGAGCAGACGGTTTGCGGAATAAGCTCTGTCAAGCTTATCTATAAGCTCGGTCCTTTCCGCATAATCAAGTAAGGCGCATATCGCTGTATTAATGTCCATTTTTATCTCCGTAGCTAATATTTGTTTACATTTTTGTGTATTTGTTGAAGAGATTTATATTTCCCGTGAACTCGGGAGAGAAGTCAAACTCGAAGTTTATCTTCTTCTCACTTATTCTGTATTCGGGAAGAAGCTCAGGTCCGCAGGAGTGCGAACCGATGCCTGCGTTGCGGTAATCTATAATAACCGTAGTTTCGCGCTCGGGATGAAGCTCGTAGTTATGACGGATGGTCGTAAGCTGCTCGGGGCTGAAGTGCGATACGGAAAGCGAGAACTTATCCGAATAGAAAAGCATACCGTGACCGACAACAGACGTTACGGTCGCAAGCTTGCAGCCGTAATGCGCGGAGTTTTCCTGCGGCTTAACGTAGGGCTCGAAGTTCTCCGTAGCAGTAGTCTTAAAGAGCGAGAGCCTTGACGCGAGTCTTTTATCCTCATACGACTCGTAAGGACCGTAGCCGAAGTAGGTAACGTCCTCAAATCCCTCGGGAAGAACGAACTTAAAGCCGAATCTCGGAAGCGTCGTCGCGTAGTCGGCAATGTCAGCAGAGCAAGACACGTGCACGGCGCATCCTTTCGCGAAGGTATAAGTAAGAGTCATTTTGGCAACGGGCTTTACCGACGCAGCGCCGAGAGATACTGACGACGTGATAACTACTCTATCCGCCTTAACCTCTGCCGAAACACCGTAGCACTTCGGAAGCACCTTATCGAAGCGCTGCTCCTCCCATTTTCTTCTCACCCTTCTGTCATTATCCGTAGGGGCTCTCCAGATGGTGGGGGTCACGGGAGCGGCAAGCATTTCCTTGCCTTGGTCTATAATAGACGTTATAAGACCCGTAGTTTTCGACACGGTAGCTACCGTTTCGCCAAATGTAACGGTATAATTTGCAAAGTCCTCCGAAAGAGAAGCGCCTGCGGGCCTCGCGCACTTATATTCGAGCGAATCCGAGAGAATGAACTGCTGCGATGCCACCTCGTATCCGGGCGGCGCCCACTCGGTTTCGGTGTTTTGCTTTATATATACGTTAAGAGTGGTGATTCCCGACACGTCCGCGGGGATTGCAACGTCATAGCTCTCACTCGCGAGAGGAGCGATATCAAGCTCGCCTACTCTTCCGCTCGCTATCGGTTTACCGTTTTTCTCTATAACGTATACCATAGAGAGGTCCGAGAGCGAGGTGAAATATCTATAGCTCGTAACGGTGATTTTACCGTTACTGTATTCAATCCTTACGGGAGCCTGAGCCTGCTTGAGCTCGATAAAGCCCGTATGGGGACGTCTGTCGGGATAAACGAGTCCGTCAACGCAGAAGTTACCGTCGTGCGGGAAATCGCCGAAATCTCCGCCGTAGGTGAAGTGAGGATCGCGATAGACGTTTTCTCCGATTGCTACGGAATGGTCGGTATACTCCCATACGCATCCGCCGAAGAACTCGTCGTGTTCTCTGATAAGCTTCCAATAATCCTTCAAGTCACCGGGGCCGTTACCCATTGCGTGGCAATATTCGCAAAGGAAGAATGGCATTTTTGCGTTCTCGCCGAGATAGTAGGTTTTCATTTCTTCGATAGAGGGGTACATACGGCTCTCGATCTCTATATAGGATCTGAGCAGCTCGGGAGCATCAAACTCCTTGCCTGCCTGAATTTCGAAATAGTTGTGATGCGCGCGGCGCGATTCGTCCTCGGCGTGAACCAATCTCGAAGGATCGCGGCGCTTGAAATACTCTACCATCAGCTTATGGTTAAGTCCCGCGCCCGACTCGTTACCTACACTCCACATAATAATACACGGATGATTCTTATCACGCTCGAGCATACGCGCGCCCCTATCAAGGAACGCCTCGCTCCATTCGGTAGTGCTGACAAGCTCGTTTCTGTTTCTGTAAATTCCTATACCGTGGCACTCGATATCAGCCTCGTCGCATACGTAGAAGCCGAGCTCGTCGCAAAGAGCATAGAATCTCGGATCGTTGGGATAATGGCTCGTGCGCACCATATTGCAGTTATGAGCCTTCATTATAAGAAGGTCGCGGCGCATATGCTCCATAGGAGTTGCGTGACCGAGAAGATGATGGCTGTCGTGACGGTTTACACCGCGAGCCTTTACCTTCTGTCCGTTAATATAGATAACGGGACCTATGATTTCAATTCTGCGCACGCCTACGGGTATATTGATAACCTCCGCGCCTGCGGTTATAACAAGATTATAAAGGTAAGGTACCTCGTCGCTCCAGAGATTCGGCGATACAAGCTTACCGATATCGAGAGTCTCCTCTCCCGAAACGGTCGCGCTACCCGTAAGCACGGAAGCTCCGCTCGCGTTGAGAAGCTCGTAAGAGAGATTAACTTTTCCACAAGTCTTAACGTCAAGCGTGATATCCGCAGAGTCAAACGTATCGGATACGGCGGTCTTTACGAAGAGGTCGGCAATTCTCTTCTCCTCTCTCGCGATAAGGTATACCTCTCTGAAGATACCCGACGCGCGGTACATATCCTGGTCCTCAAGATATGAGCCGTCGCACCACTTGAGAACAACGAGGCGCACCTCGTTTTCGCCCGCGTGAAGAAGCTTTGTTACGTTGAACTCACTCGTCATATGGCTCACCTGGCTGTAGCCTACGAACTTACCGTTAACAAAGAGATAGAAGCAGGAGTCAACGCCCTCGAAGGTGAGCATCATCTCCTTTTTCGAAAGCTCCTCCGCCGTCAGGTTAAAGGTCCTCGAGTAAACGCCCGCCGGATTCTCGTCGGGAACATGAGGGGGATCTACGGGATAGGGATAGTTTACGTTCGTATAGTTAGGCGTATCAAAACCGCGGTCAAGCGCGTTCTGCCAGTTCATAGGCACGTCGAGCTTATCCTCCTCACCGAAGACTACGGCATACGCATCCTCTATCTCGGTGACAGAATGATAGAATTTAAAATTCCACTCACCTATGAGAGTTTTGAAGAAGGCGGATTCATCTCTCGTATTTCCAAGCGCCGTCTCCTTATCCTGATACGGGATAAAATAGGCGTGATTTTCCTCGCATCCTACGTGAAGATGCTCCAGAGTCTTATGATAATCGGGTAATCCAAACGGCATAACAATATGCTCCTTTTATGTCATTTTAATTTTATTTTAATTTTGTTTTCTAATCAAGTCTTACGCTGACGTCACCCGAAATAAGGTCTTTCTTCTCACCACTGTCAAGCTCGACCGAAAGCGAGCCGTCGGGATTCACACCCAGCACCTTTGCAAAATAATTCTCGGTCGGGGTGATGACCTTAACGCGCCTTCCCGTCAACACGGAAAGCTCGCTGTATCTTTTCATATATACGGCGGGGTCGGAGGACTCAAAATCCAAGAGCTTCACTGCAAGAGATACGGCAAAATCCGAAATATCAACCGCCGCGCCGCACTCGCTCTCAAGGTCGGTAGCGATATCCGAAAGAGAGCCGAAATCAATCCGCGAAAGGTTAACTCCTATACCGACGACGGTATATTCAAAATGCAAGCCGTCCTCGGCGAACTCGCCCTCGGTAAGTATCCCCGCGAGCTTTTTTTCACCGATAAAGCAGTCGTTTACCCACTTTATTCCCGCCTCTGCGTCGCAGAATTCACGCACGGTATCGCACAGCGCAACGGCAGAATACGCCGTAAGCTTTATAGCATCCGCTGCGGGAAGGTTCGGGTACGAGAGATAAGACATATAGAGTCCGCCTTCCTCGGAGAGAAAGGACCTTCCGAGTCTGCCACGCCCCGCAGTCTGCCGACGAGCGATAAAAAACGCGCTCCCCCTGTCCTCTTTACCCTTTGCGTAAAGCTTTGCGCGAGTATTCGTAGAGTCCGTTTCATCAAAAAAAACGACCTTGACACCGGGGAGCTTCTCGGAAAACGCGTTTTTAATTTTAATCTCAAAGCTACTGCCATTATAATGCACGCCCGCGCCTCCAAAATATTTACTGAAAACAATTTTACCACATAACGAAAACGAATGTCAATACGAAAACATTATTTAAATTAAATATAACGAATATTTTTTCGCGCGGCAGGCAAAAATTCTTTAAAAAGGTAATGAAAGGACAAAAACGATGACTACGTTAAGCTGCGATTACCCAACCAACATTGCGCTCGCAGAGGAGGCGCTTATGTACGGAAAAAGCTTTGACGTGCTGAAAAAGAAGCTCTGCGTCGCAAAAAAAGAGGTGACCTTCTTCTATATCGACGGCTTCGTAAAAGACGGCGAGCTTCAGCGAGTTATGCAATTTCTGCTGAATCAGAAACAGCTCGGTGACGCGAGAGAAACCGAAATGATAATTCCCTACGTCGAGGTCGCGCGTACGGGAGATCTCGAGATCATAACGACCGCAGTTCTTGCGGGACAGACCGTATTTTTCTCCGAAACGTTTGGCACGGAGGCAATACTTCTCGACCTTAGGACCTATCCCGTGCGAGGTATTGCAGAGCCCGAAAGCGACAGAGTGATGCAAGGAGCTCGCGACGGCTTCGTTGAAACGCTTATAATGAATACGGCGCTTTTGCGCCGCAGAATACGCGACCCGAGGCTCACGATGCGGCACTTTGATATAGGCGGCTCGTCCCACACCGACGTCGTGGTGTGCTATATGGATGGAGTTGCCAAGCCCGACTACGTTGATACTATCTGCGAAAAAATACAAAATGCAAAGCCAAAAACTCTCACGCTCGGTACCCAAAGCCTTGCCGAGTCACTTATCAGACGAAGATGGTTCAACCCTTTTCCAAAGGTGAGGACCACCGAACGCCCCGACACCGCCGCGGCGCAGGTGCTTGAAGGTAACGTGCTTGTATTTTGTGACACGTCCCCCGAGGTAATGATACTTCCGACCTCGATTTTCGATTTTACGGAGGAGGCTGACGACTATGCCTTTCCGCCCCTCACAGGCTCATACCTGAGGATAGTAAGAATTATTATTCTGCTCCTCTCCGTAGTCGTTACTCCTCTTTGGTATCTTGCCCTCGAATACAGAGAAGCTCTTCCGCCAATGCTCACATTTCTCGTCCCCGACGAGCCCGGGGCGCTCCCTATCATACTCCAGCTTTTTATGGCGGAGCTTGCGCTCGACGGCCTTAAGCTCGCCTCGATGAACACCCCCGATATGCTATCAAATTCCCTCTCCGTCGTCGGCGCACTGATACTCGGCGATTTT
Source organism: Clostridia bacterium (assembly GCA_017411605.1). Classification (GTDB taxonomy): domain Bacteria; phylum Bacillota; class Clostridia; order Oscillospirales; family CAG-272; genus UBA1740. Next base: position 3,390 of record JAFQPR010000061.1, on the reverse strand, counting down.
GCCGTCAGTATCGGGTGGTTTTCCGAGGACGTTATCTTCTATATGGCGTGCGTCGCTATCGCTAATTTCGCCCAGCAAAGTCAAGAGCTCGGGTATGCTTTTAAGTTTATACGTATGATTATTCTAACTTTAGTTTACTTTTTGGACATTTACGGCTTTATTATCGGATTGGTTTTGTTCTGTGTTTTTGCCGCGACGAACACCACCGTTGCGGGAATCAGGCATTATCTTTATCCGCTCATCCCCTTCGATGCCCGCGCTTGCGCAAGACATCTTTTCAGATTTAAAAAGAACGATTTCGAAAAGCAGAAAAACAAATAACCAAAAACAGCTCTTCAAATTTGTACTAAATGTCAATTGAAAAAATCCGTGTAAAACTTTATAATATATGTAGGAAAACTATCTAACGGAGGTTTTTATGAGAAAAACACGGATTACAAAGTTATTATCGTTGGCGCTTGCGCTTTCACTTATATTCGGACTCCTTTCCTTCACCGCTTCGGCATCTCTCACGGATACTGCGACTGCGTTTTCGGATGCTGTTGCCGATATTAAGAATGCCGACTCCCTTGAGGCAAGAGAGATAAAGCTTGCCGAGGCAACGGAAGCTCTCGGCGCGTATATCACAGCGGGCGGAACCGAAGCGGATGCCGAAATAGCCGATGCATACGCCGACTACCTTGAAGAAAAGACCGATATCGAAACGAAGGTTGGATACTGCCTTGATTTCATTGATTACGTAAGCGCTGCCACCGACGTGAACAACACCTACCCCGTAAAGAGGGAAAACCTCGACAAAGCAGAGGCGCTCATTGATATAATCGATAAGGATTACAAAACCGTAGCTTCTTACGTTGCCCATTACAACAATACGGTTGCCGAGCTTTACGAGCCCGTTCTTATTTGCGAGGCGTTCATCAAATACGCGAAGCTTGCCGCAGAAGCAACCACCTACGAAGAGGCAAGCAGCAACCTCAAAACCGCAGAAGCAGCTAAACAACAGATATCCATTCCCGACTACCCCGGTATCGATGAGGCGGAAGCAAATCTTGATATCGCCAGAGCGACAATGAGTATGGCAGTCCTGAAGGCTACCCCGTTCATACAGGCTGTAAGGAATATCAACAAGGCAGAGTCTGTTCCGATCGGAGTTCAGGCGGCATATGCAGCACTCGAAGGCGTCGACGAAACCGCCGAGGGCGTTCCCACAGCTCTTAACAATCTCAAAAAGGCCGAAAGAAATTATAACAAATCCGCAGAAGATGGCAACGAAGCTATGAACGAGCTCGCAACGCTCGCGTTCGGTCTCATTTTCGGATAATTCTCTTTGAGCCGTTTACCGAATACACCGTTTCATAAAACGCGCTGTACACATACGGATACCAAAGCTTCGGCACGCAAAGCTTAAGCTGCCGTTACCCCTAGCGCATAATCCCAAAAGGGCTGCCGCATCCCACCGCGGCAGCCCCAAATTATTGTGTTTGATAACACTAAGCCATATCAATATTATAAAAAGATTTATCTTAGGATTAAAAACTTGTATTTCTATTGACTTTTTCCGCTCTTTAAAGTAAAATGTAATTAACCTTGCTGCTGTCTGTAACTGTTCCGTGACAGCGCGGCAAAGAAATAAAAACGTGGAGAAGACTATGAATTTTTCCGATATGACGTTCATCCGCAAGTTTTCGATGAACCTTTACAAAAATCTTAACATTCCGATGTCCAAAATGTCGTTCACATCAGATTTCACGAATACCGTAAGAGGAAATCCGTATCCGCTCATATCAGCCGATGAGGGCGTTACGGAGCACGCGTCCGCGGCAGGCTATACCGTTTCGGGCGGCAAGGCAGAGCGTCTTCTGGCAGAGTTCTTCCCTTACGCATCATATAAAATGAAAATATCATCCCTCCAAGGCTGCGCGGGCTTCGCCTTTGTTGGCCCCGATGCAAGATGCGAGGTGCTCGTCGAGAGCGACGAGTGGGAAAGCTCGGTGATTGTCAAGCACAATGACGGAGAGGAAAAGTTCCCTCTTCACCGCGAGATTTGCGAGGGATTTGCCGTCATCGTTACGGCGCGCCCCGGCTTCTTCGACGTTTATCTCGCAAACGAAGATCAGATAGAATTCCTCGCGACAGCGCAGGTCCCCTCCTTCGCAAAATCAAACAAAATAGCCTTTTATCAGAAGACCAAGGCGCATACGTATATTTCGGGCAGTGCCGTAATAAGAGGCGCGGAGTCCTATCTCGACTGCGGTATAGGTCAGGCGGATATTCGCCCGTTCAGATATGAGAACGGCGAGCTCATTATGGAAAACGGTCGAGTTTTCCTCGCTATCAGCTCACGAATGGCTGCAGGCGGTCATCATACGGTGCTCTCCTGGCTCCCGGGAACGGCAGACTTCAAGATGGAAGGCGCTATATTCTACGCAAACCCCAACGATGAGTTTATCCACGGCGAGGTTGCGGGCTCTTACGTATTCAACCGTATGGACGGCAAATGGCACTTGTGGATAAGAAACGGCTCCGCAGGTCATATTCTCGCATATGCAAGCTTCGATTTCGATATCCGCTTCGGTATAAATATCCTCGATGTTGAGCCTCTCCCCACGATGACTCCCGAGAACCTTGACGATAAGCTTCTTCTCGGTAAGAAGGCTGACGAGGACCCCGATTTCACCTATGACGCGGAGCGCAAGAAGTGGCTCTTCGCTCTCTGCAGAGTTGACGAGGAGACTCGCAAGTACAGATACTTCTTCTTCGAATCGGACAGACCCGACAAGGACTACAAGTTCGTAGGTCTCGGCCCTGCGGGCGAGGAAACGGGCGGCTCTATCGTTAGACTCGACGGTAAGATATTCTTCGTTTGCGGAAACAGCTTCAGCGCGACCTCCGATTACCGCGTTTACGAGTGGGGTAAATTTGACACGTTCACCAACCTCAAGTGCGATTATCCCGACGGCGGCTTCCGCGGCTGGGGTACTGTAATGCCCATACGCTACGGCTCGAGGATGCGTTACTTCTGGCTCACGTTTGACCGCAAGCTTATGAGCAAGACCTTCAATTGGAGCTACGGCAATCTATATTGCTTTGAAGCAGAAGGTATTTTTCGCATCTGATTTCAAAAATAAATAATTAAGCAAAACCGGGGTGACGCCAATCAAAAAGCTTCACCTCGGTTTCTGTTTTTTGTTAACAGCGGCATTTCTCTGAATAAAAACGCACAAAAAAGAGGGTAGCTCAAGTTGTACAAAACTTTAGCTACCCTCGAATGCGCTAAGGGGCTAGGGGGATTTAGAGCGAAAATTTGCGTTCTCCCACCTGTGAGGCGTATATAAATACGTCGAGGGAGGGAAACGCGAATAGAAAATGACTTTAATTTGATGGAGAAAT
>JAFQPR010000060.1 GCA_017411605.1 Clostridia bacterium | reverse complement strand
GGGAAACGCAAATAGAAAATGACTTTAATCTGATGGAGAAATTCGTAGAATTTCAACCTTATAACACATATTCTTAGCTCATTTGTTGATTTTAGAGCTTCTTTATGTCGTTTTTTGTCATTTTCGGTTGCGCCTAAATGCGCCAGCCCCTCCTTATTTATTCATCACCTCTATAAACCACTTTATCGCTTTCTCGTGCCATTCGGACTTCGGCTGCATCGCACCCCCCCTTATTTTCACATTCGCAATCTTTATAAAAAGGTTGATTTTTTCCCTCAAGTGTGATACAATCTCTTTGTTTTTAATTGCGTTGTCGGTAGCGTATATAGCTGACACTGTTTAATCCGCAGAATGATTTTGGGCAGCCGAGTATTTTAAAAAATAATCAAACCTCGGGAGAGCAAATATATGACGAGAGAAGAATTCGAAGCACTCGTTTTCGATCAATATAATGTAAAAGCAGACTACCCTTTCGAGGATGATTTCACAACGGGTGTTTTTCGTCACGAAAGCGGCAAATGGTTTGCGCTCGCTATGAATATCTCCGAGAGCAAGCTCGGACGCGACATCGATGCTCGCATCGACGTCATAAATCTCAAATGCGCGCCCGAAGTTATCGAGTCGATTGCAGAAATTGAGCCGGGTATCTATCATGCGTATCACATGAATAAAACGCATTGGTTAACCGTTGCTCTCTCCGAGTGTGACAATGATACAATCTCTTGGCTACTCAGTATCAGCTACGATTTGACACGACCCACTATAAAACGCAAGCCTAAAGCGGCAAAGCCGTAAGGTAGTTTGCTTTGCCTATGCCCGTAGTTTAACAACGTTTTTATTAAAAGCTCGGTACAAAACTTAGCACGGTAAGCTATTTTTAAGCATTTTTGACACCAACAGAGGAATCACATATGAAATACAACAAATCAGATGTAAAAAGATACCTTTCATCACTCGGAATAAAATCCGACGATACGGTTTTAATACATACGTCGTACAAGTCCGTTGGTGAAATCGAAGGCGGCCCCGATGCGTTCATAGATGCGTTTTGCGAGCACCTATGCGACGGGCTTTTTATCATTCCAACGCACACATGGAATAACGTAAATTCGGAAAATCCTATCTACATTGTAAATAAAACTTTACCTTGTATAGGTTTATTGCCTCGAATAGCCGCATTTAGAGCTGACGGTGTACGTTCTCTTCACCCCACACATTCCATGTGGGTACACGGTGTAGAAAAAGAAAATTTCATCGCAGGCGAGGAGCTTTCCGAAACACCCGCCCCCGTAGGCGGCGCGTGGTGGCGGCTTGGAGAAAGACGGGCGAAGATACTGCTAATCGGCGTCGGTCTTAACCGAAATACTTATATCCACGCGGTGGATGAGATAGCACAGCTTGACGACAGACTTTCCCCTACCCCTTTCAGCGTAACCGTAATTGATCAGAACGGCAACGAAACTACGCACGGGTTCCGCCCTCACTACAATACAGGCAGTGAGAACTTCGGTAACTTTGAGCGCCCGCTCCGTGAGCTCGGCGCGCTTACTTACGGCAAACTATGCGATGCCGACGTGATGCTCGTCGATGCCGCAAAATGCAGAGATATTATCCTTAAAATATACTCGCGAGCAGATGAAAATCCCTGCCGCGAGCCGGGAGATATCCCCGAGCATTTGTGGCGCTGAAGCTTAGTTTTTTGTTTACTCAGCCCACCTTGGAGTATTTCGCGCAACGTATAAATCGCCCAATAACGCAAGCATGGAGAAACTAAAATGCAATTAACTAAAAGGCAAAAAATGCTGAAGTACGCTTGTTACACGAGCAATATATCTATGTCCATTGTCGGAAATCTTCCGCCGATTCTGTTTATAACCTTCCGCTCACTTTACGGAATATCCTATTCACTACTTGGACTTCTGGTACTCATAAACTTCTCAACGCAGCTTCTTGTAGACTCACTCTTCTCCGCATTCTCAAAGAAGATCAACATACCGAAGCTTATCAAAGCTATGCCAATGTTTACTATAGTCGGTTTTTTAATATACTCGGCATCTCCTATTATTTTTCCGAACACGGTATTCGCCGGTCTTGTTATAGGAACGGTAATATTCTCGGCGGGGTCGGGACTCGCAGAGGTACTCGTCAGCCCAATTATCGCATCAATACCGAGCGAAAATCCCGATCACGAGATGAGCAAGCTGCATTCTATATACGCCTGGGGCGTTGTTGCAATAATCACCTTCTCAACCGTATTTCTCCTTATCTTCAAAGGTACGGCATGGCAAGCGCTTCCGCTCATCTTCACCGCTATCCCGATAGTTTCATTCATTCTCTTCCTCTCAACCGACGTTCCCGCTCTTAATGAAGACGCAGAAGGTCCTGCTACTCCTCCCGTTATCCGTGAGGGAAGATTCTGGCTTTGTGTTTTCGCAATATTCCTCGGCGGCGCTGCAGAATGCACTATGGCGCAATGGTGCTCGGGATACATAGAAAAAGCGCTCGGCATTGAAAAGGTCTGGGGTGATATCTTCGGCGCGGCGCTCTTTGGACTAATGCTCGGTTTAGGCAGAACGCTTTACGCAAAACGCGGCAAAAACATCGAGAAGGTTCTCCTTCTCGGCGCGATAGGCTCTACCGCTTGCTATGCTGTTGCAGCTTTCTCGAACGTTCCCGTCATCGGCCTTATTGCTTGCGCAGCTACAGGACTTTGCGTATCCATGCTCTGGCCCGGAAGTCTTATCGTCGTTGCAAAATACTTCCCCTACGGCGGAGTTTTTATCTATGCTATGATGGCAGCGGGAGGCGACTTCGGAGCATCGGTTTCACCTCAGCTTACGGGTATAATTACCGATGCCGTAGCAAGCAGCACCTTCGCCGCATCGCTCGGCGAAAAGTTCGGAATGTCTGCCGAACAGATAGGAATGAAGTGTGGAATTCTCACCGGAATGATCTTCTCCTTTGTTGCTGTTTTCGTGTATTTCACCATGCTGAATATAAGCAAAAAATCAGACAAAAATATCTCCGAAGATAATTAAACATTCAGCGAAAAAATTCTACGGACACTTCAAAATTTTGTGTCTTATTTAACGAATCAACAATATTATTCCAACCGCATCGGTTCAGCCGATGCGGTCTTTTTTTGTTCGTTTTTGCACTCTTTTGTTTACATTTTACCCGTTTTATTCATGAAATACACCTTTAAAGCTTGTTTAGGACGCAAATCCTCTCCAAAAAAATCTCCTCATCAAAGCGAGTTTGAACGTTTTTTGCATTTTAAGAAAAGTGCAGAACATAAATTATCACGCATTCGTACTATATTTCTCAAAAAAACGCTACAAAACGGTGACAATTACAAAAAAATGAAATTTTTTTTATTTGGCTAAAAATCTTCTTTTTTCTTTTAACGTCAACCGATCGATTAAATTGTTTAACTATTAAATATTCTTACTTAAGTTTACATATAGCAACAAACTCCGTTTTCGTTAATATATCAAAGTTCGCAAAAAATATGCAGTTTTTCATTAAAAATATGCCAAAAATACGCGTTTTTCGACCATTTTTGACCATTTGGAAAATATTTTTTCTTGACATACACACGCACGCGTGGTATAATATTAAATAACATAAAATATTCTTTTATTATATGAAAAGGCTTTTTCATAAAAAGTATCGCTAAGATACCGCAAACAAAAAAATCAAATCTGTTTATTAAAAAACGGCAGAAGCCGCTGGAGGTACATATGCTTCTCGAAATCAAACACTTGTACAAGAAATACAGCAAGAAAGCAAACTACGCCATCGAAGATATCAACATTGTAGGCGCACCGGGAGAGATCATCGGAATTCTCGGTCACAACGGCGCAGGTAAATCCACGACCATTAAATGCGTAACGGGAATGCACCCTTATGAAGAAGGTAGCATTACTATCGCAGGTCACGATCTCGCAACGGATCCTATCAACGCAAAGAAGAATTTCGGTTACGTCAGCGACGAGTATACACTCTTCGAAAAGATGACAGGATTCGAATTCATTAACTTCATGGCAGACGTATACAAGGTACGCCGCCGCGACCGCAAGGAGAGAATCAAAAAATTCCAAAGTATGCTCGCTCTCGGCGATTCTATCTATAAGCCGATCTCATCATACTCTCACGGTATGAAGCAGAAGGTATCCTTTATGGGAGCCCTCATTCACGACCCCAAGGTATTTATCCTCGACGAGCCTATGGTAGGTCTTGACCCTCACACCTCAAACCAGGTCAAGAACTTTTTCAGAGAGCATTCCTCTCGCGGCAACCTCGTTATCTTCTCATCACACAACCTTGACGTTGTTGAAAAGATGTGCGACAGAGTTTATATAATCGACCAAGGTCAGATATTACAGGAGCTTGATATGGCGGTATTCAAGAGCATTGGCGGAGATCTCGAGAGCTACTTCCTTTCGATGACTCAGAGAGTGGCAAAAGCATGAAAAACTTTCTTCTGCTTTTCAAACACGAGCGCCGCGCGCTCTTCCCTTCTGCCAAGAATAAAAAGCTTGACATAATCGGAGGACTGCTCTCCGCCATCGTTACACTCGTTGTAATCGGCGCATTTGCGCTTATGATATATGCTGTCGCAGAAAGCTACGTTACCATTAAGGTAAATAAGGTGATCGACCCAACCGCAAGGGCTCACGAGCTTCTGAACGCATTATATACGGTAATCGTTGTGGCACTTGGATTTATGTGCCTTGAAAAACTGAGAACAAACCTTGTACGAAAGACGGACAGAGCGCTTTTCCTCCGCCTTCCTATCAAGCAGTCTACCCTTTTCCTCAGTAAATTCGCAGCGCTTCTCTTATGGAATTACGTTACTGCGTTCTTCCTTATCATTCCGATAAATATCATATTCTTCGTAATTTTGAAGCCGGGATTTATGTTCTGGCTCCACACAGCGCTCGTTTTCATTCTTTTGCCGCTTGCATCCTTCCTCATTGCAACGCTGCTTATAGTCCCCTATATCTATGTAATAAACTTCCTCAGCACGAAATACTTCATTGCGTTTATTACGGTTTCATCATTGGTAATAGGAGCTTTCCTTCTCTACTCCCGTTTCCTCGCAGCGCTTCAGGGACTCTTTGAAACGAGCTCCATCAAGTTCCTCTTAAGCACGGAGCTGGTTAAATTTTTGCAGACGCTTAATAAGTTCAGCTATCCCGCAAACTCGCTTGCATCCATAGCTCTTGGTCAGGACATGCTGAAATCAATATTAATTGCCGGTATTACGGCGATAGTTTCGCTCGTAGTCATTTTCGTTTCAACGAATGCGCTTTATAAGCTCACTCTTTACAGAAACGCAGCTCACGTAAAACGCGGAAGAAAGAAAATGATCAGACGCCGCACGGTTCTCGGCGGACTTATGAGAAAGGAATTTATTTCCGTTTTCCGCGAGCCGAAACATATGTTCTCTTACTTCTCGATAGCGCTTTCAATGCCTTTTATGGTTTATTGCTGTTACACTCTGTTTGATACTCTCATTTCGAATGCGCTTGGATTAAGATTCGAATTCTCGCTTGCGCTGACTGTTATTCTTGTATTTGCAATTCTGACAAATACCTTCTGCACAACAAACATAACAAGAGACGGACTTACAGCTCTTAAGGCGAAGATGTTCCCCGTTAAAGCATCCAAGATACTCTTTGCCAAGGTGTGGTTCTGCTGCATCATCAGCTCTCTTTCGGTTATCGCGAGTGTAGTTGTTTTGTACTTGACCTCAGGCTTCAGCCTCAAAAATTCACTGATCGTTGCTGCCATAGGCTTGACCTTCTCACTTTCGCAGATCCTTATTGCAACGAGAATGGACCTCAATCACGCGCTTTTGACAGCATCACCCTCCGAAATAGCAAAGGTCAGCAACAGAACGATCGCAAAGACAATAACACTCGGACTCTTCTTCGCTTTGATAATAGGTGTTCTTTCTCTTTTCGTTGCCGTATTCGCCGGCAAAACTACTCCTTCATTCCTCTTCAGCATAGACGTTAAGGAGTCCTACACCTATCTCGTACCTTTAGCGATAGCAGCGTTCTACTTCCTTATAAGCTTACTCTATTATTCCGTAAGGATCGAAAAATCCTTCAAAAAGCTTGTCAGATAATTATTTTGCGCACGCAACACCGCTTTGCGCGCAGCAAATGCCAAAACATATCAATAAGGAGATTGCTGTATGGCAAAAAAACTGATTTTACTGATTCTTATCATACCGATAATTCTGATGGTGGTGCTCTTTATGGTAACGAAGACCGTAAGTAACCTCGTTGAAGTTCCGGTAAAAGAAATCGAAATATTTAAAGAGCCGGGATTTGAAGATGAGCCCTATCCCATCGATATGGACCTCGGAGAAACATATTCACTCGTATATGCCGTTTATCCCACAAACGCGCACAATAAGGACGTTACAGTCACAACCGAGCCTATCGGAGAAAACAAGCTCGCATCATTCGATTTTGTTCCCGAAGAAGGCAAAGTTAAAGTCATTCCCAAGACCGCGGGACTCGCAAAGGTAACACTTACTACTATCGACGGCGGTTTCCGTTCCAGTATGAACCTGCACGTTATCTCAACAAAGCTTGAGTCAATAGACTGCAGAATTCCCGAAACCACACTTATCGTTGGCGACAAAGCAACTATAACGACCGAATTCACACCTGAAAACCCCTCAAATACCATCGTAAATTATTCTTCGAGCAACAACTCAGTCGCGACAGTTGATAAAAACGGCATTATTACTGCACGCGGACGCGGTGTAGCAACAATTACCGTTATATCAGAATTCAACGAAAGCATTAGGGATACCATAGAAGTTACCGTCAAAAACCGCGATGCTATGGACCTTGGCATAAATAATATAGAAACTCTTAAGACAATCGGCTCCATTCCAATCTCAATAGCTTCCGACGATGCTATTGATTCCAAAAATATTGCATATAAATTCTTCGATAAAGACGGAAATCCCGTTTCCGAAAGCACGGTAAAGGCTACTCTCGTAAAAACCGACTCCGGTTTCTCACTTAATTATACGCTATCCGAAGAATTTGTCGGAGATCTTCTTGCAGAAATAACCTTTACTCACGGTGAAACCGTAATAATAAAAGAATGCAAGATATCAAAGGTTGAAGAAATCAAAGCAACGTTCGATAATTCAATTTTTGAAATGAATGTCGGACAGACGGTATCCCCCACCTTCACCGTAACCCCCGAAGATATCGACTTCACCTGTGTGGTTACAACCGACAACGATAACGTCACCGCGAAAATGCTTTCAAGCGGAAAGCTTGCGGTTACCGCAAAGAAAGCCGGAATTACAAAGTTAACTCTGAAGATCAAAACCTCAGACATAATCGAGCAGGAGCTAGTAATTGAATGCACAGTATTCATCAAGCCCGCAATGTTCGTTACCAAAGGTTCGGACGTTGAATACGGTATTGAGAAAATCCTCACAATAGGAAAATATCAATACTCTTACGAAAACGGAGCGCAGTCTCTCGTTGACACCTACGGAACAGACAAAGCATTCAAGCTTGAGTATTCCGTTCCAAAGAACAAAACCGACCTTACGTCTACCGCAGGTATCGGCTTTGCAGAGAACGTTATTTGGCGTTCGAGCGCGCCCGAGGCGGTGACTATTGATAAGGACGGAAAGATTCACGTTCTCGACGATGATTACACGGGTATCGTTGAATTTTACGCCGAGTTCGCATATGATGCCGACGGTGACGGAAAAACCGATGCATCTATGATAACCGACAAGGTTAAGATCCGTTGCGTAGGCTCAGGCGTTAACGTTTACTCCTACCGCGATCTTTACTACGCAACCGAAAGCTGTCAGATCGTAGTTCTTCACAGTAACATCAAGGACGATTTCGGTTATATCGACGGTGAGATCAAATATTCCGAAATTCATACAACTTATAATGACACTTACTATAAAAACCTGGATAAAGAAGACGAAGCCAAGGTCAAAGTGCTCATCTCGTTTAAAGAAGACATCTACGGAAACGGACACGTTATCAACGCTCATAACGTTACCTATAAATTGACGCAAGACGGAGCGGGTAACGACGTTGCTGCGCCGAACTTCTTCGAAGGTCCGCTAAACTTCATTATGGCGACTCACACAAATCCCGACAACGGAGCAATAAGCACCATAAGCGTTAAGGCGCAAGACAATATCTGCTTTGCCCTTTATGAGGGCGTTACCGTAAATAACGTTGAGCTCAGAGGCTGCGACCTTGAAGCAACCGAAGACGGCAAGTACGACCTCACCCACTTGAATTATATCGGAACGGTTGCCGAGGTGCTCGGAGATGACGTTAATATCGAGTATTCAAGACTCACGAACGGCAGAACGGTGCTCAGAGCCTTTGGCGATATTTCGGACAGTGAAAAAGAGATTCACGTTTCAATAAGCAACTCTGTTCTCTCGGGAGCAAGAGAGTTTATTATGCGCGTCGGCTCAAACCGCTTCAAGGAAGGTACGAAGGATACACCTTCACCAAATCTTGACAGCGACAAAGGCACCGATTACGATACAAAGAAAACTTACAATAAACTCACAGCAAACCAAAAGGAAGCTTACGACGAGAAGTACATCAATACTTTCGTCACGGTCAAAAACTCCGTATTCAAGGATACCGGTCTGTTTGCAATAGGTATGGACTCGCACTTTGCAGGAAAAGCGCTTGAAGACAGTGAAGCCGTTGTTAACCAATTTAAGCAACTTGAAGGTCTTCTTAACGGTTGGGAAGACCTGGCGAGAACAAGCTATGGAGCAAAGGTAAGCTTTGACGGTGACGTTGAGCTTTATAACTGGAAGCCGGTTGATGACGTTGATAGCAGCACTCTTATCGAAATCACCGGAAACTTCTCCATCTTCAACAATATGGCGTTCGACGTAAAAGGCATGATAACAGAGCTATCAAAGCAAAGCGATTATTCCAATATTGTTACGAGATATAATAATAAGAACATGGTCCACGCGGGAATAGCATTCTTTGGAGGCGGTAAGAACTACTGCGTATTTGAAGCAAAGAACGGCACCGTTTTAAATAATTACAATATGTCATTTGACGATATAGGCAGATCCGAGCTTACCTGGGCAGCAGGAGAGCAGCCCTTCTACTTCTTCTTATATGACAAAACCTCCAGCTTCTCGCCTAAGGTTCAGGAAGAAAAGCTTAAGACGGGTGAAGCCTACGAATGCATCTATAAATAATAATTTCCTATAGTTTCCGTTAAGCGACATTACGATTCATTATTTTAATCTATTTAATGGAGCTTGGTGAAATCGGTGAAGCTCTGCACCTGCTTTGAGCTTTGCCGATTCGCCAAGCCGTATATCACGAAAGGAGACTGATTTGAAAAAAGCACTTTACCTTTCATTATTATTAATTATTGCATTATCATTAGCATTACTTTCATCTTGCGATATGCTACCCGAGGGACTCGGCGGAACGCAAGACGGTCCCGATAATACGCAAGGCGATAACAACGATGGCACTCAAAAAGACGAACCGAACGACACTACGGGCGAAGCGGTTAATCCCGCTCTCGAGGCTATTGAGTGCGGCATTTCAAAAACATTTCTTACCGTTGGAGAAAAAGCAACTATAAAAACCGAATTTACGCCGAGCAATCCCTCGAACACAATTTTAAATTATTCATCAAGCAATGAAAAAATTGCTTCGGTTGATAAAGGCGGAGTTATTACCGCTCTCAGCCGCGGCACGGCGATAATTACCGTTACGTCCGACTTTAACGAAAGCATCAAGGATACTATAGAAATCACCGTTAAAAACCGTGATGCTATGGACCTCGGCACGAGCAATATTCAAACTCTTGGCTCGAGGGGCTCTATCCCAATCTCGGTAGCTTCCGATGATGCTATTGATGAAAATAACATTTCTTACAAATTCTTTGATAAAGACAAAAATCTCCTATCCGACGACGTTATAACAGCAGAATTAGTTAAGAATGTCAACGGTTTTATCCTTAATTATACTATAGCAGGGGACTTTGTTGGCGATATACTTGCAGAAATCACTCTTACCAACAATGGAGCGGTTATAACTAAAACCTGCGAAATATCAAAAATCGAAGAGCTCAAGGCTTGGTTTGAAAAGGACGTTTTTGAGGCAAATGTCGGACAGAATTTCTCTCCCATATTCACCGTCATCCCGAATGACGTCGGTTTCACTTACGAGGTTACGACCGATAACGATAACGTCACCGCGAAAATGCTTTCGAGCGGAAGGCTTGCCGTTACCGCAAAGAAAGCCGGAATTACAAAGTTAATTCTGAAGATCAAGACCTCGGGCAAAATTGAGCAGGGGCTTACAATTGAATGCACAGTATTCATCAAGCCCGCAATGTTCGTTACCAAAGGTTCTGACGTCGAGTACGGTATTGAGAAAATCCTCACAATAGGAAAATATCAATACTCTTACGAAAACGGAGCACAGTCTCTCGTTGACACCTACGGAACAGACAAAGCATTCAAGCTTGAGTATTCAGTTCCAAAGAACAAAACCGACCTTACGTCTACTGCAGGCATCGGCTTTGCGGAAAACGTTATCTGGCGTTCGAGCGCGCCCGAGGCGGTGACTATTGATAAGGACGGCAAGATTCACGTTCTCGACGATGAATACACGGGTATCGTTGAATTTTACGCCGAGTTCGCATATGATGCCGACGGTGACGGAAAAACCGATGCATCTATGATAACCGATAAGGTCAAGATCCGCTGCGTAGGCTCAGGAATTAACGTTTACTCCTACCGCGATCTTTACTACGCAACCGAGAGCTGTCAGATAGTCGTTCTTCACAGTAACATCAAGGACGATTTCGGTTATATCGACGGTGAGATCAAGTATTCCGAGATACACACTACTTACGATGACACTTACTATAAAAACCTGGGTAAAGAAGACGAAGCCCGAGTCAAGGTGCTCATCTCCTTTAAAAATGACATCTATGGAAACGGACACGTTATCAACGCTCATAACGTTACCTACAAATTGACGCAAGACGGAGCGGGTAACGACGTTGCCGCGCCGAACTTCTTCGAGGGCCCTCTGAACTTCGTTATGTCAACTCATACAAATCTCAATAACGGAGCAATAAGCACGCTGAGCTCTAAGGCGCAGGATAACATCTGCTTTGCCCTTTATGAGGGCGTTACCGTAAATAACGTTGAGCTCAGAGGCTGCGACCTTGAAGAAACCGAAGACGGCAAGCATGACCTTACTCACTTGAATTATATCGGAACGGTTGCCGAGGTACTCGGAGATGACGTTAATATCGAGTATTCAAGACTCACGAACGGCAGAACGGTGCTCAGAGTCTTTGGCGATATTTGGGATAGTGAAAAAGAGATTCACGTTTCAATAAGCAACTCTGTTCTCTCGGGAGCAAGAGAGTTTATTATGCGAGTCGGCTCAAACCGCTTCAAGGAAGGTACGAAGGAAACGCCTTCGCCAAACCTCGACGGAGATAATGACGCCGATTACGATATAAAGAAATATTACAACAAACTCACCGCAGACCAAAAGAAAGCTTACGACGAAAAGTATATCAATACTTACGTTACGGTTAAAAACTCCGTATTTAAGGATGCCGGTCTGTTTGCAATAGGTATGGATTCTCACTTTGCAGGTGCAGCTCTTACCGACGGAAACCGAGTGGTAGAACAATTCCGTCAACTTGAAGGTCTTCTTAACGGCTGGGAAAACCTGGCGAGAACAAGCTATGGAGCAAAGGTAAGCTTTGACGGCGACGTTGAGCTTTACAACTGGAAGCCTCTCTATGACGTTGACAGCAGTACACTCATTGAGGCTACCGGTAATTACGCAGTTTTCAACAATATGACCTTTGACTTAAAAGCTATGATAGATGCGCTATCAAAACAAAGTGATTATTCAAATATTGTCACCGAATACGATCGTAAGAGGATGGTCCACGCAGGAATAACCTTTTTTGGCGGCGGTAAGAACTACTGCGTATTTGAAGCAAAGAACGGTACCGTTTTAAATAGTTACAATATGTCCTTTGATGATATAGGCAGATCCGAGCTTATTTGGGTAGCAGGAAAACAACCCTTCTATTTCTTCTTGTATGATAATACTTCAATCTTCTCACCTAAAGTTCAGGAAGAAAAGCTTAAGACAGGCGAAGCCTACGAATGTATCTATAAAAAATAACTGCAGCTATGCATTAATATAAATTTTTAACCCCTTATCATTTCAGCATTTATTCCTATTGATACCAGGTTAATATATCAAATGGAGGAAATTATGAAAAAAATCATCATCTACTTATTGGCAATCACATTGCTGATAACGGGTATTCTCGGTCTATCATCATGTAGACTTAAGGATGACGTCGAGTCTACCTACTCTCTTGAGACCGACGGATTTAATAAGACCGTCGCTTTCGGAGAAAAGATCAGCTATGATAAGCTGACGATTATCAAAACAACGGGAAAGAATGAATCGGTAATCCCCGTTGAAGCCTCAATGATAAAAACTCCCGTCGATACAAACAAGGTCGGCAACCAGGAGCTTGTTATCGTTTATGAAGAAAACGAGTTCTCCCTGAAAATTACGGTAAAATACAAAGCCGAATTTAAGGTTGACGGAGAGATATACGAAACAAAATACGTTCTCTCCCCTCTTGAGCTCATCACAGTAAAAGCACCCGAAAAGGAGGGTAAAACCTTCTCGGGTTGGTCTCCCGCGATCCCCGAGGTCGCAACGGGTAATATGGTATTCGAGGCGATTTACGCCGATTCCGTTCCCGCACTTGAAGAGATCAACGCGGAGTATTCCGATAAGCTTGCAAACATCGTTCTTCCATCGAACGAGTTCGGTAAATGGGTCTTCGTTAACGCAGAGGGGACCGTAGGCGAGCTTGGAGTGCACGAGTTTGACGTAAAATTCGTAGATAACAAATCGGGCAATGAGATCAAAACGGACAAGGTAACCGTAAACGTTGCCAAAAAGAAGGTCACTTTCTCGAACCTTGTAACAACCTTCACGTACAACGGAAAGAGCCAAATACCTACGTTTACCCCCAGCGCTCCCGTATCCGTTGTTTTCATCGGTGACGAAACTGCCACCAATGCCGGAGAATATGAATACTACTTCGAGGTAGACGATCCCAATTACGAGGGAGTACTTCAAGGCGTTTACGTTATCGATAAGGCAAAGGTAAAAGTTAATGTAAAAAGCTATGAGATGTTCATAAACGATGAATTCCCGAAGGTCGAATACACGGTTGAAGGCTTTGACGATATCGCGCTACTCGGTATAACTACCACAGATCCCGAGGACGTAGTTGATGCCGCGGGTGAATATACTCTTACCGCAACCGTTGCAAACCCGAACGTTGAAGCTACCGTGATTGACGGAAAACTTACAGTCAAATCCACAACGCTTGACGTTGGAGACCCTAAACTCATCACCGCAGGCACCTTGTATTACGAGGATCTTTTGAGTTCCATCTCATTCGAAAGCCATCCGAACGGCGAATGGGTATGGAAAAATCCCGGTGACACCGTAGGTAACGCGGGAACTAACGTACACGTAGCAGTATTCTATCCTACCGATACACGTTACGATGCTATCGAAAAGGAAGTTGAGATCTCCGTCGAGAAAAAGCCGATCATAATCACAATAACGAGCGAAACCACGTACGATTATAACGGAGAAGATCGTCTTCTTACTTATGCACTTGAGGATGCTGACGGTAAGGATTACAACCACCTTACAGTAACAGGTAACAAGGCTTACACGAATGCCGGCACTTATACCTTAACTCTTGAGATTGCCGATGACAATTACACAGGTATTCTTCAGCCTACTCTTATCATCAATAAGATCAATCCAAAAACAGACTTCACGGCCGAATTCAATACTACCTGGTCAAGCACGCTCCGTCTTTCAGACCTGGCGCTTGATTCGGGTTACGCGTGGGTAAATCCCGATGAAAGAATTACTACGGCAGGAACGCATACCTTCGCAGCAAAATACACGCCTTCCGATATTCAGAACTATAACACAGTACAAGGAAACTTCACCGTTGTTGTAGGAAAAGCAAGCGCTTCTATCAATAATGTAAACAGTAGTTATAATTTCACCTACTCAGGAAGCGCATTCAAGCTTGATGAGATCACCGCATCTCACAGTGAGTCCAGCCTCAAATTTGCATTTACAAAGAACGGCGCGACTGTATTTACACTCAAGGATGCAGGCACTTATTCGGTTACCGTAACTCTTCCCGAGAGCACCAATCACCTGAGTGCTACCGCGACCACTACCGTAATCATAAATAAGGCAGATATAGACACTTCATCGGTTAGCGTCAGCCAGAATGCAACCTACGGAGATAAGCTTCTTGAGAAGATCACTCTTCCCGTAAGCGCTCTCGGTACATGGAGCATCAAGGATGCAAACGCAGATACCACAGTTGGTAACGCAGGCGCAAACAAGTTCACGGCTACCTTCACTCCCAACACAGAGAACTACAATACAGCAGAGGTTGAGATCACGGTTAACGTTTCTAAGAAACAGATAACTCCTCCCACCGTTGCAGACGCTATGCGCGAGCAGGAATACACGGGCTCGAAGCTTTATTCGGGCATCGCGGCAGGTGAAGGATACACCGTTACCGATAACGGCGGTATCAACGTCGGTACTTATAACGTTATTCTCGCTCTTGTTTCCGATAACTACGTATGGATAGACGGAACGAGCGCAGATAAAACCGTAACCTTCAAGATCGTTTCCGCAGCTAACTCCTGGACTACCGCTCCTACCATCAAATCCGAGTGGGTATACGGAGAGACCGACGGCATTGACAAGGAAAGCGAAGCTTACAAAGCTTACACGGGTTATGCCGTAGCTAAGTATGGAACTGTTACCGTTCTCTACGCAGAGGCAGGCTCTGACGAGTTTACAAGCACACTTCCCACGAACGCGGGCGCATACGTTGCAAGTTTCACGGCAACCTACGCAAACGCTACCACTATCTCAGAGGATATCAGCTTCACTATCACGAAGCGCGGTGTTGACGTTCCCACATACACAGATACTTATACTTACACGGGTAGCGGTATCAACGCGGGTATCGCGGCATCCGACCTCTACAGTGTAAACGATCCCAAGCACACAGACGCGGGAAGCTATTCCGCATCTATCACTCTTGCCGATACAAAGAACTATACATGGGCAGACGGAGATACCTCCGCTACAAAACAGCTTCCTTATACTATTAATAAGGCGCAGATCGTTATCAGCGGTCTTACTCTTGCTGATTTTGTTTACGGCGGCACCGCAGCTCCCACAGCAAGCACTAACTTCGTATGCACCTTGAGTTACGTATACTCAAGCACCGAAAGCGGTGAGTTCACTTCTACCGTTCCCACGAACGCAGGTACTTACTACGTTAAGGCAGTTGCGGCGGGTAACGAAAACCTCATTGGCGCGGAGAGCGCGGCAGTTAAGTTCGTAATCGAAAAGGCAAACGCTACGATAAACGGCTATAATGACACTTATAACACCGTTTACTCGGGCAACGAGTACAAGATCACAGGTGTTACCGCATCGAACGGCGTAGCTCTTACTTACACTTACACTAAGGGCGGCGTATCCGTAGAAAAAATCGTCGATGCAGGTACTTACAGAGTTAAGATCACTCTTCCCGAAACCGCAAACTACAACGAAGCAAGCGTGACTGTAACCGTTACGGTTGCTAAGGCTGACATCAGCACGGCAGACGTTAACGTGAACCAGAATGCAACTTACGGAGATAAGCTTCTCGAGAAGATCACTCTTCCCGTAAACGCTCTCGGTACATGGAGCATCAACGGTGCGAACACAGATACCACGGTTGGTAACGCAGGCGCAAACAAGTTCACGGCTACCTTCACTCCCAACACCGAGAACTACAATACAGCAGAGATTGAGATCACGGTTAACGTTGATAAAGCAACCGTAGAGCTTCCTATCGTAACCGATAAGATTTACGACGGCACATCTCACAATTCCGGTCTTACCGATACCGATAAGTATACGGTTACTTCGGATATTGGCGGAACCGATAAGGGAACGTACACTGTTACTATTGCCCTTATTGATACCGACAATTACAAGTGGGAAAGCACATCAAACGCATCCGTAACTATAAGCTATCAGATAGCGGCGGCAATCAACTCCTGGACAACAGTTCCCTCGATTACTCCCAGCTGGGAATACGAGAGCTCGGGAACAGTAGCCGGTGAAGCTGCATACGGTGAAGTTCTCGTACAGTATAAGCTCGAGTCTGCACCCGACTCCGCTTACTCAACCGAGATACCCACACTTCCCGGTAATTACGTAGCTAAATTCACTACTACCGACGAAAACTACTCCATTCTTACACTCACAAGAAACTTCACTATTACAAAGAAGACCGTCACTGTTCCCACAGTAGGTAACAACCAGTTCACTTACACAGGATCCGTCATCAGCCTCGATATTGCCCAAGGCGCGGATTACACTGTAGTTGACGCAGGCGGAACTAACGTAGGTAATTACGTTGCAGAGGTTACTCTTAATAACGCAAACTACGTATGGTCCGACGGAGATGAAAATCTTACCAAGGAATTCAACTACTCCATAGTTAAAGCAGACGTTACCTTCTCCGACCTTGCAATCGAAGGCTGGACATACGATGGCACAGCATCCGTTCCTACGGTAAGCACAAGCTTCGCGTGTGACGTTTACTATCTCTACGCAAGCAAGACAAACGGCACTTATACAGCAACCGTTCCTACAAACGCAGGTACTTACTACGTTAAGGCTGTTACGGACGGAAACGGCAACCTCAATAAGTCCGAAAGCGCTCCCGTAGAGTTCACTGTCGCAAAGGCATCCACAACCATTGGCGGATACGAAAGCTCTTACTCCAAGACTTACGACGGTACAGAATTCGTATTTACGGATAAGAACATCACGTCCTCGAACGATGTTGCTCTTATTTACAGCTACACGTTGAACGGCGGCAACGTTTCCGCAATCAAGAACGCAGGTACTTACACTGTTCTTATCACTCTTCCCGAATCCGACAACTATCTCGGTGACAGCGTTACCGTTACGGTTGTTATCGATAAGGCGAACATCGACACCTCTGACGTTCTTACAACTCAGAACGCAACCTACGGAGATAAGCTTCTTGAGAAGATCACTCTTCCCGCAAGCACTCTCGGTACATGGAGCATCAAGGATGCTAACGCAAACACCACGGTTGGTGACGCAGGCTCCAAGAAGTTTACAGCGGTATTCACTGCGAGCGACTCTAACTACAACTCCACAGAGGTTGAAATAACGGTTAACGTTGCAAAGAAGACCGTTACCGTTCCCGCAGTAAAGAATCCCACCAGTGTTTACGATAACACTACTCACTACTCGGGACTCACAGATACCGATGAATACACCGTTACCGATAACGGCGGTATCAACGTTGGTACTTACACCGTAACTCTTACTCTTAAGAACACCAATAACTACGCTTGGACAACCGTAGACAATACAAACGCTACAGTAACCGTAAGCTACGTTATAACTAAGGGTGAGAACGCTTGGACCACAGCTCCCGCAATGCCCTCTTGGACGTACGGTGACGCGACCGGCGCAGGCTCTGCCGCAGCTAAATGGGGCGACGTGCTCGTTGAGTATAAGCTCGCAAGCGCGGATGACACCGCTTACTCGACCACCGTTCCTACGAACGCGGGCAGCTATATAGCGAGATTCACTACGACAAGCACAAACTGCGAGACTCTTACCGATACTCGTACGTTCACTATCTCGAGAAGAACTGTCACCGTTCCTTCTCCCGCATTCACAAGCACGACCTACACAGGTAATAAGATAACCTCGGGTATCACCGCAAACGATTACTACACAGTAGTCGATAACGGAGGAACTAACGTAGGAACTTACTCGGTAACCGTTACTCTTAAGGATACCGTAAACACCAGATGGAACAAGTCTGAAAACGATACCGCGCCTATCAGCTACACCTACAGCATAACTCAGGCAACGGTAACATTCTCGGGACTTACCGCAAGCTGGTCATACGGTAACTTCAAAGCTCCTACCGTTACTGTAAGCTTCCCCTGTGACGTAGTATTCCTCTACTCCGACACCGCAAACGGAACCTTCGCAGAGAAAACCGAAGAAGAGCTCAATAGCTTTACCGCGGGAACTCACTACGTAAAGGCTGTCGTTTACGAAACCACGAATTACAAGACCTCGGAATCCGCACCCGTAGCATTCCTTATCGAAAGAGCTACTCCCACGTTCGATGATCCTTACTTCGTTGCTGAGGATAAGAATTATCAGAATATGCTCAACCTCAGCGGAAATCAGTATTATAACG
The DNA here is from genome assembly GCA_017411605.1 of Clostridia bacterium. Classification (GTDB taxonomy): domain Bacteria; phylum Bacillota; class Clostridia; order Oscillospirales; family CAG-272; genus UBA1740. The sequence continues at coordinate 9,027 of JAFQPR010000060.1, read as the reverse complement.
ATGAGCTTGGCGCATATCTGGCATACAACGAGGGTAACACATCGAAGCCTCTCACAGGTACGTACACCTACGGTACGGTTAACTTCGCAGACGGTGTAAAGGCAAGCTCCGTAACGCTTACGTTCACCCCCGATGACACCGCTAATTATACCACCGTAACCAAAACGTACAATATGACTCTTGTATCGGTTGCATACCTTAACAACACGACTCCTTACGGAACTATTGAGGCAGCAATCAACGCAGCTAACGTAGCAGGAAGCGGCACGGTTTGGGTACGTCCTCACGACGCGGCTCTCGGACCGATATACATCAAGGAAGATATCAGCATCAACGCAGGCGTAACTCTCCTTCTTCCCTTCGGTACGACAAACGATGCAAACGGTAAAAACCAGAGCTCGGTTGCAACACTTTCGACAGGATCTCTCGCGGGCGATAACCTTTGCATGACCAAGGTCATCCTCGCCGACGGAAAAACGATTACCAACAGGGGTACAATCGAAATCTCCGGTCTTCTTTCGGGAGGCTCGGGCGGAAGTAATTACGCATCTCATACCGCAGGCAAGCACGCTAAGCTCCTCCTTGGCGCAAGCGCGAAGATCAACAGCTTGTCAGGCAGTAGAATTCTCTGCTACGGATTTATCGAAGAGCTTGATGAAAACAACGGAAGCTCCGTTACCATTAAATCCGGCGCATCGCTTGATCAGCCCTTCACTCTTCGTGACTTCAGAGGCGGAAGCTATATGGCAGCCGTTTACTACGCGCTCAGAAACGATTTACGCTACGCGCCCTTCAATATGTTCCAGTTCCTTAACGTTACACCTAAAATGACGATTGAATACGGCGGAACAATGAATGCGATAGTAAACCTCATCGCAGGCGGAAAAACAAGCAACCAGAGTGTTGTTATGATAGGTTACAACGCTTCGGCGGTTCTTCAACTTACAGACAGAACAAATAGCTATCTTACCGCGAAGTTTACAAAATCAACTCAGATATGCGATCTTCATATCTTCGGCGGAGCAAAAACTAACGGTATGAAGGTAAAGGTAGATGCGGGCATCTCCGTTTCTATTGACACTCAGAACACCATGTTCCCGATTAGCCATTACTTCCACGTGCAGCTTTCAAATAATACCGCAAACAATCAGACCGATGCACGTTATTATATGAATCAGAACTTCAAGTTCCTTCCCGGAAGCAAGCTTACAATAGATGAAGGCGTAACGCTTAACGCAAATCTGCTTATATTCTACGAATCGTTTACCGATACTTGCGCAATCGGCAACAAGTATCCTTCGAATAAAGCTCCGGCAGAACTCAACCTTTCGGGAACGCTTATCTGTACCGAGCTTGGTGCGAAGATCAACGTACTCTCCGAAACCGCAAAGATCATCATCTCGGGATCGACTTCATCCCACGCATACGAAGTAATCTCAATTAGCGGATCTTCAATATTATCCAGCGTTGGCGATAAGCAGACTATTACGGTTAATACCACGATAGTATACAAAAACGCGGAGAATGCGATTGATCAGACTCTTACTGTATCCACTCCCGGCGCATACGTTTATAACGGTGATACCAAGCAATACGAGCAGAGCGAATACGTATTCATAGTAGTTGGCGAAGGATGCAAGGTAACAGTTCCCGGTTTCATTTACGACGCGACCGGAACTCCTCTCATTGAAACGCCCGGATACGACTCCTCGACAGGTGAGTATACAGAATTCTTCGTAGAGGCTGGCACTGAAGTAACCTACACTTACTTAGCGGGATATTATCTCGATATAAGTAACAAAACTTATACGTCATATCCTCTTGAAGGAGGCACCGAACCCTGGACTGCAACGCTCGATGCGACAGCACAGGTTCTCAAGATTCCGACAATTGAGATTACAACGGGCGAAGGCTTCTACGTAGTTGTTGACGGTTACGTTCTTGATGAAAGCGGAAACGTTATCTCAAAAGAAGGCATAACCACAACAAAGGGTGACAATTCAACCATCTACGTATATGAATTCACAAAAGTTACCTTCTACTACGATGCAGGATATTACCCGTTCCTCGACGATGAAGCTATAACGAGCTATCCTTCAGCGGCAAATTCGAGAGTATGGACTGCTTCAACCGCAGGTATGATAAAGGTAGTCAAAGTGCCCAGTGTGAACGTAACGGTAGACTCAAGCATTGTTGACTATGATTCTTACACCATAGCATACAGTGCCTACGGCGCAGCGGTAAATGTAACTAAAGCATATGTCGCAAAGAGTGCAACTTCAAATACCAAGACCGTAAAGATGTACACAAGCGACGGAACGCTTTCCGCAACCTGCGATACGGTTGATTCAACACAAGTATCCGGATTCCTGTTCGGTACTAAAAAGTATAACTATCACTGCACAATGACGCTTGCAGGAATTGTCAACGATTGCACGGTTTACATTACTGCCGTTGAAAAATAATGCTAAACAAAAAAGCTATCTAACACAGCTTAAAATCACAACACAGCTTTTATCAAAAGCTAAAAAGCCGGCTCGGTTTTTACACCGAGCCGGTGTTTTTTATAAATTCAAAACCGCTAGTGCGTTATAAAGAGAACAAAACCAATAGAAACAAGGCACGTGCTAAAGGGAAACTCAAAAAACTAGGCTAAAAATAAAAAGCTTTGCACTCTAGGGACAAAATTGCCCGTCATGCAAAGCTTTTTATTTTACTGTCTTATTATAGCACCATTGCCGCAAAACTTAACACGCAAAGCGGTTGGACTTACTTTTTAAACGCCTTTTTCCAGTCATCCTCAAATTTAGCGATACCCGCATCGGTAAGAGGGTGCTTTATCATCTGGCAGATTACCTTATAAGGAATGGTAGCGATATGCGCGCCGACAAGAGCGGATTGCACCGCATCCTGAGGTCCTCTGATGCTCGCGGCGATTATCTCCGTTTCAATTCCGTGGATAGCGAATATCTCGGCAATTTTTGACACGCAGTCGCATCCGTCATCGGAAATATCGTCGAGTCTGCCGATAAACGGTGAAACGTAGGTGGCGCCCGCTTTTGCCGCAAGGAGAGCCTGCGCGGGGCTAAAAATCAATGTAACGTTAGTCTTGATACCGAGAGCGGTAAGAGCCTTCGTTGCCTTAAGCCCTTCTGCCGTCATAGGTATCTTTATAACGATATTCTTGTGTATCTTCGCAAGCTCCTTCGCCTGCTCTATCATATCGGTCGCAAGAGTACCCGTAACCTCAGCGGATATTGGTCCGTCAACGATAGAGGTTATCTCCTTGATAACGTCCTCAAACCTTTTGCCTTCCTTAGCGATGAGCGAAGGATTAGTCGTAACGCCGCAGATAACGCCAAGCTCTGCAGCAGCTTTTATCTCTTCAATGTTCGCTGTATCAATAAAAATTTTCATAATATATGCTCCTTTTGTAAATTATTATTTACTTATTAAACAGAATGCGCTCTACTTCGGCGCAAATAGCGTGGTATATTGGCAGATGGCATTCCTGCACCTTAAAGGTCTCAAGCTCGGGTGCGTTTATGGTAACGTCGCATATCTCCGATAGCTTACTTTCCGCCTCACCGGTCAGAGCGACCGTAGATATTCCAAGTGCCGATGCCGTGCGCGCCGCCTCGACTACGTTTTTCGAATTACCCGACGTAGAAAGGCAGATAAGCACGTCCCCCGCCTTACCGAGCGCATACGTAAGCTGCGCGTAAACTAACACTGGGTCCACGTCGTTAGCAAAAGCGGAAAGCACAGAGGTCAAAGAAGTGAGTGGTATCGAGGGGATTCCTCGCTGAAGCTTTTTAGCGTCATCACCTAACACGGCACCAAGTCTTTCAAGCTCTTCTCCCTCGGGAGTTCTTTTTAAAACAAAGCCCTTAAGCAGCTCTCCCGAAATGTGCTCGGCATCGGCGGCGCTTCCGCCATTGCCACAGAGCAAAATCTTACCGCCGTTTTTATAGCACTCAACTATCATATCGGTAGCTTCTTTAATTTTCACCTTCAAGGAAGCAAGCTCGGGATATCTTTGCGCGAGCTCATCTATATAGCATCTGTCATTCATTTATTCTCTCACCTTCAGTTTTATTGTAGCAGATATATTTTGTCTTTTCCAGCCAAAATTAACATAGCTTGTAGCCATTTTTTGTTTTCTTTTTATATCAAAAAACGATTTTGTATCTTATCCTTCAGCAGCCGTAATAGCCGCGGAAAGCGCGGCAATATCTCCTATCTCTTCACCAAGCGCGGCGGGTACTATTTCACATACCGAAAGACTCGGCGCTAACGCTTCCCTCTCGAGTGCCGCCCTCATACCCGAAGCGAAAAGGTCTGCCGCTCTCGAATAAACTCCGCCGATAACTATCCTTTCGGGGTTTATAATATCTATAACGACAGAAAGACCCGCTCCGAGCTTCTCTGCACTTATATCAAATATTCGCTTCGCATCTGCATCGCCACCGTGAGCAAGATCAGCAAGCACCTTTGTGTTTATCGCTTCGATCTCACCCTCGTTTTTCGCAAAGCTTATAGGATCTCCGCGCTCCAATGCGTCGCGGCAAATTGCTTTCGCAAGCTTTGCAATACCGCCACCCGAGCAGAACCCCTCAAAGGAGCCTGCCTTTCCGTATCCCACGGGACCGTCATCCGCAAGTCTGATATGCCCTATCTCACCCGCGTTGCCGTTTGTTCCCGAATATAGTCTGCCGCCGAGAATCATACCCGCGCCGAGTCCCGTACCGAAGGTAAGGAAGAGCATATTCTCGCACTCCTTTCCCGCGCCGAACTTCCACTCGGCAATAGCACCCGCATTGGCATCGTTGAGCAGCTTTACGGGAATACAGAACCTCCTCTCAAGCTCATCTTTTATATGTACGTCATCCCAACCGGGAAGGTTTGGCGGTGACTGTATAATGCCAAGCTTTTCATCGAGCGGTCCGCCGCACGAGATACCTATTGCCACGGCGGGCATCATCTTTTCTACCGCCGAGTATATTTTATCAAGGGTTTCACGAACTCCGGCCGTTTCGAAGCGTATCTTTTCCACGACACCACGCTTAAGATCCCCCTTAACAACGGCGCACTTTGTTCCGCCTATATCAATACCAACAAAGTTTTTCATCATAGATCTCCTATGTGTTTATACTTTTATATTAGCACACACGCATTCTCTTTTCAACAAAAAAATGTCAAAATCAAAAATAAAAGCAACGAAGAGCGAATAAAAAGCAAACGAACGAATAGAATTAATATATAAGTCAAAGCAAGCCGCCGTTCCTATATAAGAATATTCGTTGCTTATTTACCTGCTAAACGCAGCTTTAAAATAAAGCATTGCGTTTACTTTGAAAATTTACTTTCAAAAATATTTTCTATTTAGGTATTGACTTTTTAGACAACTTATGATAGAATAGTATGGCAACTTGGAAAGCAGGTCTAAAAAACATGCCGGAATGGCGGAATTGGCAGACGCCCGGGACTTAAAATCCCGTGAGATTTTTTCTCGTACCGGTTCGACCCCGGCTTCCGGCACCATAATATCGCGGAGTGGAGCAGTCTGGTAGCTCGCCGGGCTCATAACCCGGAGGTCATGAGGTTCAAATCCCATCTCCGCAACCAAAAAAGCTCAGTTATCCCATAAGGGATGGCTGAGTTTTTCTTTTTTACTCCGCGTGCGGAGATGGGATTTGAACCTCACGAGCTTCGCTCTCTGACCCGGTTTTGCGGTGTCCCTCTCGCTCTAACTTAATAGATAAATTTTAACTTTGGTTAACGCTTTTCGCAGAAATCAAAATCCAACCGCCGCAAAAGCCGGGGTCAAACATTGCGTAATTTTTCGTGTCCGCCCGAAAAATCGCAAATAACCCGGTCTATCTTTAAGAAGCTCGCGAAGGGCTTTATGCCCGACAATGAGCGACTATGCGACGGGTCAGGGCAATGAAAAATCCCATCTTAAAAACACCATTAAAATCCGAACCCCTAAAGTTCGAATGACAATGGTGTTTTCTTTATAAATCCTTATTTTATGCGGCTTTCGTGGTCGCGTTTTCTATTTTTTAATCGGACTCAAAGAAAGAAAAAATGCGAATTTGCCAAAAACCAAAATCAAAACTTCACTTTTGAACCCCCACAGTCCGATTATTCAAGTTCAATTATTCCAAAAGTTATCGCATATTCTCGTCTTTTTTGTTCGGGAGTTTTATATTGTATCTTTGAATGAGGTCAGCATGTGTTACGATGCTATACTCCGGCGCGTATTCTAAGAATTTTGTGACCTATCATCAAAATAGAGGATATCTCTTTAGAGACCGCTCCTTTTGCTAATAACGTTATTTTTTCGTCATCTAAAGTAGGATATTTATTAATCTGTCTCTTTTTTTCTAATTTAACAAAATCAGGAAAATTTTTTGAGTTAAAACTTTCGATTTCTTTTCTCAAATTTTCCTTTAATGCATCTATTTTTTTCTGTGTTTTTTGGGGGGAAACCAATCTCATAAATTTCTTATACAACGCTATCCATAAATTTATATTGACTCCTTTCCCCTCTTCTATTATAATTTGAGTTTCAAGATCCGATATCATTTTAATACCAGTGGTATACCCTGTCAAAGATTCCCCCATTTCCAATATTTCTTCATCAGACAAGGCGTTGATGGCTTTTTCACGTTCGAAACTATCCTTTTCATAAAGCTCAATTAATTTAGTCGTCATTTTATTTTCTCCTTTGATATGTGATAATTCATTTAAATAACAATCCTACCGCGTTTCCTCTCGCAATAATTCTCTTAAAAGAATCAGTTGTTGCATCTCGCGACTTAACATAATATCCTAATATTTTATTGTAAAAATCGCGCACGGTAATATCTCCGTTGCTTTCGTATTGAAGTTTTCCGATACATTTGCCATAACGATCTCGTATTATCTCTTCTCTAATCGTAGGCTTTCACCTCCTATCATTTAAGCGCTGCCCATTTGGAATGCTTGTCGCACTTGTTGCAAGCTGACCTAGTTGTGGAGCCACCCACTTTCTGATAGCATTCACCCTTGCTGTCGCAATGCTCTACTTCTACGGAACGTGAATCGGAGCGAAGTTTTCTATTTCCGCCCCAGTTAGCGCAGGTTGCGCAAAACTTTTCTCTTGATGTTGCAGACCACATAAATATCTCCTTTTTGGTTCATATTTTGGACAAAGGCACAATTACATAACACCTATAGTCCATTATTAGTATACTACGGTATTTTAATATTGTCAAGTATTTGTTTTATAATAGTATTGTAAAATTTGACCGAAAGGAATTTTATAATGCTTGCTCTGAACGAAAATATAAAGAAACTACGCATAGTGAGAGGCCTTAATCAAGTTGAATTCGCAAAAATTCTGTGTGTTACAAAACAATGTGTTTCGAACTGGGAAAATGACAACGTTGTTCCATCAATAGATATGCTCTGCAAAATAGCGGATTTCTTTGAAGTAAGCACTGATTATTTACTTGGAAGAAGCGAAAGACGAGTTATTGAAGTTTCAAGCTTAACAGATGAACAAATTGCACATATTACAAGTCTAATTTACGATTTGACAAAGTTGAATAGAATGAAAGAGCGTTAAGTTCAAATCCCGTATGCACTCCCCCGAAAATATCTTTTTTATAGCCCTTTCACAAAAAACTCAGTTATCCCATAAGGGATGGCTGAGTTTTTCTTTTTTACTCCGCGTGCGGAGATGGGATTTGAATCTCACGAGCTTCGCTCTCTGACCTCGGGTTTGCTTCGTTGCTAACGCATCAACATTACCTATGTTCGTATAGTTCTGCTTTGTAAAAACCAACGAAGCAAACTGCCGGGGTCTATGCCCGCCGTCGCAACGGCGGCATACTGCGTCATTTTGCGTGTCCGACCGCAAAATAGCAGATAACCCTTTCACTCTTCACTTTTCACTAAAAACCTCGGGGATTTGGAAGTAATAAGTAATAGTGAATAGTGAATAGGTATTAGATGTAGCTTTTCGCTGTGGCGAAAAGCATTTTTTATTATATCAGGTTGAAAAGTAATAGGTTTTATGGTATAATTATTTTGTCAAAGTTTCCCAAAACCTCTGGACTTTCCGTATCCTTTCGGTATAATGTGTGTTACCTCCCGAAAGGAGCGCGGAAATGATAGACTTAAAACCATATTATCAAGTAAAACTAACCCTGCTCAGATGCAAGACCTGCTTTCTCCACAATCCCCCGAAAACCAAGGACGAAAAATATGCCTATGACATTATCCAAAAGGCGTATTGGATAAACGAGAAAAAGATAGAAATGCTTGATTATAAAAAGAAAGTTAATTTATTGGAGAATTACTACAAGAAATTTAACAACACGTAAAAGAAAGAAATGGAGAATATGAAAAAAGTAATCACATTACTGATTAGCTTGCTTTTGCTTGTCTGCTTATCTTCTTGCGCTAATATCAAAAAAGAAGTGGAACTTTCGCAAGATAGGACTAATGTTGTATCTATTGAAATTTATAATTCCGAGCGTGCATATTATGAGAGAGATATCCACGGTTTTCTTGAAGAAAATGAGCCTATTTGGGTTTTAGAATCCGAAAAAAATTCAGATTTTTTAGATGCGCTTTGTGCGTTCGAATATGAGGAAGAAAAAGTGTTTTTCCCAATCCCTATGGATGGTGGTTGCGATTATCAAGGATAAATTATTGCCATCGTATATTCCGATGGTGGTTATGATATTTTTGCCGAGGATGGTTCATACTCTTATGCAATCGGTAGCGACGGTAAGGAGCGACACAAATATGATCATTCCGATTACTGCGGTGATGTCGCATGGAATGATTTTGTTGAACAATATATAGACCAATAATCGGCATCTATTTTGGATGCACATGAAATCGCCTCGGATAGCCGAAAGCCCTTGATTTTATTGACTCTTCTTCCGTGACATCTATTAAGGCGGTACAACACAAAGAAAGTGGGCTGTCTCATATGCTTTTTATTCGTTTATGCCTAAATGCGACAGC
>JAFQPR010000059.1 GCA_017411605.1 Clostridia bacterium | reverse complement strand
GACATAAAGAAGCTCTAAAATCAACAAATGAGCTAAGAATATGTGTTATAAGGTTGAAATTCTACGAATTTCTCCATCAAATTAAAGTCATTTTCTATTTGCGTTTCCCTCCCTCGACGTATTTATATACGCCTCACAGGTTGGAGAACGCAAATTTTCGCTCTAAATCCCCCTAGCCCCTTAGCGCATTCGAGGGTAGCTAAAGTTTTTGTACAACTTGAGCTACCCTCTTTTGTTGAAAGTGTCATGACTTTTAAAAAAATAATTGATAAACTTGAAAAAAAGATTGATTTTAAAGATTTTAAAATTTATAATTAAATCATTAAAGGAGGGAGACGTAATGAAACGAAATATCAAATTTATTTCAATTTTTTGTTTGGTTGTTCTGATGATTACAACGTTTGCTCTTATGGCATTCGCAGAAAACGGGGCTACCATTCTGAATAATGAAAGCTTCACAAACGGGCTTGGCGTGGCCAATGCTCAAAATGCCGGCGGTCACGGTCAGTCAAGAGCAGAGGTAAGGCTCGGCGCTGATGGGGGCAAGTACGGAGTGTTCTATCCTACTCTTACGGGTACTAATCCGGGGCACTCATTCCTTGAGGTGAATTACGCCGACGTATATCTGGGCGTGAATGACGACGTCAGATATTTCATTCTCGAGTTCGACGTCGCCACAGAGTCACAGTACGTTAACTTAATGGAGTTTGAGTTTATCGGAAAGAATACTGAAGGAAAATCCGTATTCGGTAAAACCAAGCCATCAATAAAAAAGAATACCGAGGGCGAATGGACGATAAACGCAGTGAATTCTTATAAAATGGAGCAAGAGCGCGGCGTATGGCAGCACTTAACGTTTATCGTTGACGTTGTACGCAACGATGCAAACGGTGTCGGCTCCGTGGGTTCGATGCTCTATACTTACCATAACGGTAATTTAGTTGGAGCGGGGCAGCTTTCCCAAAATAATTTTGTATATCTTCATTCTATGCGAATAAGCTATCTTAACGGAAAGCCGGTCAATTCGAGTGATATTTTTTGCATTGACAACATTAAGGCAACGAAAATTTCGGATTCCTATTCGGGAAATCTTTCATCTGTTCTTTCCGACAGCGCGAAGAGTCTGAAGGATTTCGACTTATCGAACTATAAGGAAGGATACGTATTCCCAAAAACTGCGCCTATAGCAAAAATAGGCGAAAACAAGTATTCATCTGTTTCGGAAATTGAGGAAGCACTCACCGTCGGTGATGAGCTTATTCTTCTCGGTAACGTATACGATACGTTAAATATTCCCTGCGAGTGCAGCGTATACAATCCCGACGGATATATCTTTAACTATAACGCGGGCGAATATACCGCGTATGAGGGAAAGAGTACGGTATCATTCATTGAGCCGTTTGACAGCATTGAGGTTATATGGCATCTTGGAGATAAAACGGAAAAGGTAGTCTATAATGCGCCGAGCGTGGCAACTCCTCCTGCCTTCAGCGACACCTTTGAGATGGGGGGACTTGTTTATAAGGCTATAGGCTTTTCAAAGAACGAGGGCGGAGAAGTTGTGGCAGATCTTGGCTACGTCTCGCCTTATAACAAAGAATTCTGGCTCGTATACGATGCGCCGACAGCTTACGTTCTTCACGCGGGGGGAACGAAAACCTACGCTTACGGCGACGGTGAGCTTGAAGGACTTATAAGGAACACTGTAAACGGAGATACCGTAAATCTTCTTTGCGATGCTACGGTCAGCGCGGCTTTTTCTGTAAACGGAAAAGCTATAACCGTAGATCTTGGCGGCTATACTCTGACTATGGATGAAAAGAGTGCGGGTGATATGTTTACCGTTGGCTCGGGAGGCGATCTTACGGTAAAAAACGGAACAATTGATGCTTACAGAAACGGAAGAATACCTACAGGCTCAACCTCTATAGTCAGACGCAGACTGTTTGTGACTTCCGCTGTAAACTCATCATTTACAGTCGATTCTCTTACGATTAACGCTTCTAAAATGATTGCGATTGTAAAGAACGGTACGGCAACGTTTGATTCGTGCGAGATAGATTTCACAAACGATTACGAAAATATGATCGACCTCTATTCGAATAACGATAATAGTAAGCCTACAACGTTAAATCTCAAAAATTGTAATATAGATGCGTATAAGACCGTTGTGAACGTTTTTAAGCCGTCAAGCGTTACCAATAACAACGCTGTGATTAATTCCGTTAACTGCAGAATAACCACAGCCGAAAGAATTTTTGCCACAGAGGCGGCAGGACTTGTTACGATAAATGGTGGCGAGTATAAGTGCCAATACCTCTTCGGTAAGCTTAATACCAACCCCGACGCCGTGGCATATATCAGCGAGGGGACTCGTCTTGCTTTCAGCAAGCTTGACGAAAAGGGCGCGCTTAATCTTGAGCTTGACGGATGCGCGGTAGCAAGAACAAATGATTCTGCTTACCCTTATACCGTGACGAAAGATCACGCAACTATCAAATGGGTATGGCCAAATGCAACCGAGAGGGAAGTATGGAAGGTCGGAGAGCTTCCAACCTGTCCTTTTGAAATTCCTGAGAATACAAGAGAAATAAGATATAATCTTGCAGATATCGTACCCGTTACTGATTCTGTTGATTATATACTTACTACATCACAAAACTTCAAGACGAAAATGTCACTCGAGCTCGGTATGGATTATTCGCTTAATTTCTACATATCCGAAATTGATTTCAACTATGTTAAGATAGGTGATTTTTCGTATGGTGAAGGTGATGCCAAGCTCGTCACTGTTGACGGTGCGCCCTATTATAAATTTAACACGGGTGCGCTCACGGCAGAGGAATGCACTAAAACTTTATCCGCTACAGTAGCTGTTCCTTCCGCTTTTGGAGAAAAAACTTATAACTTTAATCTCAACGTGGCGAAATATCTCGATGAGATACTTTCGGGCGGTTACGGGTACAGAGCTTATAATCTTGCGCTTTCTGCCCTTGCCGTTATTGATTACGGAGTGCCCGAGGAATCGGTGAGCGTATATTACGAAAATATCGTTAAAAAGTATAATACCGATGCAATTTTAACCGCAATAGCTGACACGGATAGCGGTATAGGCAATATATCATCCGCTATTAAGAGTGCGTACGTTACGGATGAAGGCAGGCTGGCATATAGGCTTGAGCTTAATTCCGAATTCAGCGGAAATATGATAGTAACCTATACTCTTGGCGGAAAAGAGTTCAACAATACCGTAACCGTCAAGTCGGGAAAGTATAACGGGATGGAATACGTTGACTTCTATACCGATGCGGCGGAATTTAACAAAGGTATCAAGATAACCGTCGGAAATAATACGGGCGCGGTTGACGTAGCTTATTGCTCAAAGCAGGAAAAAGGTATTGTAGGCGATAGACTTGTTGCTTTGTATTCATATTCAAAACAAGTAGAAAAGTATCTTAGCGAAAGTGAGGATAAATGAAAATGAAAAGAATAGTTTGCATTTTATTGATATTAATTATACTGTGCACGACTTGCCTCACGTCCTGTAGTGTGATAAATAAGCTCTTCGGCGGTAAAGATACGAACGAAGACACTAACGAAGATTCGAATGATACAGACGGTGAAAACGATCCGTCAGATGATAAGGATGATGAGGAAGAAGACAAAAATCCTCCTATCCCCGAAGGAGAAGAGCTTAATATTACAGAGTCAGCTTTTAAATTCTTCTGTTCCTCAAGCGATGAGCTTGTTGCCGAATCCTTTGCAAATCTTTTGTACAGAGTTGCTAAGGCTACGGGTAAGCAGCCCGAGGTTGCGCTTACCGAGGCTGATGCTGACGTACTTTTCGGCGTTGCCGATTATACCTCACTCGGCGCGCGTTCGGTTATCGGAATGTATGAAATAAAGATGAGTGACGGCAAGCTTTATATTACGGCAGACCGTCCGGAATCTCTTAACCTCGCAAAGGACAGACTTCTTTCGTATTCAACCGATAAGGGAATAGTAATATCAAGGAAAATGAATGAGTCCGCGCTCTTCAATATTATGGATTACAGAACGGGCAAAAAGACGGTTTACACCACGACGGATATTGCAAACCTTACGCTGCTTTCCGAGATCAAGATTGACGGAGCCGATCTTTTGGGCTTCAATCCTATGAAATCTTCCTATTCCTTAGAGTTTAATGGTGAGTATCCTACCGTCATCGCATCAGCGATAAACACTTCCGCTAAAGTCGATATCGAGCAGGCGAGTGCCGAAAATTCGGGCAGCGCGAAGATCACGGTATCTGTCGGCGGATTTAAGAGAATTTATACAGTTAATTTCTACGAAGAAGGCTTAAGCTCGGTTGCGGCAGAGATAGTTGTTAAGGGCGGAGCAAAGGGAACTATATGCTTCGTTATCGACGACGGTACGGAAAGCACTGCTATCTTTATGCGCGATCAGATCCTTGGAAAAGAGGGTTATGAAAATATCGAAGCAAGCTTTGCTCTTATAACAAACAAAGTCGCGGATATACATACGACTACCGATGAGGACGGAGAGCCGATATACGTTATAGATGAAAACGGTAAATTCGAATATACGCCCAAAGCGGGTAAGTTTGAGTTCTGGCAAACCGTGCTTGATACGGGTAAGGCTCATCTTCTCAGCCATACTCACACTCATACCTACGAGGGTGATAACGATTCGGGCGGAGTATTTGTCTATAAAAAGAACGACGGAACTTATACCCAAACGGCTTATCTGCCTAAGGGTAACGTAACTATGGAGCTCGTTGCTGCAAATCAGATAGTTATGGATATCGAGGGCACGGATGACAGTATTGCTCTTGTTATCCCCGGTGTTGGCGCAGCTCATTCAGGATACTTTAACAGCCTTTACCTCAATTGCGGTGAGTATCTCGTATCGAGAGGTACGTTTGGTGCGGGAGTCGTAGTAACAGATTATAATAGCAGAATTTATCTTCCCGAAGAGCTGACGAACAGTAACCTTAAGTCTTTAGCGGCGTATATGATAGAACATTATACGACGGACCCCACGGGATCTACCGACATAAATTCTACAAACGAGGAATGCCTTGCTGCAGGCATTCAGAACTGGACTGATTTTATGGATACCGCAATCGAAACGGGCGGTTGGGCAAGCTTCTGCATCCACGAAATAAGACCTGATGCGTACAAGGGTGGCGACCACCATATTTATGAATCGCAGGCGAAGGCGCTCTTCTCGTATGCAAATGCATACGGTGACGATGCATGGATAACGAGCTACAATGATGCGGCAAAATATTACGTCGAGTGGAGCAAATCAACGGTAAGCAGCAAAATTCACGATAACAGTGTAATAACCGTAGCACTTGAAACCGATATTACCGATGTGAGATACAATATGGAGCTCACCGTAAAGGTAGATATTCCAGAGAGCTGGGCAGGAGCAACACTTGACGGAGAAAAGCTTCATATTTTATCGGATGAGAACGGAAGCTACGTACTTGTTGATATCCTTCCCGGAAGCTCTGTTCAGATCACAGCTGACGGATATGACGTAAAGCCGGATGACGGTGTGGCTCTTGGATAAATCTGATTTTTGATTACAATAGTTTACAAAATGAGATAATACGGAGGGAATTCCACTCGGGATTCCCTCTAAGATAATAATGGAGAATTAAACTTTTAGATGATAGACCGCGCTTATATTGAAATAGGGAATATATGCAATTTAAAATGCTCATTCTGCCCGGGGACGAAAAGAACTCCGAGGCAGATGACGGTAGAAGAATTTACCGAAATATGCAAAAAGCTCTCGGGAAAGGTACGTCAGCTTTATTTTCACGTTATGGGAGAGCCTCTTTTGCATCCCGAGCTTGATAAGCTGCTCGCTATCGCAGAAAAATTCGGATTTTCGGTTTCGATAACCACTAACGGAGTTCTTTTGCCAAAATGCTCCGAGCTCCTTCTTAGGCACATAGACGTGCTTCATAAGGTCAGCATATCTTTGCACGCCCACGAGGCAAACGCGATAAAGCTTTCGGTTTCCGAATATATGAACGGTGTTATTTCTTTTGCAAAAAAGTTTTCCGCTCTTGATAAAAACGCGGTCTTTCGACTTTGGAATCTCGATACTGCCGAGAGAACGGGAAAAAATACCGAAAACCGTGAAATACTTGATGCACTCCACGCAGAATATCCCGACCCGTGGCAAGAAAGATACTCGGGATACAGGCTAGCATACCGCACCTTCCTCGAGCTTGACGGTATATTTACCTGGCCTGTCGAAAGTGACGCAGAGCCTACCGATAACGGTAAATGCCACGGACTTACAGACCAGATAGCGATTCTTGCCGACGGTACGGTAGTGCCGTGTTGCCTTGATTCCGAGGGGCAGATAGCACTCGGAAATATATTTACCGATACATTTGACGCTATACTCTCATATTCCCTTGCAGAGAATATGATAAAAGGCTTCAAAAACGGTAAAATGGTACACCCCGTGTGCAAGAGATGTACCTACGCAAGACGGTTTTCGCATTAGCTGCAACGCTCCATATCTTGCGATGAATATAGAGAGTGGCGAATTATGTCGGGTTGTGTTTTAGGATTTCCGTCTACTACGAAAAAAGGTTATCAAGACTATAAAAG
This sequence comes from Clostridia bacterium, assembly GCA_017411605.1. Classification (GTDB taxonomy): domain Bacteria; phylum Bacillota; class Clostridia; order Oscillospirales; family CAG-272; genus UBA1740. The sequence continues at coordinate 9,679 of JAFQPR010000059.1, read as the reverse complement.
AACACAAAAAAAGCGGAGTACTTCGGTGAATGAATAATCGAAGCGCTTCCGCTTTTTTGTATTACCGTATTATCTTACTTTAATAGAAAGCGAGATGACGGATGCTCGTGGAATTGTCAACGAGTTGTCTTCAAGCTCGTGCGTGACGGTAGCTATTTTATTAGGTTCTTTAAAGGTGTTATGCGCTCTTACGTCCCTTGAACAAAGGGTAGTGACTGATGCCTTGCCGCAACGTGTCGCACCCAGCAACTCTATATCGCATACTGCATCTTCTGTAAGCGAAAGGTTTGCAACGGTAAGCGTTATGACCTCATCTTTTTTCGATGCGGATACCGAAAGTTTTTGTGAAAGCTCGCCGCAATTGTCGGATACGAGCGTTCTGACGCACTCAGCGCCTTGGTGCGCCTTATACATATCAAAAACGTGATACGTGGGAGTGACAATACAGTTATGACCGCCCGAAAGGAAGAGCGCGTGTAAGTTATTGCATAGCTGCGCGACGTTTGCCATAAGTATTTTTGATGCGTTGTTATTGAATATATTAAGTGTGAGCGCGGCAACGACGGCGTCGCGCATCGTGGATTGCTGCTCAAACAGGTTGTATCCTTGGCTGGGACCCGAACCGTCAGGATGCCAGCAGCCCCATTCGTCGATAACGAGCTTCATTTTATCATCAATACCATAGTTTAGGGGGACTGCATAGTGACGCTCGATGAGCTGTTCCATTTTAGAAGCCTTTTTAATCATTCCGTACCATTCGTCATCCGTGAAATTAACAGCATCTCCGACTTTTGAGGAGTAATAGTGGAAGGACATACCGGATACGCGCTTTTCCGAGGCTGAAATCACTTCGGTGATTTTTCTTGTCCAATTATAATCCTCGCCGTTCGCACCGCCTATAATAAGCGGGATTTTCAGATTGGTAAGATTATCAATCAGAGATGCAAACTGACGGTAGATAAGAGCATAGTATTCGGGCGTCATATTTCCACCGCCGCCCCAGTTCTCGTTTCCGACACCGATAAAGTCGATTTTAAAAGGCTCGGGATGCCCGTTGGCTTCTCTTTCGAGAGCAAGCGTTGTTGAGCCTCTCGGTGATATGCAGTAATCTATCCAGTCGCGCGCCTGCATAGGGGTAATGGAAGTAACGTTCAATGCAAGATAAGTTTTAGCTCCAATCAGCTCGCAGAACTCAAAGAATTCGTGAGTTCCGAATTCGTTTGATTCATATCTGCCGTCAAAACGAGTCCACCACTGAGGGCGGACGGGACGGTTCTTGCCTATTCCGTCACGCCAATTGTAAGTCTCGGCAAAGCAGCCTCCGGGCCATCTTAGAACGGGCGGATTGATTTTTTTGAATTTTTCAACCAAGTCAAGGCGGAAACCGTTTATATTTGGAATATCTGAATCCTTTCCAACCCAGATACCGTCATAGATAACACCGCCTATGTGTTCACTGAAATGACCGTAAATTTCAGGGGCGATAAATCCGGCCACGTCGGGATATACGATAGTAATTTTTTTATTCATATGATTCCTCCAATATTTATCTTTAAATTCATTATAGCCTGAAACGCATTGACAAATCAAGAATTATGTTGTATATTATAGGACAGATATTATCTTTTTTGGAGAGAATGATATGGTAATATATCAAAAGTTCAATTCGTCCGTTCCGTTTAATTTCGACGTGCGCGAATATGAGGATTATAGCTTTGTTCCGAATCTTCACCGTGATTTTGAATTGATATACGTAAAGAGCGGAGAGATTACGGTCAATATTGAAAATGAAGAATTTACGGTTAGCGAAGGAAAAATTGCTCTCGTCTTGCAAAACGAGATTCATTCATTTCGCACCTCGGGAGCTTCAAGGATATGGGTTGCGGTGTTTTCGGAGGACTTTGTACGTGATTTTGCTGAGGAAATAAAGCTGTACCGCATAAATTCTCATTTGATAGAGCCGTCTGATATTGATGCTGATTTTCTTCTTAAAAACTTGATTTTCGGAGATAGAGATAGGTTGACTCTTTCTGCCTGCCTGTCATTTGCTTGCGCTCTGTTTTTGAAGCAATGCGCCGAAAAGGGCGTAAGCGAGCGAAAAAGCAATAGACAAAACGAGTTGGTTCACGGTATTTTAAGTTATATAAATGAGCATTATCTGGAGAATATTCATCTAGAGGATATAGCAGCATCTCTTGGATATGAATCACATTATATTTCGAGAATTTTCAACAGATTTTTTGGGAAAAGCTTTACCTCTCTTGTAAACGAATATCGGATATATCACGCGCGGAGTCTTTTGCGAAAGGATAGTTCGCTTACGTTGAGCGAGGTCGCTTTTGCGAGCGGTTTCGGCTCTTTGAGAAATTTTAACAGAGCATATTTATCGGTAGTGGGAACTTCTCCCAGAAGAAAAAACAAGGAATAAAAGCTTTATAATGTAAACTTTTATTTTAATATAAAAAGCGATTGCTAAAAAATCCACTGTGATTTGGGATTTCGGCAATCGCTTTTTTTATTCTATTAAAAAAGTTATATAATAAATGTTGGCGTAGATGCTCAACAAAAATTAAAATATATTTTTGCTCTTTGTGTTATTATTTGATGCTGTCAGGCAGCTTGAGATCTTTTCTGAAGTCGGTCGGAGTTTTGCCCGTCAAGCGCTTGAAAAGCCTGACAAAATGAGAAACGTCATAGCACCCGATATCGGCTGCGATCTCAACAAGGCTCTTCTGCGTATCCGCAAGAAATTGCTTTGCCATTTGAACTCGGCAATCGGCTATAAATTCTCCGGGATTCATACCCGTGGTGCGCTTAAAGCGTTCAATGTACGAGGTTCGGCTCATTTTTGCCATTTTTACGAGCGTGTCAAGACTTATCGACTCCTTATAGTGGTTGAATATGTATGAGAGCGTGCTTATAAAATTACCGTCGTTGTCACTGCTTGTCCGTATGCTTTTTTGCTTTGTATAACTCTCGCAAAGAATAGTAAGGATCACGGTAGCAAACGCTTCGCTTAAAATGGCATCCGAAACCGTATTGGACTGATCGATAGCCTCCATCCTTGAAAGGAACTCCATAACGCTTTGAAACTCCTGCTTATCAAGCTTAAGATGCAGAGCATCGCTGACCCTCTCTCTCAAAATAGGCTCAATGTGAAAAATGGTGGAGAATGCATTGAGGCGCATAAGGCTTGTAAAATTTTTTCGCATAAAATCGGGGGAGAGGAGCAGGTGATAAACATCAAAGCCCTCACCTCCGTCGTACCCGTGTAGAATTCCCGGCGGAATTATAAAAACATCCCCCAATGATGCGGGATACGTGCGCTCCCCGAAATGGTGGGTTCCCGAGCCGCTCGTTATCAGGTTTATTTCGTAAAATGCCTGAGAATGCTTTTCCTCCGAATAGCTGCGGTTCGTATATCCGTGCGTTATGAAAAAGCCGTAATAGAAGCTATCCTCAATTCTCCAATAGTCGTGATCGTTGATTTTTATCGGCATAATCTGCTCTCTCTTAAAAATGTATTTTTGTACAATATAAAAAGTATTACAGTACCTTGATTATACCACGTGTTTATAGTAAAATCAAGATGTGCAATGCAAAATAAATATAATTATTAACTCGCGTGATTAAATTTTATAAATTTTGCACAAAAGCTTTTATAAGAAAGGAAATAAGACTATGAATGCACGAAGGAAAGGGATAGCCATTATGCTTTCTTTAGCAATCCTATTCGGTGCGGTTGCGAGCGGTATACCCACATATGCCGCAGACGGCGTTACCGAAAATAACAGCGGGAATTTAATAAAATCTCCCGAGATACCGCTTCGACTGTGGTATGACGAGCCGGCATCGCACGGCATTGATACAGACTTTGAAACAAGAGAGGGGGTAGGAACGCTCGGCTCAAATTCCGTTATCAAAAACGCTCTTTGCGACTGGGAGAACTGGTCAATTCCGATAGGAAACGGTTATTTCGGTGTTAATTTGTTCGGAAGGACCGAAAGCGAGCGTATACAAATTACCGAAAAGACACTTACCAACCCCTATAACAGCTGGAATACGTCCTTGGGCGGACTCAATAATTTCTCGGAGACCTACATAGATTTCGGTCATCCCGAGAACGAGGTAAGCGGTTATTCGCGTGAGCTTGATTTTGCCACTGCGGTATCCACGGTAAGCTATACCTACGGGGGCGTGAAATATTCACGTGAGTATTTCACCTCTTATCCCGATAAAGCGCTTGTTATAAAGCTTACGGCAGACAGTGAGGGAAAGCTTGCGTTCACCCTTCGCCCCACGGTTCCTTATGAGCAGTCCTGGTCGCTCAGCACGGCAGACAATGCGAGCAAAACAGGTACCGTTTCTTCCCGCGTTGAAGGTGATAAGGGAGTTATTGAGCTTAGCGGTAAGCTTGGCAATTACGACCTTGATTTCCTTGGAATTTATAACGTTTATACCGACGGTGTGATGAGCGCGGCAACCGCGGAGCATAAATGGACCGACAGTGACGGTACACCCGTGGTTGATATTGACGGCACTATCGAGGTAAAGGATGCAACTGTTGCGTACGTTTACGTTACTCTCGGTACCGACTATGAGGTATGCTCCGAAAACTACGGCGGAAGCAAGCCCACGTATACAACGACTCTTGACGATACACGCGCAAAGGTCGAGGGCTATATGTCGGACCTCACCGCTAAAATAGATACCGCAAGCCTTGAGGAGTCCTATCAGTCGGTAAAGGCGACTCACATAGCCGATCACGGCGGACTGTTCAACAGAGTAGCGGTAAATCTAAACTGTGACTCCGCGGATTTTGCTCTGACAACGGATGAGCTTGTAGAGTCCTACAGAGCGGGAACGAATACCTCTACGTATCTTGAGGCGCTTCTTTTCCAGTACGGAAGATATTTGCTTATCGCTTCATCGAGAACAGGTGCGCTCCCCGCAAATCTCCAGGGCACGTGGAATAAATACAATTACACTCCGTGGTCGGGCGGATTTTGGCATAATATAAATATTCAGATGAACTATTGGCCTGCGTTCTCAACAAACCTTAAGGAGGTATTTGAGCCGTATCTTGATTATGCGGAGACCTACGTGCCATACCTTGAGGGGCAGGCGGACAAACTGATAAATACCAATAACCCCTCCGCCTCGGGAGAGGACGGCGGCAACGGTTGGACTATCGGAGTCGGAAATCATCCGTTCTCTATGAGTGCGCAATGGAGCCCGGGGCATCTCGGCTTCACAACCGTAATGTTCTATGACTATTATGCGTTTACCAAGGATGAGGCACTGCTTGAGCAGATGTTCGAGCTTCTTGCGGGCGCTGCAAGGTATATCACCAAAACCGTTGTTGAGGATGAAAACGGAAAGCTCCTTGTGCATAACTGCGAGTCCCCCGAGCAGTACGTTGACGGTCAGCTTTATTACACCAACGGTACGACCTATACGCAATCTTTGATATATGAGAACAACTACAATCTTATCCGTCTTTCAAAGGAGCTTGGTGTTGATATAAGCGATATCGACGCATCCTCGCTCTCCGCGGATGATAAGGCTATCCTTAAAAAGGTCATTTCGCAGACGGAAAAATACGATCCCATAATAGTTGGATATTCGGGTCAGGTAAAGGAATTCCGTGAGGAAGACTATTACGGTGATCTCGGCGCGGCACAGTACGTGCATATTTCCCAGCTTGTGGGGCTTTACCCCGGAACGATCATAAATTCCTCAACGCCCGCTTGGCAGGATGCGGCAAAAAAATCGCTTGAGGGCAGAGGACTCACAACCGAGGGCTGGGGCTATGCTCACAGAACGAATGCTTACGCAAGACTCGGTGAGGGCGATATGGCTCACACGATGATACACAATCAGATACGTGACTCTATCGGAAACAATCTCTGGTCACACTATTACGTATTCCAAGTAGAGGGCAATATGGGAATGACCGCAGGCATATCCGAGATGCTTCTTCAGAGCCACGAGGGCTTTATCGCACCTCTTGCGGCGCTTCCCGCAGAGTGGGCAAGCGGCTCGTATACGGGCCTTGTTGCCAGAGGTAATTTTGAGGTTTCGGCAGAGTGGGCAGACGGTCTTGCAAGGACGTTTAACATCACGTCGAATTCGGGCGGAATAGCGAGGGTGAGCTATCCTACCATCGGTAATGCAACGGTCGTTCGCTTCTCGGACGGTAAGAGCATTTCTTACGTTAAGGAAAGCAGCGGACTTATAAGCTTTGACACCGAGGCAGGCGAGACCTATATTATCTCGGGCTTCACGGCAACCGAAAGTCTTGATGCACCCGAAACGGTTGGATTTACAAGACAGCCGTTAGGCAAGTTCAATATCGTAACCTCCGCGGTTGAGGGAGCAACGGAGTATAAGCTTTACACAGCGGTAGAGAGCGCTCCCGTATATACTCTTGCCGAAAGCTCGGTATCTCCATTCTTCTCATATCAGCCGGCTGAGGGTGAGGAAAACGCAAGGACCACCTTCCGTGTAACGGCGGTCAACGGGAATGGGACCGAGAGCGAGGGCACGATTTGTTATTTCGTTCCCGATGATTTTACGCCTACCGTTAATAATCTTATCGGCAACGTTATAGATGACAAATTACAAATAACGGTAAGCAACGAGGGCACGGCATCCGAATTCCGCCTTTACACAAGAGCTGACGAAGCAGCGGTATGGACGCTTGCTTCCGAAAGCAGCTACCCCGTAATAATCACCGAATACGATGCATCGCTTGAGTACGGTGTAAGCGCTGTGAGCGCATATGACGGCACGGAAAGCGAAATATTCAAGCTTACTGCGTTTGGCACGGGCGTTATTCCCGTTTACAATCCCGATAACGTATTTGAAGGAAAGAGCTTTATCGCGGGCTCTCTTGCCACAAGCGTTACAACGGGCTACGGCTACTCAAAGCTTACGGACGGAAGCACTCATTATCAAACGGGACGCTTCTCAACATCGAGCGGTGACTCCTCGCAGGTGCTTGACGGAACCATTGATCTCGGAGGCGGCTTCCATCTTTACGAGCTTCAGCTCCGTGACTTTGGAGAAAACTTCTGCGGTAACGGTCTTACCGTTGAGGTATATTCTCTCGGAAAATGGACGAAGGTGGTTGAATGGGCAGATCACGCTGAGGTTCTCACACACAGAGTATCGGGCTCGGTTTGCGTTGATATGGGCGGTGTAAGAGCCGAAAAAGTGCGTGTATATATCCCCTCACGCTACGGTACAAGCACGATATCCTTCTATGAGTTCACCTGCACGGGTGTTGCAGACAGAAATACAAATCCCTTGATAGATAACGTTTTTGCGCAAAAGGAATTTGTTAAAGGCTCGCTTGCGACCTCTATTCACCCGGGCTACGATTACACAAAGCTTACCGATGAAAGCAGAGATTATAAGACGGGACGCTTCTCAACCCTGAGCGGTGACTCCTCGCAGGTGCTTGACGGAACCGTTGATCTCGGTGGCGGCTTCTACCTTTACGATCTTAAGCTTTCATACGCCGGTGAGGACTTCTGCGGTAACGGTCTTACCGTTGAGGTGTATTCTCTCGGTAAATGGACCGAGATCGTTGAATGGGCAGATCACGCGGAAATGCTTGAGCATAAGGTCTCAAACTACATTTACGTTGATATGGGCGGTGTAAGAGCCGAGAAGGTACGGGTATATATACCGTCACGCTACGGCACAAGCACTATATCCTATTATGAGTTTGCTTGCTCGGGAAGGGAGGATATATATTCCTACACGCAGATAAATAACGTTCTGTCGGGATCCTCCTTCGTTCCTACCTCCGATGCAAACAATGTTATTCACAGCACCACGTTCGGCTACCCCACTCTTACGGACGGAACGTATCCCACAACGCATAAAGGCAGATTTTCCACAAAATCGGGAGCTACTAACCAGCACGTTGACGGTACTATAGATCTTGGCGGTGTATATGCTCTTGACAGCTTTAAGATCTATGAGTACGGCGCGGGATACTGCGGAAGCTCTGTTATAGTAGAGGTATATTATGACGGCTTGTGGACCGTTGCGGGTGAGCTGACAAGCGAGGAGGATATCGCGGCGCATAAGGCAAGCGGCGTTATTACCTTGCCCCTCGGCGGTGCTTTGGCTGAAAAAATCAGACTTTATATTCCCTCAAAGGGAAGCGCGGTAACGATATCTCTTTGGGAGGTGCAGTGTGCCGCTTACAAGGTTGATTTTGCGAAAAAGGTAGACCGCAGTGAGCTTCTTTCGGAGCTTGAAAGACTTCCCTTTGCCGATCTTGAAGATGAGATCAACTGGAAATATATATACAACGAGTACTATAACAGATTTCTTGCTTATGCATCGGATCTTGATGCCACTCAGGCAGAAGTGGATGCATACGTGCAGGAAATAAGGGCTTACGCGGATACGGTTAATTCCACAGTGCTTTCCGCTTACAATATTGCGCTCGGCGGAAATATCGCTATGAACTTCCGCTTCAAGGTTGCAAACAGCGAGGAGCTTGCAAAATATGCGGATGCTTACGTTGAGGTAACCGTGCCCGACGTTGACGGAAATAATGTATATAATATATACTTTAAGGATGCAGAGGTTGACAGCGAGGGCAGATACATAATACCCGTTAAGGTTTGCGCGGCTCAGATGGCGGATAAGATAAGCCTTTCGGTCGTTTATGCCGAAGGCATCTTGGGCGAGACCTACACTTCTTCAATAAAGGCTTATGCGGATCGCGTTTTATCCGATCCCAAGATGGAGGAGGCTTACCCCGGTGTAACGGAGTTGATTAAGTCAATGCTCAATTACGGTGCATACGCGCAGGAGCTTTTCGGATACAACACCGAAGATCTTGCAAATTCGGGTATTTATACAGATGCGACAGATCCCGTTAAGAACGAAAATATCACGGAGACTTCAACGCTTCTTGTGAGCGGTCAGGTATCGGGAATTAAACCGAGCGGCTGGATACTTTCGCTTTTATCCGAAACAACGGCAAGGATATATTTCACCGTTGAGGACGGATACAGCATCGATGATTATACCTTTACGCTCATAAATGAAAACGGAGAAGCAAAGGAGCTGAGCGCAAAGGCAGACGGTGGAAGAATTCGCGTTGACGTAAGCAATATCGGCGCAAACAGACTTGATAAGCAGCAAACGATACGCGTACAGCGTGACGGCGAGGTGCTTACGGTTACGTTCAGCGCTCTGTGCTACGTGGGTGCCGTTTTGTCAAACGAAGCAAGCGATGATACGCTTGTTAATTTCGCAAGGTCGCTTAAGCTTTACAGCGAGGCTGCGAATAATTATTTGAGCAGGAATTCTTAAGGAGGTAATAATTATGAATGTGAATGAATACAATAAGCCTTCTGCCGAATTAATAATGATCGATGATGTTATAACAACGTCATCGGGCTGGAATACTCCAGAGATGCCTATCACTTCAGAAACAATAGATGATTTGAATCAAGAGATCGGCTAAGGGCGACTCCGATAAGGTCTTATTCAAATCAACAAACAGAAAGGGGCTGTCGCATTTAGGCATAACCGAATAAAAAACAGGGGTATTGTGAAATAAACACAGTACCCCTTTAATAGTAAGCACAAATTTGAGGAAATCAAGGTCGAAAACCTATGGTTTTCCTCGTTTTTATTAATGTTT
>JAFQPR010000058.1 GCA_017411605.1 Clostridia bacterium | reverse complement strand
GTATGTGCTACATCACAGAGGAAGAATGCGAACGTGCAACCTCGCTTACAAACAGTGAAATTGCGTTTATGGGCGGCGAATTTACCGTTGAAATCGTTAAGCAATACGATTTGATTGAAAACGGTGACTATTCCAAGTCCTGCACGTTTATCACATTCGCTACCGAGGAACAGGCAACCAATTTTGCAGAATTGAAGATTGAATATTTTGCAAAGGGCGAGAACTCTAATAATTGGAGAATTGCACGTGACGGCTGTGTAGTTGTAATGACTAACCTTGACGTTGCGATGGACATTATCAACCTCGAATTTAAGTAATACAAAAAGCCTGCGACGCACTAAGTACGCACAGACTTAACAAGATCATCGGCAGGCTACAAATCGTAGTCTGCCGTTTTTCTTTCCTTTATCATATTACACGCAAAGCAAAAATCCCCACTCTATTCAATGAGTGAGTATAACAGAATATAACTACACGGTCATCTTCCGCTACCCCTTGGACGAGCCGTGCCTATCTTTCAAATCAAGGAGGTAAAAAAATATGCGTTGGGTGAACGACGTTTCGCTGCTCGTTATGAGTAGCGACTATGACTTTATAGCGTAAGAGCTGCTATACATAAAAAACTGAATAGAATACGCCAAAAGGCACTTATTAGACGATGCAAAACAAAAGCATCTGACAATAAGTGCCTTTTGCTTTGCCCGTGCGAAAAATGTAATAATTTGCCTATTCGTGCGCCCCCTGAAAGATTTTTGAAATTTAATGTCAAATTTTGAAATCAATCAGGAGGCTAAAATGAAGAAATTAAGCACAAATATCATAACCGAAAATCGGAAGAATAGAAAAAATTTGATAAGCAATATTTGAATCTAAATCTTTGCTCAATTATAAAAGGAACTGCTCCCACCGTGATACCACGACGTGAGCAGTTCCTTTTTGAATCTGTCTCTAATACATTTTGATGCTGTCTTCAATGTAATTTGAGACGGTCCTTTCGGGGATAATCTTGAGCAGTGTGATCTCCCCTTTTATTCGAATTATGGCTCGAGATCCCAGTTGCCGTCTGCTTCAGGGTAGAGCGTAGTCTCAGTCCCCTGATTTGAGGCGGTTATAATATCCGTATCAAGAGTTATATAGGCTATTTCGGGAACTTCGTATTTTTTCATATTTGCATCCCCCTTATCCAATTACACTGTTTCTATATGCACGCGCGGACTGGAAGTATCTCCACATGCGGTCAACGAGTGACGTAAGAGCCGCATCAGTGCCCTTTAAAACGTGGTTATAGTAGCTTGCTATATGGTAGCTTCCGCCAGCCTCACCGTTTACGGTGTAGGTAACGGTTTCTGCCATCGCGTACGCATAAACGTCGATCTCGACGTACGCGCCCTTGTCATCGGATCCGATTTCGGTTTTAACTGCTTTTCCTCCTGCATAGAAGCTATAAGCGTCTGTATCGGCATTATCCGCAAGATAGAAACGGATAGCGGGAGTTGACTCAAGCACGAAGGTGACCTCTTTGAAATCGGGAGCGCTTATCTCAACCGAGCCCTCGTCCGCATGCTGATTGCTCTCGTCATATCCCTCTCCGAGAAGCTCGTTAACAATTGCGATGGCTTCGTTATCGGTCGCACCGAAGTAAACGTATGCCGCGCGGACGTAGGAAAGAACGTCACGGGCGAGAGTTTTTTCAATCTCGTTCTGACCGTCAAGAACGCGCTGTGCATACTTCACGGTAGAGAACGTGTAGCTCTTTGTAGCGGAAAGCTCGCCAACCTTAACGGTTGCCTTCATATCAAGCTTTGCGAATGCCTCGGAAGCCGCAAGGGGTGTTCTGATAACGAAGTATTCCGCGCCGTTTACGGTTACGGACTCAAGATCTGCAATATTTATCTCAGTTCCGCAGAATACGAGAGATACAAGCTCCTTGATCGCGGGAACGTATACGTTGAGCACGAGGTTACGATCAAGGGTGATGCTTACGAGAGGAGTAAAGTCTGTTTCCGCAAGAGCTGTCGCGATGAGGCTATATACGTATCCGTTCTCAGTTGCCTTGCCGTTCACGAAGCTCTGCGCTCCGACGGAGGATTCTACGCCGTATTTAACGGTTTCTGCACGCTCGGTGAGCGTAAGTGTAGTGAATCCACCGTTTGTGCTTTTCTCAAAGACTACGGAGGAGCCGTTATCTCCGTATTCCGCCCATACGGTATCAGCGCTTGCGGTGATTATATTTCCGCCCTTTACAACGATATTAATGATGCAGTTGGTGTCTGCCTCGGTCGTCTTGAGGTCGTTTGCATTGAGAAGAGTGGTTATACCGGGAGCGCCTCTCAGATCGAAGGTGCAATCGGTAAACTCTATATCGTATGCAACTGTCTTACCTGCCGTGCTCGCATCGTCACCGTACTTAGCAAGGAATTCGGTAGCGGAAGAGCTCTCGGCATAGCTGAAGGTGATATTGTTGAAGGAAAGATGGAAGGTCTTGAAGCCTGCCGCATTTGCATAACCGGAGCCGTATGCACTGAAGCTCAAAAGATTGCTCATAAGCACGATATTTCCGTTTATGAAGGTGAAGCTTGCATCGTCCATTCCCTGCCAGTTCTTGCCCTGCGTATTAAAGAGAGGATTCTTAGAATACGTCTGAGTGAGAGTGAAGCCGTTAAGATCAAAGATAACGTTACCGAGTATCTGACCTACGTTGGGCAGTATACCTGTTGCAGTTGCATCGCCTCTGAAGTATACCTGAACGGTCGATCCCTTCTCTCCCGACGCGTCTCCGTCGAGAAGTGCCTTG
>JAFQPR010000057.1 GCA_017411605.1 Clostridia bacterium | reverse complement strand
GGTGAGATCGCCGAGGACATTACCAACTATTTTGCTTCCAGCGAACAGACACCCACAGTGTGCGCTCTCGGCGTCAGATGCGGAAGCGATAAGAAATGTATAGTTGCCGGTGGATATATCCTTCAGCTTATGCCCGGCGCAGAGGAAGAGACTATATCTCGTCTTGAGGAGAACATATCCAAAATTCCGTCTATTTCCGAAGCTATTCTTCGTGAAGATGCAGACGAATACGTGCTTGGAACTCTTTTTGATGGACTTGAATTTGAGGTTTTTGACGAATTCGACACGGAGTACAGATGTAACTGCAGCCGCGAACGCTTCTCAAAGGCACTTATAAGTCTTGGAAAAGCAGAGCTTTCAGCTATGATCTCCGAAGATAAGGAAATTGAAATGACTTGCAGATTTTGCGATAACGTTCAAAAATTCACTCCTGACGAGCTTGTCGCATTACTCAGCGAAGCAAAGAATAAGTAAATGAAAATAGAATAATTACAGATCGATACGAATACTTTTTATTGAATGTTATGAAATGAGAGGTATTCGTATTGTTTCGCTTAGGACCAATCGGCGTATTTGATTCGGGTATCGGTGGGGTGAGTGTGCTTTCCGAGCTGATAAAAATAATGCCGTGTGAAGATTATATATACATAGCAGATGTAAAGAACGCTCCTTACGGTGATAAAAGCGCAGAGGAGATATTAAGATGCGCTGAAGTTAACGTAAAGCGGCTTGAGGATATGAAATGCAAAGCCGTGGTCATAGCTTGTAATACGGCAACGGCGGTCGCGGCCGAGACACTCAGAAGAGAGTTTAAGCTGGATGTGTTCGGCATAGAACCGGCAATTAAGCCTGCGGCTATGGAGAGAGCAGGTGGAAATATATTAGTGCTTACCACCGCGCTTACAGCTGAGCAAGCTCGCTTCAAGGAGCTCGTAAAACGCTATGACGGCTATATGGACTCCCGTTTTTACTGTACATCTGTTCAAAAAATGGTAACATTTATAGAGCGGGGAATGGGGGGCTCTGAGGAAGCGCTCGAATATCTTGAGGGTGTTTTTAAGGCTTATAAAAATATAAGATTCACTTCCTGCGTTCTCGGTTGCACACATTTTCCTATGGCAAAAAAAGCGATAGAGAAGGCGCTGGGATATGAGGTCGAGTTTTTCGACGGCGGTATCGGAACGGCGAAAAACGTCAAGCGCGTTTTAGAAGAAAAAGAGCTTCTTACTACATCGTCTCAAAAGGGAAGAATAGTTCTGTTTGGTCTTGGTGATAAAGAAATAGAGCAAATAAAGACAACTGTAAAATTATAAAGGACAATAAGAGAGAATATGATCGGTTTGATATTTGATGATAAGGATCGCAAGAGATTCGATCAGCTCCGAAATAAGATGCTGGAAAACAGGCGTAGTGCGGATCTTTTCAGCATCTATCTTAATAGATTTCCCGAGCTTGTAAAGCCTCAGCTTGTAAAGGAAATAGCGGACGACTGCGGCGTTTCTTCAAAGATCGCAGTCGCCTCTATACTCAGCGCCGCCTTCGGTATAGATTCCGAAAGATCACAGGAAGAACGTGAGTTTGAGAGAAAATACATCGATTCAGCTGTACACATTTTAGACATAAACACGTACGCTTCAGATCCATACTACACGAACATTAAAGTGCCCGTAAAGGATGTGGGAAGATGGTCGTTTGTTGATCTTTCATACAGTGCTTACGAAGGATTTGTTTTTAGTGAAAGCGTGATTAAAAGAGATCATTCAGAGGTTCAGAGTATAGGGTTCTTCGAAAACGAATTCTATTTTCCTGCGGTACTGGAAAACGGACGGGAATGGATGGCTATAAAACCAAATGAGATAGAGACGATGCGTCAGCCTATCGAAGAGGTAAGCGGCAAGGTCGTAACTCTTGGACTTGGAATGGGATATTTCGCTTATATGGCGTCTCTCAAATCTGACGTAACTTCGGTCACTGTTGTGGAGCGAGACCCGTCGGTCATAGAGCTATTTGAAACGCATATCCTGCCGCAGTTTGAGTACAAGGATAAGATTAAAATTGTAAAGTCGGACGCGTTTGATTATTTAAATAATAATGAGACTTTAGACGCGGACTATCTGTTCGCTGATCTGTGGCATGACGCTTCCGACGGCTTGGTGCTGTACCAAAAGCTGAAGAAATATGAAGGCAAGTTTTCCTCAACTAAGTTTTTGTACTGGATAGAGCATACGCTTCTTTCGTATATGAGAGACGCTATTATTTATAATGATAGTAAACGGCTAAGCGAAGGAATGACTGGCGCGGCAGTTTGCGCTAAGGTTATCAAAGGATTTGATGATTATCTCCATTTCCTCGGAAATGAACTGCCGTATTATTTAAGAGAAAATGATATAGATCTGTTTTTATAAATTGAGCGCATTTGGCTCGTTTGGTTAAAAAGCTTTCTCATAAAAGCTTTGGGTTCCTAAGGACAGTTTTTACAATAAAGTAGCAGAAAGACAAACGGTTACAGTCAGAGGCTCGTCAGATTGTCAAGCCAAGTGCAACACTTTTTTCAAAAAATCATTGGGAGACAAAAAACCAAGACATTTACGAGGACGATTGTTGATCAGAGAAACAACAGCGTCCAACTGTTCCTGCGTCACCTTATTGAAATCAGTTCCTCTTGGGAAGAAAAAACGAACTAATCCATTTATGTTCTCATTACTACCACGTTGCCAAGGCGCATGAGAGTCGGCAAAATAAACTTTTATGCCAAGCTCTTTTTCCAACTCCTTAAAACCAAGAAATTCAGTGCCGTTATCCAAGGTCAATGTCAGAGGCTTTACTTTTATCTCTGCATTTGCAAATGCAGAGATAAAAGCGGCATTTGTGCTTTCAAGCTTTTTATCCTTGGCTATAGCAGCAACAAATTGTCGCGATTGCCGATCTACTCCCGTAATGAGATATCCTTTACCTACCGAACCGTAGACGGTATCTCCTTCAAAATCTCCTAATCGCCCTCTATTATCTATGATTTCAGGTCGATCGTGGATGGAGCTATCAAAGAAGCGTGTATAGGACTTCTTTTGATGAGAATATGGCTTTGCCTTTCTTCTGAAATGTGTCCCAGGCATTATTCCAGGAAACATATTTGCTTTTACAGCTCGGTATATGGAAGAACATGAAATGTGTTCCGCATGATTGTTATTCCATTTACCTGCAATGATTTCAGGTGACCAATATTGGAGCAATCCTTCAAAAACAACCTGATACATTTCTTTGTTATATTGCAGATTGTTCTTGCGATGACAAGCCTTGCGACGATGCTTGTAGTTTGTCTGTGCGTGCCAATAATGGTAGTGATTAGCCTTTTTGCTCCAGTTCCTTTTGACTTCTCGACTGATCGTAGAGGGACTTCTCCCCATAATTTTTGCGATTTCTCGAAAACTTTTTCCTTGATTTAAGAAAAACTGTAGACTTTCTCGCTCAAATAGTGTAAAATGTGTGTAGGACAATATTCTTACCTCCGTGTAGTTGTTTGTTGTGGTGACTACATTTTACACCTTGGTGAGAATATTGTCTATACTTTTTTCGGGTGTTGCACTTATTATTATAATCTGCCGTCCCTACAGTTTTTGGGGTTAACACACCTACAAACTCCAATTTGCATAAATAATCCGAGTTATTAAAAACAAAAAACGGCGTAAAAACGCCGTTTTAATCACTATAATAGGTTTAATAGCCTTTTCCTGCTCTCTTTTTGCGGTTGTACTCCGATCGTGGATTAACCAGATCTCTCCAATCAAAGTCGCCTCTGTCAAGAGCGCGGACAAGTATCTCCGCGGTGGCAATATTGGTCGCCACGGGAACGTTATGCAGATCGCAGAGACGAAGCAGGTTAAAGTCGTGCTCTCCGCCATGGCTTGTTACAGCTGCATCTCTGAAGAATAAAAGCATATCGATCTCGTCGAAGGCGACTCTGGATGCAATCTGATCAGCTCCGCCTGAAGGTCCGGAAAGCAGTTTCTCGATCTTCAGTCCAGTTGCGTCCGAAATGTATTTTCCGGTAACTCCGGTGGCGCACAGATTATGCTTGCTAAGTATCCCGCAGTACGCGATACAAAACTGTGCTGTAAGCTCTTTTTTGGTGTCATCAGCTATAAGCGCTATTTCCATTCTTTCCGATTCCTTTCAAAACTTAATTTAAAATAACATATATATAATAACATAAAACAGGGTGGTTTGTCAATAATAAAACCAAATAATTATGATTTTTTACTTATAAAAATAAAAAATTGTAAAATATTTCGTGTTTATTTGAATGAATTGTAAACAAAATAGGTTAGCTATTTCTTTTCTTTTCGTTTTGTGATAATATTATATAAGTATGTACCTAAAGAATAAAAAGAGGAAGTCCGAAGGAAGAAAGGGGAATGCGAATTGAAAAATAATGGCGTTGTAAGACTCATTTCGCTTTTGTTTATATGTACGCTTATGATGGGCGTTTTTTCGTCCTGCTCGGATGAGCCGTACCCCTCGTTCCGAATGGAACGAGGGCATAACTTTTATTTTATCACCAGAGAAGCGTTTTCACAATCAATCTTCAAGGTTGTTTCGGGCTCAATATCACCGCCGATGATCTCACGTGCAAGCAGTGTTTCAATCTTGGATTGGATGAAACGCTTGAGCGGTCTTGCACCGTAGGTCGGATCGTAAGCGGAATCGATGATATGTTCCTTTGCTGCGTCGGTGATCTCAACCGTCAATTGCTTATCCTTCAAGCGCTTGTTGAG
>JAFQPR010000056.1 GCA_017411605.1 Clostridia bacterium | reverse complement strand
CTGAAAGGAGGAGTGATTAATGCAGAATTCAAAATGCAGAATGCAGAATGAAAAGAATGAATCAGGGGTTATGAGTTATATAGCTCCCGAGCTTGAAGTGATCGGGCTTGACGCAATGGATATCATCACTACCTCACCGGGTACGGAAACAACTCCGAAGGAAGATAACGACGGTATCTGGGACTTCGATCAAGGTTAATTTTTCCAAAGATTAAAAATGACCGAACAAGAAAATAGCAAAAGCGCCGAGGCGGGAATCTCCGTCTCGGCGTTTTTGCTTTGTATTGTTGCTTTTTTGTGAAAAACTCTCGGTTATATCGAATATGAAAAGTGCATAAATCTCCGTTTTTGTAAATGTTTATTTACCACGAAGCGGGTTTTCCGTATTCATCGTAGTGCCAGAGTCTTTCGTTTTTATCGGTAGAGGGTGTATCGCTGTAATAAAAACGCATAGCGTCCTCGAGCGGCTTGTTCTTTTTAAAATCTACGGTTATACTATTCCAGGCATCGTAGTCGCCCTTGTAGTAGATTAAGAACAGGTCTGTTTCCGAAAACGCGCTGTCAGCGATCTCGGTAACGCCGCTTCCGATAACAATGCCCGAGAGATTCTCGCACCTATAAAACGCCAATTCGGATATCCTCGTTATATTGTCGGGGATCTCGATTTCATCAAGGTACAGGCAGCCGGAGAAGGCGCACATCGCTATCTCGGTTAATCCGCTCGAAAGCTTGATGTATCTGAGATTTAAGCAATCGGAAACCGCGTTACGCTCGATTTTCGTGACCGTGTCGGGCATTATAAGTGACGCGGTGAAGTGCATGGGCGTGTGCCGAACGAGGGTAGTGAAGTCCCTTGTATATATAGTACCTTTTTCCATGGTGTAAACCGGATTTCTTTCATCCAGACTGAATGTATTTACGTTAGTGCAACCGTTGAACGCGCCGACACCGAAATAGATAACGCTCTTCGGTATTGTAACCGTTTCAAACGAGCATCCGACGCAGGCAAAATTGCTGATAGCTCTGACTCCGTCGGGTATTATAAGCTCCGTGGCGCTTTGGATGCTTTCAAAGGCTGCGCCTGCGATGACCTTAGTATCCTCGTGAATGGGGTAGGACTTTTCATACATATAAGGCACGTCGTAAAGAAGGAAATAGGGGTTATCTCCGTTTCCGATGTACGTCATAGCATCAAGATACGTCGTCGGGAGCTTTTTGCAGTTGTAAAACGCCGCTCTTTCAACGTTCATAAGCGTTTCGGGGAAGGTTATCTTTTCAAGAGATACGCAATTGTAGAACGCGCCCATGCCGATATGAGTTACGCCGTTCGGGATAAAGACGCTCGTGATAGTACCCATACCGTCGAAGACGGTATCGGCAATATGCGTCACGGGCTTACCCTCGTAGTCGGGCGCGATAATAATATCGGTAGCCTCACCCGTGTAGGCTGTAACGATAGCGTACGTTCCGTCCTCGGATAGCTCGTATACGATACCGTCCGTGCCGAAGATGGGGTTTTCGCATACTGTACAGTATCCGCGCTCGTCGAGGGTATGAGCTCCAAGGTCCGTAACCTCGCCGCAAACGTAGCAACGGTTCCAGTGCTCCGTGCTGCTATAATAATACTTATCAAAAACAGTGTGACCGAATTTCTCTTTAAAGGTGTCCTTCTCGAAGAAGTCGCACTCGGTGCAGTACCTTTTGTCATAGCCCTCTTCCGTGCAGGTAGGGAACACGGTTATACGTTCACACGTGTGAGTATGCGGGGTAACGTGAATTCCGTCGTAATAGCTCACTCCGCACTTATCGCAAAATTCGTTGTCGTCGAGGTCCTCGTGCGAGCAGTTTGGAGCCTCGTCACCCTTGCCGTCATTCTTGCCGTCGTCGGGTATAACGTTCTTTCCGTCGTTGAAGCTCTCCCCGCACCTATCGCATTTAAAATCATCGTCTGTATCAATATGAACGCACTGCTCGATACCCAAAAACGCATTGAAAATATCGCAGGACGATAACGCCAGCATTAAGCTTAACGCCAGAAGGATAAGAATAATCAAACCGGATTTATTTTTCATAAACTTGACCTCCGAAACTGATATTTTTTATTTAATTATACCACATACCGTGAAAAAAATCAACGAGAGGTCAAAAGCTTTTCCGTAAGCTCCTCGATAAGCCTTTGATTATCGGGGGAAAGCGCGCTGTATTTTTTGATAAAACCGAGTATCTCCCAATCGGCGCGATTGCCGCGGAGTATATAGTCTGCGCTGACGTTAAGGATCTCACAAATTTTAACGAGGTTTTCGGGGCGGATGGCTTTTTTGCCAAGCTCGAGATTTGATATCATTTGTATCGAAACCTCCATTTTTTCCGCAAGCTGCTCCTGCGTTAAGGAGAGCTCCTTTCTCCTTGCGTTGATCCTTGCGCCTATATCGTGTAATAGCTTTTCCGTTGTCATATACACTCCTAAATAACACTTTTTGATATAATTATATAACTTATAGGTTAACTTTTTAATCACCTATGGGTTGACAAACTTAATCTATAGGTGTATAATATGGATATCCATAATTAAAAAAGGAGTTGAAAAGTGTTATGAGAAAAAAGCAAAAAAACGAAAAACGAAGGATTTCGGTATTATCGTCAATTGTTTTGATGATATTGATTATGGTTTTCTGCTTTACATCCTGTAAGGATATTACAGGTGTAATCAAAGAACCTCTTCGCGATCTTGATACGCCTGCAAATCTGCGTATCGAGGGAACGGAGCTATGCTGGAATCCCGTAGAAAACGCGAGCCGCTATCTGGTAAGCATTAACGGAAAAGAGTATTATTCCGATAATAACTCTTATTCGCTTGCCGGAGTTAAAGACGGCGATTACGTATTTAAAGTAAAGGCTATCGGTGATTCGGTGGTTTACGAGTCATCTCAGTTTTCACTTGAATGCAAGGCAACGTTTTATAACGGAGAGAGGGCAAATGGCGGATACTATTCGCAGTTTGACGATCTCACGAAGAACGAGTCCTTCCTCGGCTACGGCTTTGACGTTATACGTTCATCCGTATTTTCGGATAAGTATGTAAAAACGAGCTACCCGCTCTTCAACCACGATGATCTTATGAATCAAAGACTTCTTAAGGTTGACTCGAAATACGTACACGTGGATGAGATACAGAGCAAGGATATGGATGAGTTTATGTCCGATTGGAACGTAAACGCAAACGTTAACGTATCCTGGGGTAAGAAAAAGGTCGGCGGAAGTGTCGGTCTTGAGGCGGCTTACAGCGGCGGAACAGAGAAGACGCGTTCTAAGTATTTCCATTGCCTGACCTTCAGCAATCAGGAATTCTATATCGTTATGCAAAGCGATATAGCCACTCTGAGAAGCATTCTGTCTTCGGGCTTTAAATCGGATCTCTATTCCGACGTTGAACCCTCCGTGCTCTTTGACAGATACGGAACTCATTTCATTACCAGCGCGGTAATGGGCGGAAAGATCAATTCCTACTATCTATATACAAGTGACGAGGAGAAGGATTTCCACGATATCAGTGCAAAGGTTTCGACTCAGGTAAGATATATGGCGGGTAAGACCGACGTATCCGTAAGCGGAGATTACAGAACCGAGGCGAAAAGTCAGAATATTGATATTAAGAATACCCTTGAGGTGATCGGAGGCTCGGACTTCGGTATGATGTCCGACGCGGATATTACCGCGAACTATGCCGCTTGGGAGAAATCTCTTGAAAATCATGCATCCCTGATGGGTATTAAGGATACGGGCTCACTTCGCCCTGTTTGGGAGCTTCTGGATCCCGCTCTTGATAAGAATACCTACTCTTGGGACTATGACGGGGACGGAAAGTACGAAACGGGTAACCGTTCCGCTCAGCTCCAGGCATATTTCTATCACTACGGCACGGATAGCTACAATGACCTTATGGAAGCTGCGGCTCTTCCCGAGCTTGTAGCACCGACGGAGATCACCTCTGTGCTCGTAAACAACGAGCCCGCAAACGAAAAGGGTGAATACGTGGTATACGCAGGCGTTGAAAATACTATAGCGTTCAATGTTCTTCCCACGAATGCAGTAGGATATACTAAAACGATCAGCCTCGCATCGCCTAACGAGTTTGTGAGCATAAACGACAAGAATCAGCTTGTTATAGAGGCTGATATTCCTCAGAACGAAACGCTTCTCACCATCGTCCTTTCCGCAGGTGAGGTTAAAAAGCAGATAAACGTGCGGGTAATAAAGACCTACACGGTTGATTTCTATACGAACGCTCCGGGTTATGAATTGGATTCACTTCATAACGTAAAGCACGGAAGTCAGATAAACGAGCCAAGCCTTCCGCAAAGAGAGGGATATAAATTTGCAGGCTGGTATACGTCATCCGACTTTACGGAGGGCTCGAAGTATGAGTTCGGTTCGAACGCTATAGTAGGGCATACGACTCTTTACGCTAAGTGGGAAAACGTGTATCCGATAGTCTACCTTATTTCAAATATAGACAGCACGACGACGGAATTAATAGTTAATTTCAATACTGCTATTGCAGACCTTGATATAACCGCGCCCGAGGGATACGTCTTCGGCGGCTGCTTCAAGGACGTCAATCTTGTAGACCCCTACGAGGGCACAGAAACTATTTCGGGCAATATTACCGTTTTCGTGAAATGGGTACCCAAGAAATATACCGTAAGCTTTAATACCTTAGGCGGTTCTGCAGTAGAGAGTCAGAGTATCTCTCACGGCGAGCTTGCAGTGATGCCCGCTACCCCCACTAAGGCGGGATATACCTTCGAGGGCTGGTACAGTGACTCGAAGTATGAAAATTCCTTCGATTTCTACCTTAATACAATAACAGAGGCAAAGACTCTTTATGCTAAGTGGGTAGAGTTTAATCCTACAGTAACCGTCAAGAGCAACGTTGAATACGAGGGCGTATATCAGTGGAGTGAGATGATAGGCTACGAAAAGAAGTTGTCCGTTGTAAAAGTACCCGATATCTACGGATATAACTTCATAGGCTATTACACGAGCGACCTTCTTTTGAACGAGGTTGACGCAAATACCGTGATCACGGAGGACGTGACCGTTTACGCAAAGTACGAGAAGAAGGTTTATACGGTATCCTTTGATACGGAGGGCGGAAGCGCGGTTGAAGTGCAGTCTGTAACTCACGGACTCAGAGCGTCAGAGCCTGAAGACCCGTCAAAGGAAGGATACACGTTCCTCGGTTGGTACACCGATATTGACTTTGCGACAGAGTTTGACTTCTCGCGTACAAAGATCGAGTCAACGACTGTTATTTATGCAAAATGGGAGAGATTCTATCCTACCGTAAGCTACGTATCCGATATAGAAGGCTACACGGGCTCTTCGTCCGAGGTAAGCTACGGCGCGGTGCTCACAGAGCCTGCTGCACCTACTCTTCGCGGATACACCTTTGCAGGCTGGTATTCGGATGCTAAGATGCTCACTGAGTTTGACTTTGCATCGCAGATAAAGACCGATACGGTAATATACGTAAAATGGCAGATCAACAGCTACACCGTAACCTTTGAATCGGACGGCGGCTCGGCTATTGCTCCTCAGACTGTGACCTTCGGAAGCAAGGTTACAAAGCCTGCTACTCCTACTAAGGAAGGCTATAATTTTGTAGCCTGGAACAAGGTAGACGGAACGAAATTTGATTTCTCGAGTATGTTGATCGATGAAAATATTACTCTTTACGCAGAATGGACGGTCGAGCCCCAGGTAATAATCAGCTTCGATTCTATGGGCGGCAGCTCGCACGATGCTCAGAACGTTTATATCAACAGAGCTCTCGGAGAGGATCTTCCCGTACCCACTAAAGAGGGATATTCGTTCGTAGCTTGGTATAAGAGTACCCAAATGCTTGATACCGACAGAGTATATGCAAATACTACCTTTGCGGAAAACACCGTGCTCTATGCAAAATGGACAGCTAACTCGTATAAGGTAACTCTCAATACTATGGGCGGAAGCGCAACTCAGGAAACGCTTGACGGCGTGATCTTTGCAGCTAAGTACGGCACTCTTCCGCAGGCAACAAAAACGGGATATACCTTTGGCGGCTGGTACACCAAGGAAGCAGGTGGAAATCTTGTAACGGCTGATACCGTGGTAAATATTGCGGATGATCATACCCTTTATGCGCGTTGGACGGCTAATACGTTCATCATAGTTTATAACGGCAACGGCTCGACGGGTGGCTCAACCGCAAGCACGACGCATACCTATGACGTATCTGCGGCACTCAGAGCAAACGGCTTTACCAAAACGGGTTATACGTTTACGGGTTGGAACACTAAGGCTGACGGAAAGGGAACGTCATATCAGAACAGCGCGAGCATTAAAAACCTTTCCGCTGTGAATGGTACGAGCATCACTCTATACGCGCAGTGGAAGGCTAACGGCTTTATCGTTGTATATAACGGCAACGGTGCGACGGGCGGCTCAACCGCAAGCACTAATCACACCTACGACGTATCTGCGGCACTCAGAGCGAATGGCTTTACCAAAACGGGTTATACCTTCGCAGGTTGGAACACTAAGGCTGACGGAAAGGGAACGTCATATCAGAACAGCGCGAGCGTTAAGAACTTGACCTCTGTAAGCGGCTCTACGGTTACCCTTTACGCGCAGTGGAAGGCTAACGGCTTTATCATAATATATAACGGCAACGGTGCGACGGGCGGCTCAACCGCAAGCACTAATCACACGTACGACGTATCTGCGGCACTCAGAGCGAATGGCTTTACCAAAACGGGTTATACCTTTGATAGCTGGAACACTAAGGCTGACGGCACGGGAACTAAGTACACGAACGGTCAGGCTGTTAAGAATCTTACGGCGGCATCGGGTGCAACGGTAAATCTTTACGCGCGTTGGAAGGCTAACACCTATACCGTAAAGTATAACGGAAACGGTGCGACGGGCGGTACGATTGCGAACTCTTCCCACACTTATGACGTTTCTAAAGCGCTTACCGCAAATGCGTTCTACAAGACGGGCTATACCTTCGCGGGCTGGAACACTAAGGCTGACGGCACGGGAACTAAGTATACGAACGGTCAGAGCGTAAGAAATCTTACTTCCGCGGTAAACGGAACTGTTACGCTCTATGCGCAGTGGACGGCTAACACCTATACCGTAAAGTATAACGGCAACGGCTCGACGGGCGGTACGGTTGCAAATTCCACACATACGTATAATGCAGCAAAAGCACTTACCGCAAATGCTTTCTATAAAAACGGCTATACCTTTGCGGGCTGGAACACTCAGCCGGACGGAAAAGGTGTTGATTACGGCAACAAGGCGAGCGTTAAAAACCTTACTTCTGCCGCTGGCGGAACTGTTCAGCTTTATGCTATGTGGGAAGTTAATCCCTACGAGATAAGCAAGTACGTAACGACTACGGGCAGTGAGGTTTGGAACACTAAGAAGACCGTCAAGTATACGGTATACACGACGATAGACAGCACGCCCTTTACTCTTACGGGCAACGTTGTCATTGACTGGAGAGGCGAGACCGAAACAAATATGCTCAACCATACCTCTCGCGCGGTACCTAACTCAATATACAACAATATTGATATAAGTAATACTACAAAGTCGGTTTACTTTATCGGAGATAGTGAAAAGACCTTTACCAATTTACGCCTTTCGCTTGTTAACTTCAAGGGAGCGCAGGCTGTAAAGCTCTCGTTTATAAACTTCAATTACGTGTCAAACGATATTGCAATAAGAACTTGGAATGATAACGGAGAAACGGCAAATCTTGTAAATCTTACGATTGAAGTAAAAGGTACTTCGTCGATCTCTACTACTGCTAACGGAAAGACGGCTATTAATATTCAAGGAATTATAAACCTGAATGGTGAAAAATTGAATGTGACCGCAGCTAACGGAAAAGGCGGAAGTAACGGCGGAGAAGGAGCCAATGGCAAAGCAGGTACAAGCGGAGGTCACGGAATTGCAGCAGAAAAGGTTTACGTCAATATGGATGAGCTTGTAATAACCGCAGGAAACGGTGGCAGCGGAGGCAATGGCGGAGGAAATGTATACGGTTATGGCGGCGACGGCGGCAACGGCGGTGACGGCGGTCATGCGATATTTGCTTCCACGATTGAATTAAACTGCGATTACGCTAAATTGACGGGAGGTAATGGCGCAAACGGCGGTAAGGGTGGTGACGATACTTCTTGGACCGGAGAAAAAGACGGTGACGGCGGCGATGGTGGTGACGGCGGATATGCTTTATCACCCGATGCTAGCGTTAAAATAAATATAACGAATGGTATTTTGGTCGGCGGAACTGGCGGCTCAGGCGGTAGCGGACGAGATAATGGTTCGAAGGGCTCTGCAGGCGCTGATGCTTCTCCTAAAGCGGAAATTATCTCAAATAAGAAGAGATATGCGGCATATCAGGAATCGAAAACCTGGGAGGAAGCAAAGGTCGCGGCTGTAACCTTGGGTGGACACCTTGTTACTATTACGAATGCGAATGAGTACGCTATAGTAAAGGAGCTTCTTGGGTATACAACGTGGAATGATTTTTACATTGGTGCATACCGAGCTACTGACGATCAAAACGTTTGGGCTTGGGTAACAGGTGAAAAATTCGATTATGCTGTTTGGAATAGCGGTGAACCGAATAACACCAATAATAAGGAGGATTACGTTGGAATAATGATTGACTATGGCGGTGGCTACAATGATTATCCCGGAGATCAAAAACACGGTTATATAGTTGAATATGACTAAAACATCTAACATATCATCATAACTCAAAAAAGCGGCAACCGCAAGCTTGAAAAAGTGAGCGGTTGCCGTAATCTTTTGCAAAAGATAAAAAAGATTATAACGCATCGAGCAGCGTATCTATCGCGCGGCGGGTATCCTCGCTCGGCATCGAGAGAGGAAGTCTTATCTCGTCCGTGCAGAAGCCCGCTTTACTCATAGCGTATTTTATCGGCGCGGGGTTGGTTTCGAGGAAGAGCGCGCGGCAGAGGGGAAGGAGAGCCTTTTGAGCCGAAAGTGACTCGGAGAGCTCACCCCGTGTGAAGCTTTGCGTGATTGTAAGCACCGATTTTGGGGCGATATTCGAGGCAACCGAGATAACTCCGCGCGCGCCGAGAGCAAGACCCGAAAAGATTTGCGTATCATTTCCCATATAGAGCGAAAGCGAGTCGGTGAGGCAGGATAGCAGTGTGAGCCTATCCGTCGAGTCGGACGCTTCCTTTAAGCCGACGATGTTTGGCTCGGCTATAAGCTCTTCAATTGCCGATATGGAAAGGTTTACGCCTGTTCTACTCGGCACATTGTAAAGAATTATTGGCAAATCTGCGGAATTTGCCACAGATTTGTAGTGCTCGACGATACCTTTTGCCGTGCCCTTGTTGTAATAAGGTGTAACAACGAGAGCCGCATCGGCGTGAAGCTCGGCGGCGCGCTTCGTGTGCCTCACTGCGGTTTTCGTATCGTTTGTTCCCGTGCCGAGGATCAGCGGTATCCGCCCGCGGCAGCGCTCGGCTGAGAACTCATATAGCGCGTAACGCTCGGTGTCGGTAAGGGTCGAAGCCTCGCCCGTTGTCCCCGCGATGACGAGCGCATCGATGCCCGACGAAATCTGATAATCTATTATATTGCCGAGCCTAGCAAAGTCTATATTCCCGTCGCAAAAGGGAGTTATGAGAGCTGTCGCTGTGCCCGAAAAAATTGTTCGTTTTTCCATAAATTAATAGTCTAACCTCTTGAATTGCTAAAATATTTAGTGTATACTATTAAAGTATTACTATCATCTTATGAAAAAGCGAAAAATGCGTTATTTTGTCAAAACGCAAAGAGAAGGAAAAATGGAAAACAGAAAAACCGAAATAGTCAACGAAAGAATTGCAACGGACCTCAAAACCTCCGATTTTTATTATGATCTCCCCGAGGAGCTTATCGCTCAGTCGCCGAGTGAGGTGCGCGATATGTGCCGCCTTATGGTGATAGACAGGGAGCGCGGCGAGGTTTCGCATAAGGTCTTCCGCGACATTATAGATTACCTTAACCCCGAGGATATGCTCGTCGTGAACTCCTCGAAGGTCATCCCCGCGCGACTGCTCGGCAAGACCGATAAAACGGGCGCGGATATGGAGCTTCTTTTGCTCCGCGCGATAGAGGACGGCGGCTGGGAAACCCTCGTTCGCCCGGGTAAGCGCGCGAAGGTTGGCGCGAGCTTCACCTTCGGCGGTATCCTTCACGCAACCGTGCGCGAGATAGTTGAGGGCGGTAACCGCATCGTTGATTTTGAGTACGATACAGAAAAATATAAGAGCATATACGAGGTGCTGGACGAGATAGGCAATATGCCCCTCCCGCCCTATATCACGAAAAAGCTCGAGAATAAAAACGACTATCAGACCGTCTACGCAAAGACCGAGGGCTCGGCAGCAGCGCCCACCGCGGGACTCCACTTCACCGAGGAGCTCTTAGCGAAGCTTCGCGAAAAGGGCGTCGGCTACGGAGAGGTGACTCTCCACGTCGGTCTTGGCACGTTCAGACCCGTCAAGGTAGAGAAAATTGAGGACCACCTTATGCACGGTGAGCATTTCGTCGTGACCGACGAGGTCGCAGCCGAGATAAACCGCAGGCGCGCCGCGGGCGGCAGAATAGTAGCCGTCGGAACGACCTCCTGCCGAGTGCTTGAAAGCGCATCGACCGATGACGGTATAGTTCATCCAATGAGCGCGGAAACGGGCATCTTCATTTACCCCGGCTATAAATTCAAGGCAATCAACGCTCTGATAACGAACTTCCATCTCCCCGAAAGCACCCTTTTAATGCTCGTATCCGCCCTCGCGGGTAAAGAGCTTATGATGGACTCCTATCAAAAGGCAGTAAATTTGAAGTATAGATTCTTTTCCTTCGGCGATTGTATGCTCATTCAATGAGCATACAATGAATTGCCCGATGGGCATGAATTGGCTGCGCCATGAATTGCACCTGCGGTGCATGAATTGCCTTCGGCATTGAGAACAGGGCAATTCAAATCATGGAGGAGGCGGAATGCCGACGAGAAATCATGATGTGAAGCATCAATT
>JAFQPR010000055.1 GCA_017411605.1 Clostridia bacterium | reverse complement strand
GCGTTGATATGGAAGCTTCCCGCAGCCTCGCCGCCAACCGTGTAGGTTACGGTTTCGCAAAGCTCGTATGCGTATACGTCCGTATCAATGTAGGTTCCGTCCTCGGAAACAACGGTTTTTATCTGTTTTCCGCCGATGTAGAACTTATATTCGGACGCATTTGCTCCGTCGGCAAGATAGAATCTTATGCTCGGCTTGCCCGAGAGAACGAGAGTCGCGCTCTTCATTCCCGTCGTATCGGCTACGTCGCTTCCCTCTATCGCGGGCTTCGATGCGTAGTCACCGAGGAGCGTGTCGATTTTTGCCATCTGCTCGGCATCTTCCGTACCGAAGTAGGTATATGCAGCTCTGATATATTGAAGTACGTCTTTGACAAGTGTCTTTTCTTCTTCGCTCGTGCTCGTTTCAAGAAGCGCTGCCGCATACTTAACTACACTCATAGTGAAGGTTGCGTTGTAAGCTCTTCCGTCAACCGTTACCTTTACTGCAAGAACTATATTTCTTGCAGCTTCCTTTGCAGCGAGAGGAATGCTTATAAGATAGTAATCGTTTCCGTCATCGAGAGTTATTATATTTTTCGAAAGCTCGGTGAAATCTGCGTATTCAACGCCGTCGAGCGTGAATGACGTGAGGTAATCGTTTACGGGAACGTATACGTTATATACAAGCTCCGAGCCGAGTGTGATGCTGCTCTTAGGAACAAACTCAAGGTTCTCCGGCTTCTTCGAGATAAGTCTGTATATCGTATTGTTACCCTCGATCTTTTCTTCAACGAAAGCGAGAGTTAAGCCGCTATCGTTAACGAAAGTATCCTTAGGAGCGACGTTCGTTAACTTAGTAGGCTGAACGAGCGCGGTATAATTACCGTCACCGTCCTTAGCAAAGACAACGGTATCCTCGCTTCTGTTATTTATGAGCCTATAGTTTCCAATCGGGGAAGCTATTATTTTGCCTCCAACGAACTTAACGTTCGTAACTACTCTTGCATTACCGGAGTTGAAGTGGAACATAACTTCATCATCGTTATGATAATCGAAATCATAGACGCAATTATCAAACACCACGTTAACGTTAAGTCCCGTAGTGCCGGAATGACCCCAGTCTCTGATTATAGAATATCCTGTCGTTTTGAAGGTCACGTTCTCAAACGTAAACGTAAGAGTCTTTTTCTTGCCGTCGGGAGACGCTTTCGAGTGGCCGATTCCGATACTCGGCAGCGTTGCTCTCTTGTTCAAAATCTCACCGTTTCTTACAACAAAGCGAGATTCATATCCAAGGAAGGATGCCGTTTCGTTATTTATGGCTATATCAATTAAATATCCGTCTACCGTCGTGATACGGTATCCGCCAAGATCGAGTATGACCGTTCCTCTCGCGGTATTGAATGTGACGCTTCCTTCTGTTGCCTTATAAATATCGTAGTCGCGGCGCATAACTATTTCTGCAAAAAGATCTGTATCAGCCGCTTCTCCGACAAGTCCGCGCGCTGTGGTCATTGCTTCCTTCCAGGTCGACGCCGCTCCTACAAACTCACCGTTATGGAAGATATAGAAGGGATAGTCAACGGCAGAGAGGTATTTTGCGGTTGCGGAAGCTGTACCGTAAGAGGTCGTAAGGCTCGTAAGCTCGTAAACCGAATTGATGCCGTCATCGGATATCTCAACGAAGTATCCATCACCGTCTGCCACGGGAAGAGGCTTCGCGTAATGAGAAGCATCCTTTGCAGTGGAGGCAGAGATAAGCTTGATATATTCTCCATTATACTGACCGAAGGTTACCGTATCATCACCCGCGTTGATGTCGTAAAGCACTACGCTGTTAAGATCATCGCAGAGTATTTTACCTCCGTTTATTGCAACGTTATAATCGAGAATCTTCAAAGATTTATCGTCAAGGAAGTCGAAGAGATGAGGCTTGCTTGCGGGATAATTTGACTTAAGGTCAAAGGTGCAGTTATTAAAGGTAACGTTGGTTTTTGCGCCGTGGGTTGCACTGGTCGAGTTGGTATACGAAGCCCAGAACATATTTGAGTTACCCGCTGTTCCCTCGGCAAAGCCGAACGTTACGTTCTCTACGGTTATATTCCATACCTTCTCGGCTTTGTTTTTAGCATTCGTCTGATTAGCGAATATCTGACCCTTGAAGGCAAGGAGAGTACCGTTTTTGATAATAAATGTACCAACTCTGGTGGAATAAGTGTTATTGAAGGTTGCGAAGCTGAAGATAGTTGCGCCTCTGGTAAATGTAAATCCGCCAAGATCTACCGTTACCGTTCCTCTGACCTGATTAAAGGCAGAATCGTTTGCCGCGTAGCCGGTGTTATCATAATCACGGCGCAGAAGGAGTGTTGCCTCGCTGCCCGTTTCGGAGGCATAGGTCGGTATTGCCACGGTCGCAGCCTTCCAATCGGCATATGCACCTACGCACTCACCGCCTTGGAACATTGCGAAGGGATAAGCTTCCGTATCCGCATAATCTGCAGAAATAGTACCGTAAGGAGTTTCAACTCCGCCCTCGCTTAAGATATATTCTCCGCTCGTTTCATTGAGAACGAAGGTGCGGTACTTGCCGTCATCAAATTCAAAATTACTGATATCGGGCGCGGTTCCTCCACTGCTCGGAATGAACTTAAGATATTCACCTTTAGCATTGGGAGCAAGAGTAAGAAGAGCATCGTACTTGTCAATACTTGCGATTTTCACATTTGAACCGTCGCCTATAATTTTTCCGCCCTCTATAACGAGATCAAATACACACTCGTACGTACCAAACGTGAAGAGCGTAGCCGTGCTTGTGAGAGTTGGTCTGTTCGTCTCAAGATCAAACGTACAGTCGCGAAGCGTTATCTTTGTATCTATAGTGGTTGCCTTATGACCATTTATCCACGAGCTTATCCATGCAGACTGATGAAGCTTGGTAGCGCCCGAAGCGGAACCGAAGGTAACGTTCTCAAACGTGAATTCGAAATATTTAGTACTGTTGGTAGAGTAGAAGTTGTTGACTGTAAACATTGAACTGCCTGCAGTTTCAACACGTCCGTTTTTGAACACTACCGAGGTTTTATAAGAAGTCGGATAACTAGCTCTTAACGTTTCAGAAAGAAACGCTGATTTTTCTCTCTTAAGCGTATGACCGTCAAGGTCAAATATTATAGTACCGCGCGAAATTCCAAACTCGGGAGCCGAGCTGGTCGTCGTCGCCCAATCGTCTCTTACCAAAATCACCGCTTCTTCATTCTCGCAACCCGCAGCGGACATAATATCTCTTGCGGCATTTGACGCGCTGAGTAAAGTAGTATGCGCGGAAATAAAATCGCCGTTCTTAAAGAGAACAAAGGGATAAGCCTCTCCGTCCGCATAATTATCGGGAATTACTCCGTAAGGAGTAGCATTCTCGCTTACCTCAAACTCATAAGTTACGAGATTGTTTTCCTCACTCGCGGGAGCATAGGAAACGTATCCGTTTTCGCTTAAGTATGCCCCATCAAGAGGATAAGTGTGAGACGCGGGCATAATGAGCGAAGTATAATCGCCGTTTATGTTCTTCGCGAAGTTAACAGAATCTACGGTTTCAATAATAGTAAGCCATCTCTCCGACGTAATTGAGAGACTGCCTCCCTTGAGGGTATAAGAGAGATCGAGTCCGGCTGAAGTCGATGACGGGAAAATAGTTGCTCCGTCGTACACTCTCTTAGCATCGGGGAAATTAAAATCGCAATCAGTAAAGCTTATATTGGATTTGAGAGTAATACCCGACGTAAGACTCGTCGCGGAAATAAGATTCGTTGCCATCGAGCCTTCATCAAGACCGATATCAACAGACGCGAAGTCGATGCTGACGTTTTTGCCCGAGCCGGCTGCCGAAGCGCTCTCGTAAGAGATGAGAGGCGTAT
The DNA here is from genome assembly GCA_017411605.1 of Clostridia bacterium. Classification (GTDB taxonomy): domain Bacteria; phylum Bacillota; class Clostridia; order Oscillospirales; family CAG-272; genus UBA1740. Next base: position 4,505 of record JAFQPR010000055.1, on the reverse strand, counting down.
CTCCGATAAGTATTAATCCACCCGAAATATTGATATTTGTTGCGCTCGCGTTCGTCGCCTTTACCCAGATAAGAGAATTTGCAGTATTGGCTAACGTGACAGTATAAGCTCCTAAGTCAAGGTTAACGTTATCAAAGCTTCCAAGCTTACCGCTTGCGTCCGCATCGGTGAAGGTATAATCGGACTGAAGCTTGATAGTATATCCCGAGGTATAGGCGTCAAGCGCAGCCGCCCATCCTTCATACTCTCCTACAAGAGTGTCACCGTTATAGATAGCGAAGGGAGAAGCAGATGCGGGAGCGGAATAAGCAAAGCCGCCCTCTCTCTTCTCTGCTATTACAGCATTCGCAACGTTAATTTCCGTAACGTTTTCAGTAACGACGAGATTGCTCAAATAAATAGAGGAAGCCGTATCTCCGTCGGGAGTAGCGAGAACTTCAATGCGCTGTACCTTGCCCGAAGACATCGTGCCGTAATCGGGCTCATAAACTCTGTACGTAAACGTGTAAGTTGTCCACTCATTTGCTACCGTCTTAACGTTCAAACGTACGTTATCGTAGTCTATAGTCTGGTGACCCGTCTTATCGGTCATATCTCTGAGTCTTAGCTGAACTACTCTGTCAACCGTATCGTATATATCTATCGAGAAGGTGTAAAGTCTTCCAAGGTCATCTTTGGTAAATGTCTTACCGCCTGTTACGTTATTATACGTAATAATTTTGGTAGGATTATTATAATATTTTGAATATGTGTAGTTATACGCCTTATTAAGCGAAGCGCCAAGCGCAACTCTGTCACCTATCTCGTTGCCGTAGGTGAACGAAACGTTTGTTGTATTAAGACTTACGTCTTCAACTGCGCTGAGATCGGCGCTGAGATCGTCGGATTTAACTACGGTATTGCCTGCCGCGCGGCTTGCTTTGAGAACAAGGGTTATTTCCTTACCCGCGTTTGCCGCAACGTAGTTGGTAATATCTACCTCGTAGCTTCCCTTACCGCGAAGGTTAACCGAGCCGAGCTTCTCGCCATCCGTGCTTGTCGCATAAACCTCAGCAACGTTTGCTGCATCGTTAGATACGTTGAATCGGAATACGAAGCTGTTACCCGTGGTAAATTCGGGCGCTATAAAGGTATAGGCGTTTTCGGATACGGACTCGGGGGCTGTATCCTTACCGAACTCAGTTATGAAGGATGAGGTATAAGCCTTGCCCATAGCAGTTCCGTTTGTTCCCGCAAAATCAGCAGGAATTGTAACGGTATATTCGGTGTTGCCCGAGAGCGCGCTCGGAGTAAACGTCCACTTAACACCGCCAAAGGAGCTTTCCCAAGTACCGCTGACCGCAGTACCGTCGGCGGCGGTAACGGTGATCTTCTCAACCTCCGAAAGCTTAGCCTGACCAACGAATGCGATAGTGATCTTTTCTGTCGAGCTAACTCCGCCCGCGTTGTCCATAGGAGTGATATAAGCTACAGTTATTGCGCCATTTTTCAAATAATAGTTTGCAAATCTGAGGAATATATCGTAAGAATCTACGTTATAATTTATATCCTTACCGTAAGGGAACGAATGACCTATGGGTAATTCAAGATGCATAAGCGGGAGGTCAAGCGTTTTGCACGTGTTATAAATATTGAGTGTCACTCCGTAATGGGCGTTGAGATAATCGTCCATATTACTTGTGACAAATATCGGCATATGCCCCTCTGTTATATCAATAGCAGAGCCGCCGTTTTCGGGAACGGTGATTTGGCATCCGGAGATTATTTCTTTACCGTCCCAAGTGAGCCAAGGCTGCGCCTCGCCTGCCGCGAGAGTAATGCCGTCACCGCTGAAAGTGCCCTTACCGACGCTATAACGAGTCGCGCCGTGATAACCGTTATAAGTACGCTCGGAAACGAACGACTCAAGAGCGAGTGAAATCGCGTCCTCATACGCCTCCGACGTTGCATATTTAGTTGCATCCACAAGAGGTGACTGAACTATCTTTTCGCCAAGGAAGTTGAACCAACCGCCCTTTGAGTTTCCGATAACACCTATTTTGTCAATATCAAAGTTGAAAGTTGTTCCGCCCGAGAGCGATGTATAACGGATATAACGCATCGCCGCAGTATTTACAAGCTTATCGTTATAAATATGAAGCGAATAGTTCATATGATCCTTACTCACGCCCTGCGCTCCGTCATAATATCCCCAAGAAGCGCTTCTGCCCATCGGCTGCCAAAGATAATCGAACACCGCGAAAGCGTATCCGTTGAAAAGCGCGCCTGCCGAGTGAGGTCTGAGACTCTCATCTCCTCCGTCGCTCGTAGGCGAATACGAAGGATAGCCCGAGGAGCTTGCCATAGCAATAACGGGTACCTCGTTCACAGGACTCGTAGGATATATAATATGCAGCTTAAGATCCATCTCAATGAAGCTGCCGTCAGGATCTACGCAATCGGTGATAACCTCTGCCTTAGTGTATTTTATGTAAGTATATTCACCGTTTTCATCAACTTTTCCGTCCGCATCGTACCAAACGGGTTCATTTCCGTCAAAATCATTCTGAACCGCTTTTCTGTTTCCGTTCTCGTGCATCCAATAAACGAGTTTGCCGCCCTTGGTAGCGCGGAAGTCGGAATTCCAGTTCTCGACTATTTTTTCAAACGTACCGTCTGCCGAGTGCTTATCTATTTCCCAGAACACGTTACCAAGGCTCACGTTATATCCGGAAGGAACAAGATGATGCTCGCGATAGCTTCCCGACGTGAATACGTCCGTATTCGTAAATATCTTTCCGTAGCCGTTAACAAGCTCGAGTCTGAATTGCTGAGCGGAAAGATCTAACGCGGGGCTCACTGCAGCCGCGTTATTCAAATAGTCAAGAACTACGACGGCGTAACCGCGATCGATCATTGACTGAATTATTTTAGTATTTGAGTCTGTACCTATTTTTTCAACACCGGTGTTTATCGTGTAGATGATTACCGGAGTACCATCGTAACCGCTCTTTACTGCCCCACGCGAGGCGTCGTAATATACGGTATACTGATAGTCACCGACATACTTGTCACTACCAACCACGGTATTCTGAACAAGATAATTTGCGAATGCTTCTTGTATTTCAACCATTTCGCCAACAACCTGAACGTTCTCCTCGGCAGTAGCCACCATAACCGTACCGACTAAAAGAGCAAGCACTACTATCGCTGTAATTAAAAGCGATATTTTTCTTACTGTTGTTTTTCTTGCTTTCATAGTTTTCTCCTTTTTAAATATTTAAATGTAATTATAAAATTTATAAAAGTACGTAATCTCAATTGTAATATAGCATATCAAATATGCGTTATTCAAATAAATTTCAATCAAAACTTGGTCATTTCGATATTTTTTCTTGCTTTTTTCGGTCAAAAGATATATAATATCGGTAATAGTAAATGAAATAATAATATCTAATTTAAATAAAGGGTAAAGCCATGGAATACGAAATTAAAACGAAAAAGTTATATTCAAAGTATTCTCCCGTGCGCTGGGCAGAAGGAGAGCCTTATTGGGTTTCAAACGCATCATACTCCGCGCCTGCGAAGCCGATAGAAAAACTACATTATCACAATATGTATGAGATGGGAATATGCGTGGAGGGCAGCGGTGAATTTCAGATCAACGACAGATTATACCGATTTGGAAAAGGAGATATCGTATTCGTCAACCACTATACGCCGCATTTTTCGAATTCCGATCACGGTTATCCGGCGAAGTGGAGAGTCGTTTTCTTCGATCCTATCAAGCTTATGCAGCTCGCGGGTATGCTCGACCCCGACAAAGCGCTTATGGCGGCAAACGTTGACATATCCTTCAGCGGAGTTTTTTCACCGGACGAAAATCCGAATCTCACAAATTTCATCAATAATATTATAAAGCAATCCGAAATAAAGGATGAATATACCGATATATCTCTGGCATTTTCCATAGGTTCATTTATTATAGCCTGCACCCGTTACGCCAAAACTCACCCCGTCGATGCAAAGCCGATGATGATAAACCGTCAGCATTACCATAAAATCGCGCCCGCCATAGCCATAATAAACTCGCATATGGGAAACTCGTCAATGATTAGCGAGGATGCGCTCGCGCGTATCTGCAAAATGAGTGTTCCAAATCTGAGAAAGCTCTTCATCAAGTACACGGGACTCTCGCCGAAGGTATACATAAACCACACGCGGATGGCATACGCCGAATATTTGCTTTCAAACACGGATATGACTATTCTTAAAATAGCAAACGAGGTCGGTTACAGCGAGGTCTCCGGCTTCAACAGAATTTTCAAAGCAACCTTCGGAATGTCGCCAAGTGAATACAGAAAACAAAATCAAGGATAAAAAAAGGAAGGGGCTGTCGCATTTAGGCATAACCGAATAAAAAACAGGGGTATTGTGAAATAAACACAGTACCCCTTTAATAGTAAGCACAAATTTGAGGAAATCAAGGTCGAAAACCTATGGTTTTCCTCGTTTTTATTAATGTT
>JAFQPR010000054.1 GCA_017411605.1 Clostridia bacterium | reverse complement strand
GTTGTTTCCGAGGACGGAACCTACGTTGATACGGACGTATACGCATACGAGCTTTGCGAGACCGTGACCTACACGATTGACGGTGAGGCTGCGGGAAGCTTCCATATCAACGCGTACTACGCATTCGTCAGCGGCACGGGTGAGAATTCTTACACCGATGCAGATAAAGCCGAGCTCACCGCTCTTACCGAGTGCTTCTGGAAGTATCTCCAGAGCGCAAGAGCGTACAGAGAATCTGTTGTTGAAAACTGAAAGGAGGAGTGATTAATGCAGAATTCAAAATGCAGAATGCAGAATGAAAAGAATGAATTAGTGGCTATGAGTTATATAGCTCCCGAGCTTGAAGTGATCGGGCTTGACGCAATGGATATCATCACTACCTCGCCGGGTACAGAAACAACTCCGAAGGAAGATAACGACGGAATCTGGGACTTCGATTTCGGTTGATGCTTAGCCCCTGACCACTACCGTGTCGTGAGTCGTTGCCTTCATATACTCGGCTCGACTCACTCGCGTTCGTGGGACTTCGCTTCCGAAAACGATACTCAATCGTTTTCGGTGCACTCACCAAAGGAAGATAACGACGGAATTTGGGACTTCGATCTCGGTTAATAACTTAAATTAAATAAAAAGAAGCCTGCTTCGGAAAAGGGAAGTTCCCCCGAAGCAGGCTTTAACTTTTTTATGAAATTGTTTTTATTCTGTTTTTCACTCTAGCCTTTATCCTGTTTATCAGCCGTATCGCAGCTATTCCTGTAAACGACGTATCTTGTGTAAAGATATTCAAGCACGAAGTTTGAAATCATCGTTACGGCAAGAACGATATATTCATTAACGCCGGAGCCTTCGGCAAGGTTGCCGAGGACGGTAGATACGGGGGTAAATACAAGATAGAAGAGGAATACGAGAAGCATAGATATCTTCACGTTATTCGAGGATTTAAAGGTCACCTTGCGATTGATCGTAAAGTTCCAGAGTATCGAGGCAACAAGGCTTGAAATGTAGCTTACCCAATAATCAAGGTGTAAAAGCTCGTTCAAAATCGTGAAGAGCAGAATCTGTATTATTCCCGCGCTTATCGAGAATAATGTAAACTTTAGTGTTCTTATGAGCTCTTTTTTATTAGTTTTCATAGGCATCACCCAATGTCAAGCTTTACTCTCTTAACTATCAGCGCCGAGGCGACACCGATAACGATACCCGCGATCGTTCCCGAGAGCAAAAGGAACGGTAGGTAATAAAGAACAACGTTTGTGCTGAGCATAAATGATGCGGCAATTATCTGACCGATATTGTGCATAACTCCGCCCGAAACGCTGACGGTAACTGTCGCAAGCGAGGTAAAGCGCTTCAGCAGTATCATCACTGTAAAGCTGAGAATAGCGCCCGTTAAGCTGTATATAAAGCTCACGGGACTTCCAAATAGCAGGGAAACGAGAATAACGCGCAGCACGGAGACCAACGCGGCTTCCTTTGCGCCGAGCTTGTAAAGAGTAAAAATAACCGCAATGTTTGCAAGTCCGACCTTAATACCCGGAATCGCGACGAAGGCGGGTATCCTGCTTTCAATAAATGAGAGGATAAGCGCTATTGAAACCGTGATTGCAAGCGCTGTCATTTTCTTTAAGTTAAGCTTCATATAGCACCCCCTTATGAAACGAGGTCAACGCCGCCGTCGCTCTCGCCCTTTATAGTTACGGAAAGCTTGTTCGGTAAGCAGATTATCGTTTCACCTACATAGCGTATCTTGCCCGTATTCTCGCAGGTGTGGTCGGGGCATTCTGAATAATTCATATAAGCATATCCGCCCTCGATAACGAGAACGTTCGTACCGCCGTTCAACGAGTAAACTCCGTCAACCGAAAGAGGGAAGGAGTGAACTGTATTGCCGTCTATCTCAACCACGGCAAACGCACCGTGCTTCCGCGTCAGCGAAAAAACAAGCAACGCTAAGCACGCCAAAAGCAAAAGAGAAGCTATAACGATAATATCAATGCGGTATTTTTTTATCGTATTTTTCATTATACTTCTCCTTTAATGTATTTGGTATATAATTATTTTGCCCAAAGTCGATATTTTAAATGCTTTTATAAAGGCTGTCTCAAACGGAAGCTTGAGACAGCCGATTTTGTAATGGTCTAAATTAGAACAGACTTTATAAAAAATTTTTGGACTTTTTCGGTCTACCCAAATATTACATTCACCGACTTAGAAATGAGCGCCGCAGATAAAATTCCCCTCATGCAAGCAGTGCACGGGGCAAACCTCAACGCACGCGCCGCAGCCTGTGCAGAGCGAATAATCTATAGTCGCAAGATTATTTTCAACGGTGATAGCGCCGTGAGGGCAGGTCTTCTGGCACTTCATGCAGCCGATACAGCCGTTAGTGCAGTATTTACGTGTCGATGCGCCTTTATCGTGATTGGAGCACTGAACGACAACTCGCGTAGTGTCCTCAATGAGCTTGATAATACCGTTGGGGCACTCACGCATGCACATTCCGCATCCGATGCACTTCTGCGGATCAACGTGCGCAACTCCGTTTTCGAGCGAGATAGCATCTCTCGGGCAAACTCTCATGCAGTCGCCGTAGCCGAGGCAGGCGAAGGTGCAGAATTTGTCACCGTTGTAAGAGAGATTTGCTGCGTGGCAGGTCTTCTGACCCTGATAGTCATACTTTCTTTCTACCGCGCCGCAAACGCCGTTGCAGGCAACGTATGCAACCTTTTCAACAACGTCAGCCGCCTCAACTCCGAGGATAGCGGCAATCTCTTTTGCGGTGCAGTCACCGCCGGGAACGCAGAGGTTAGTTGCGTCGGTTGACTTATCCGCGAGAGCCTTTGCGTAGCCGTCGCAGCCGCTGTAGCCGCAGGCGCCGCAGTTGGCGCCGGGGAGGCAGTCACGGATAGCGGCTGCGGTTTCATTCTCTTTAACGGAGAAGAAAACGCTTGAGACGGTAAGAAGAACAGCGCAGATAAGCGCGATTGCCGCGAGAATTCCGATGGCTAAAAGAATAGGTGTAAGCATATTTTACCCTCCTTTAAACGCCGAGAATGTTCTCAACAACTCCGGCAAAGCCGAAGAACGCGAGAGCAACAATAGAAGCGGCAATAAGTGTGATGGGAACACCGCGGAACGCCTTAGGTGACGGGCAGTTCTCGATTCTTGAGCGAACGCCTGCGAAAAGAAGCATCGCAAGGAGGAATCCGAGACCAACGCCGAGCGAGGATATCATAGCCGCGAGGAAGTTGTATCCGTCGGTGATATTGTTGATAGTAACGCCGAGAACGGCGCAGTTCGTTGTAATAAGAGGGAGATATACGCCGAGCGATTTGTAGAGCGCGGGGATATACTTCTTAAGAATGATCTCAACGAACTGAACGAGTGCCGCAATAACGAGAATAAATGCGATAGTTTGCAGATATTCAAGCTTGCAGGGCACGAGAATGTAAGTGTAAATAGGATGTGTTACAGCGGTAGCGCAAAGCATAACGAACGTTACGGCAACGCCCATACCCGTAGCCTGATTGACCTTTTTTGAAACACCGAGGAAGGGGCAGATACCGAGGAACTGCTGAAGAACGTAGTTATTTACGAGCACGCCGCCCATAAGAATCAATATAAGCTCTTTAAACATTCTCACTCTCCTCCTTTCCTACGGATGCGGGAGCCTCGCTGCGAGCAGCGGCGGTTATCTCCTCAACCTCGCTGCACGAGGTCTTGTGGCAAAGGTGACTTGACGGGCAACCGTCGCAGGAGAATGATTTTTTCTTAACTCCTCCGCGCTTCTCGGTAAGCTTATTCATAACCGCGATAAGGATACCGTAAACGAGGAAGCCGCCTGGCGCCTGAGTGATAATTGATATCTTGTAATCCTCAAGGAAGGGGATCTCAAAGCCCGCGAACGAGCCGTTACCGACAACCTCACGGAAGGTAGATATAATAAGAAGAGCAACAAGGAAACCGATACCCATACCGGCTCCGTCAAGAACCGAGTCGAGAACGGTATTCTTCCTTGCGAACATCTCGGCTCTGCCTAGGATGATGCAGTTAACAACGATAAGAGCGAGATAAACGCCGAGCATATCGTATATCTTCGGCAAGTATGCTTGAAGCAGAAGCTGCACTGCGGTAACGAATGCCGCGATAATAACTATGTAGCATGGGATACGAACCGTGTCGGGAATTACCTTACGAAGCGCTGAAATAACCGCGTTTGAGCAGATAAGCACTATCGTTGCCGCAATACCCATTGATAAAGCGGAGATTACCGAGGTGGTGGTAGCGAGAGTGGGGCAGGTACCGAGAATAAGTATAAGAACGGGGTTCTCGGCAATTATTCCGCGAAGGAAGGTAGCTAGTTTTTTATTTTCCGTCATCTTTGTTTACCCCTCCTTTTGCTTATGATAATACAAACTGCCGCCGCAATAACGGCAAGACCTAAAACGGATGCTGTTATAACTGTGTAAACGGGAACCTTGAACGCAACGTCGAGAGCCTTACCGAGCGCATCTCTGAAGTGCTCAGACGTACCTGTCGCGCTTGCGACGAGCTCAACTCTGTCAAGCGAATCCTTATTCTTACCCTTGAAGCTTTCAACGTATTCTTCGGTATAGTCAACGCCGTGACCTACGCCCCAGGTAAGGAAGTTTATATCTGTGATATTACCGAAATTATCGGTAGCAACAAGACCCTCGGTTTCGAGTCTGTACCACGACTCTGTCGCGATATAGAATACGTAACCCTTCTTGTTGGTAGCGCGGAATGCTTTTATAAGCGTAGGATCGCTGCCCTCAAAGGTTACCTCTTCGAGCGCATCCGCATCGGGAATGAGAGCGAGCGCAAGATTGTAAACCTCTTCCTCGCTGCGTGTTACGGGACCTGCAACGCTTACGTCATCACCCTCTTCTGAGGCTTTGGCATATCCGAGAACAACGAGTGCGTCTCTGACTGCTCCGCGAACGGCTTTTGAGGAGTAGGTTACTCCCGCGACGGTATCGACCGAATCGATTTCATCTGCGCCGACACCTGTAAATCTGTCGTGATAGGAATCCATCTCATCGTTTGTTTTTGTTTCTTCCGATGAGGTGATTATAGCTTTGGTTATCTTTCCCTCGGTGTCAACACCGACGGTGATGAGAATAGGCTTACCTGTGTAGCCTTTTGTTGTGGAAAGAGTAACGACGTGACCCTTTCCACTCAGCTCCTTATATATAGCGGTAACGCTTTCGGGAGCATCGCTTGGGAGCTTTTCGGGGTCGGAGAAGTCACCGTCCGGCATAACAACTCGTAAGGACTTTGAAACTGCCTCGATCTTGTCAGCCTCTATCTTAGGCGCTGTGAGCATATTAACTACGCCGAGAAGGAGCGCAACCGCAATGCAGATAATACCTAAAACTATGCTTGGCTTTAAATATTCTTTTTTCATTTTGTACGCTTCTCCTTTCCGAAGGGGATCCTTGTGCAAAGCTTCTCAATGTAAGGAGAAAGGATATTCATAATAAGTATAGCGAAGGAAACGCCCTCGGGGTAAGAGCCCCAGAAGCGTATAAGCACGGTAATAAGACCGCATCCGAGAGCGAATATCATCTTACCGTATTTGTTAATGGGAGTGGTTACGTAATCGGTAGCCATGAATATCGCGCCTATAAGAAGACCGCCGCTGAGCACCTCGTAAAGCGCAACCGTGGGATCGTTGGTTATCAGAACCGAGAGGACGAATACTGTTGCTACGAAGATTACGGGCGTGTGCCAGCTGATAACGCGTCTTATGACGAGATAAACGAATCCGAGAATAAGTGCGATAGCGCAGGTCTCACCGATAGAACCGCTTCTGTTACCGAGGAACATATCGAGAAGCTCGGGGAGCTTATAGCTCTCACCCGTCTTGATTAGCTCAAGCGGAGTCGCGCCCGCGGTGATCTCGGCAAATTTAGTTGCCGCTCCGCCGCCGATAGAGCCTGCAAATGCGATAAAGAGCATAACTCTCGCGGTGACTGCGGGGTTAGCAAAGTTGCAGCCGATACCGCCAAAGAGGCACTTTACTACGATAATAGCGAATACAGAGCCGACGATGCAGTGCCAAACCGTTGCCGTTGTAGGCAAGCTCAGACCGAGGAGTAAGCCCGTAACCGCAGCCGAAAGATCGGATACGGTTTGTTTTTTCTTGACGATAAGATTGAAGAGGAATTCGGAGAGTATTGCGGTCGCAACGCAAACGCAAACTATGAGCAACGCGCGCCAACCGAAGAGCACGATACCCGCAACGGTTGCGGGAGAGAGCGCTATGAGCACGTCTCTCATAATGCTCTGCGTTGTTGCTTTAGCGTGTATATGGGGAGATGATGATACGATTAATTTTTCCACTTTATCTCTCCTTTACTTTAATTTTGCCCGATGCGAGTTATATTCTCTGAGAGAATTTTTCGCCATACGGTTATTCTGAATAAGAGGACGGTTTGCGGGGCAAACGAAGGAGCAGCAGCCGCATTCCATGCAAAGCATTATGCTGTATTCCTCGAGCCTTGCCATTCTCTCGTCAACGTTCTCAATGTCAAGAGCCTTTGTGAATGCAGTGGGAACGAGATTGAGCGGGCAAGCCTCAACGCATCTTCCGCAATGGATGCAGGCGGTAGCTTCTCTTTCCTTCGCATCCTTTTTGGTAAGAACGGTGATCGCGTTCGTGTTCTTGACGATAGGCTCGTCGAGCGAATAAGCGGGGAAGCCCGTCATAGGACCTCCGAAGATGACCTTACCGGGCTCATCTCTTTCTCCGTCAACGAAGTCGAGAACGTCGCGGATAGAGGTGCCGATAGGGCAGATCACGTTTTTCGGATGCTTTATCGCGCTTCCGTCAACGGTGATGCACTTCTCAACGAGCGGCATACCGGTCTTAACGTAATTTGCGAGAGTCGCAAGAGTCGTTACGTTGAGGATAACTACGCCGACCTCGGCGGGGAGCTTTCCTGCCGGGATCACGCGCCCCGTAGTATTGTGAACAAGAATCTTTTCAGCGCCCTGGGGGTAAAGAGAGGGAAGAACCTTTATCTCAACCGCCCCGTCGTCAGCGAAAACTCGCTTCAATTCATCAATGGACGCCTGCTTGTTGCTCTCAATACCGAATATGTATTTTTTGATTTCCGGAACGAATTTTTTCAGAAGCTCGATACCCTCGCGCATAAGCCCCGATCTGTCTATCATAGCGCGGGCGTCACTCGTAATATACGGCTCGCACTCAGCGCCGTTCAAAACGACGGTATCTATCTTTCCTTCCTTGATAGCGTCAAATTTTACCGCTGTAGGGAAGCCTGCGCCTCCGAGACCGACAAGGCCCGATGCCTCAATTGCCTCAATGAGAGAGTCAAGATCGGTGACGGTGGGCGGTGCGATATTATCGGCGGGAGTCATAAGACCGTCGCTCTCTATCCTTATCGCGGGAACAGTCCTTCCGTCGTGGCGGAGATAGCTGTCAAGCTTTGTGACCTTACCTGATACCGAAGCATAAATAGGAGCTGATACGTGCCCCGATGCTTCTGCGATAAGCTGACCTACCTTTACTTCATCTCCGACCTTAACTATCGGAGTAGCGGGAGCGCCTATATGCTGAGCCATCGGGAGAAGCACCTCTTTTGGCGGCGCCATTCTGACGGGTTGCATATCGGCAGTATTCTTATGGTGTGGGATTCGTGTGTTACCTAGGAGTTTAAACCCAAACATAAAGTCTTCCTTCCGTTGTTATTTTTAGCATCTTTGTTACAAATTTAACAAATTTCATACATCGAAACATATAAAATATAAGTAAATTAAACAAATACTACCTAATTATAACGCAAAACTGCGCCTATGTCAAGACGCAGTTTATAATTTATATATATTTATTAATAAACTCACTCGGAAATGACAATTCCATCGGTCATTTTGACCATACCGTCGGGGAAAACCCATATAGCATCGGTATTACCGAGTGATTTTATAAGTCCGAGTCCTTCCTCATAGGACATACAGAAAAGGGCGGTGGATAGCGCATCGGAAAGCGCGCTGTTCGCATTGAATACCGAAACCGAAGAGAAGTGCCGCGCGGGCTTGCAGGTATCGGGATCGATTATATGATGGTAGCGAATACCCCCAACCGTGTAAAATCTTTCATAGTCACCGGAGGTAACGAGGGATAAGTCTTTTATTATAACCTTAGTTATGAATGGCTCGTCCGATGATTTGTCGGGATTGGTTATTCCTGTCACCCAACCGTCACCCGAGGGCTTCTCGCCTATCGCGCGAATATTTCCGCCTATATTCAAAACGTATGAGCTGACACCTCGTGATATAAGCAGCTCCGCCGCGCGCTCGGTGGCATACCCCTTGCCGAGTGCGCCTACGTCGATGCTCATATCGGGGTCGGAAATGAACACGGTACTCGCCTCTTTATCAATAATAATCTTATTAATATTTGTGTGGTAGGATGCTTTCTCCAGCTCAAGTCCCGAGGGAACTTTTGCCGATTCGGGGTTAAGAAGCGCTGACTCGCGCGCATCGTGCCAGAGCCTTGTAACAGCTCCGAACGCAATATTCATCTGCCCGTTTGTCAGGGTATACATTTTTCTTGCATAGATAAGGAAATCAATAAGCCTTTCGTCTACCTTGACGGGCTCCTTGCCCGCATTCATATTGACTGTTTTCAGATTGTTGATACCCGAGTATTCGAAATAAATATCAAAAAGCCTGTGATAGTCCGAAAGCAGGTCGGAAACTGCCTTGCAGTTTGCTTCAAATTCCTTTTTGCTATCCCTTGCATATGACTGAATTACCGATACCGTGTCAAAATACTCGAAGTATTTCTCAGATCTTACCTTTTTGCACGCAGTAAGCGTGGGGAGTAAAAGTGCTATGCAAAGCATAATTGCTAAAACTCTTATTTTTTTCATAAAACCGCCTGAATAGTTAGTTTTGTTATATTTGCGCGTTTGGCAAAATAATATACGTAAAGACCTAAGAATTAATTATTCCTCGGAGTCCTTCTTTTCATCTGTCTTTTTGCCCTTAAGATTGAGCACGGTATTAGCGATGATACCGAGAATAAGAGCGCAAGCGATATTGGTGATCTTAACCGCGCCGATGTTGAGAACAAGACCTCCGATACCGCAGATAAGGATGATAGAAACTACGAAGAGATTTCTGTTATCGCCGAGATCAACGGGCTGAAGCATTTTAAGACCGGAAACTGCTATAAAGCCGTAAAGCGAGATGCAAACGCCGCCCATAACGCAAGCGGGGATAGTAGAAAGGAAGGTAACGAAGGGCGCGAAGAATGAAGCGAGGATAGCCATAGCAGCGGTAACCGTGATAGTAATTGCAGAAGCGTTACCCGAGATAGCAACGCAACCAACGGACTCGCCATAGGTGGTGTTGGGGCATCCGCCGAATAATGCGCCTGCGATAGAGCCAACGCCGTCACCGAGAAGAGTCTTTGAAAGACCGGGATCCTCGAGAAGGTCATGATCAATGATAGTTGAAAGGTTCTTGTGGTCAGCGATATGCTCGGCAAGAACAACGAGAGCAACGGGGACGTAAGCAACGACAACAGAGCCGAGGTATCCCCAGAAGTTACCGTATTCTCCGAATGTGAGCTTTTCACCGAAGAAAGCTTTAACGAACGTGAAATCGGGGATCCACTGCATATGCTTGAAAGCGGAGAAGTCTATGATCTGCATAGCGGGAACATCTGCGATAAGACCTATAACGGTAAGCACGGTTGCTGTGAGATAGCCTGCGAGAATACCGATAATGAAGGGGATCATCTTCATCATTTTCTTACCGAATACGGAAGCTATCATAACTGTGAAGAGCGTTACAAGACCGCAGAGCATTGCGAGATAAGTGTTAGGACCGCGCTGAAGGTCGCCAATTGCATTTCCGGCGAGGGAAAGACCGATGATAGCAACCGTAGGACCGATAACAACGGCGGGCATAAGGCGGCTGATCCATTCAACGCCCACGTACTTGATAACGATAGCGATAACCACGTAAACGAGGCCTGCGAGAAGAGCGCCTATGATAAGTCCGAGGTGACCTGCCGCCGCGGAAACACCGCCTGCGAAAGCAGCAGCCATAGAGCCGAGGAAAGCGAACGACGAGCCGAGGAAAACAGGGCTGCGGCGCTTGGTGAAGAACTGATAAACAAATGTGCCTATGCCTGCGCCGAAGAGAGCGGCAGACTGGGACATACCGTTACCGATAATAGCGGGAACGGCGATCGTAGCAGCGAGAATTGCGAGAAGCTGCTGAAGAGCGAATACGAGAACGCGTGTGAACTTAGGTTTGTCATTGACGTTGTAGATAAGTTGCATTTTCTTTTTCCTCCAAATTATTATTCGGTAGTTTTTGAGGACTCACGACTCGAACAATCAGAGCGAAGAGCAGTCCCAAAAACAAAACCTCATTATTGTAACATATATTTCGACGTTTTTCAAGGCTTATAAAAGAAAAAAATGAGAAGAGCCGAAAAAGAAAAAACAGGAAATATCCGAAAATGAATATCTGCGCGCTCAAAAATACGAAAAAAATTAAATATTTATTGACATTTAAAAAAAGTTGTGCTAGTATTGTTTTATTCTTTTACTGAAAGTAAAAAGAGACAAAAAGCTCCTACGCTGATCTAGCAGAGGGGATTCACGGAGAAAAAGAAAAAATGGAAATAATAGATGCGCATGCGCACATATATCCCGAGAAAATTGCATCTAAAGCGACCGAAACGATAGGTGAGTTTTACAGTATAAAAATGCAGATGCCAAAAGGCACGGCAGAACGCCTGATTGAGGACGGTAAAAGAGCGGGAATCACGAGATTCGTCGTTCACTCCGTCGCAACTACGGCGCGCCAGGTACGCGCCATTAACACCTTTTTAAAGAGTGAGATAGACGCTCATCCAGAGTTTATAGGCTTCATAACCTTGCATCAGGACCTCACCGAGGAAGAGATAAGAGCAGAGATAGACTTTGCGCTTGAAAACGGATTTCACGGAATAAAGCTTCATCCCGATTTTCAGAAGTTCAATATTGATGACGAGGTAGCAGAGAAGTTCTACCGCGCGGCATCGGGAAAGCTCCCGATACTTCTTCATATGGGTGATGATAGATACGAGTATTCGAAGCCTCGCCGCCTTGTGAGAATGGCAAAAAAATACCCCGACGTTAACTTTATCGCAGCGCACTTCGGCGGTTACAGATGCTGGGACGAGTCCGAGCTTTACGTAGGACTTAAAAACGTATACTTTGATACCTGCTCGTCTTTGCCCTTCATCAGCGCGGAGCGCGCAAAGGAGCTTATCGACCTCTTTGGCGCTGATAGATTCTTCTTCGGAACCGATTTCCCGATGTGGGATGCGGTAGAGGAGCTCGAGCGCTTTAATAAAATTCCTCTCACCGATACCGAAAGGGAAATGATCTTCAGCGGCAATATAAAAAAACTGTTATTTAATTCAAAATAAATACCTTAAATTGCTTGACAAAATCATACGAATAAGGTAAACTATATATAAGTATGAAATTAATGGAGGAATGCAGTGAAAACGATAGGCAATTTTATTTGGTTTATTACGTTAGGATGGATTCTTGGAATTCTATATTTTCTTCTGGGCGTGCTGCTTTGCGTCACCCTTATAGGCATTCCTTTTGGAATAGCGTGCTTCAGAGTTTCAAAATTAGCTTTCCTACCGTTTAAAAAATCGGTTGAAACAAATTATGACTCTCATCCCGTTTTAAACGTAATCTGGATGGTATTGTTAGGCGCGCAGGAAGCGGTTGGCTGCGCTATAGTAGGAGCGCTCCTCTGTGCTACTGTTATCGGTATTCCTTTCGGTCTTCAGCTATTCAAGCTTATGAAGGTAAATGCACTTCCTTTCGGCTGCGAAATAACGAAAGAATAAAAGAATAAATGAATAAATTATATTAGCCTTGTCATTTTCTTTTTGACAAGGCTCTTTTATTAGCCTTCCCCAATGGGGGAAGGGGGACCATCTTTGATGGTGGATGAGGTGTTTATCGAAGCTATGTTTCTGACTCCTCATCCGACAGCCGCTAAGCGGCTGCCACCTTCTCCCACAGGAGAAGGCTATATGGTGGATGAGGTGTAAATAATAAAAAATCCAATTTAAAATGATAAAAATTTAAATTGATAGTTTAAAATTAGCTCTTCCAGCGTGTTCTCGCGTGGCTTCACAAAGTTTATAATGGTAGTATGAATTTAGAACTGTTAGTTTGTGAGGTAATGAAGTGGAAAAACATACAATGGGTGATAGAATCCGTGAAACGAGAAAAAAGCTGAATCTAACTCAAGAGCAGCTTGCAGAAAAATTGGATATTACTTTGACGTATATAAGTGAAATTGAGCGTGGTTTGAAGATGCCCAGCATGGCATTATTCATCAAACTCGTTGAAACCTTAGACGTATCTGCGGATTATCTTTTGCGCGACACTGTTTCGACGCGCAATTTGTACGGTGACAGTCATATAGGCAGAAAGCTTGAAAGACTGACGCCGAAGCAGCGCGTGGCATTGGAAGCGCTTATAGATACCTATATTGAGTATCTGAATTGAATTTTTAATATTATATCAAACCTAAGAGAAAACCGAGGCTACAATATAGTGTCATAAAGAGCGCTATATTAATGCTTCGTTTTTCTTTTTTTATTACCTACATACTTCGAGCAATTTCGACAATTGAGCTGTGATATAATGAACTTGCGGTTTGAAACTCAAACGAGCAGTTTAAAAGAAAAGAGGACAAAAATTTATGAAAAACGTAATTATTCGCAAAATTGATGAGCTTGGACGTGTGGTGATACCAAAAGATTATCTCTTGGAGCTTGATCTTGGAGTCGGGGCTGACGTTTCGATTACAGTTGAAGAGGAGAGCATAATAATAACAAAAGCGAGGGGAGATATCAATGAATGAAGCAAGTACAAGATCCCCGCTAAGCCTTGAGGGAAGAGAATTTTTGAGTGACCCTGTAATGTATCAGGCTCTTTTTGCAATATGTGAGCAGCTGAAAATTAGTCCCGAGGAATATCTTATTCGCTTCGAAGAGGTTATAAATGAAGAACCGAATAAGATTTTCTCATTGTTTTGACGAGGGAGCGGGAAATATAGAAAGGTACGGCGAGAGTTGAGCGAACGGCGGTAGAATAAAAAACATTAATAAAAACGAGGAAAACTATAGGTTTTCAACCTTGATTTCCTCAAATTTGTGCTTACTATTAAAGGGGTACTGTGTTTATTTCACAATACCCCTGTTTTTTATTCGGTTATGCCTAAATGCGACAGCCCGTTTTTTTATCGGTTACGCCTAAATGACGTAGCCCCTTAGATTTTAGGTTTTAATCTGAATTAGTCCTTAAGTGCTGCCTGCATTGCTATGAACAAAACTTGGCTATTCAACTCCCCCTATTTCTTTTTCAATTCTATCATTTTCGAGAAAATGACTAAATTAACTTGACAAACGATGATATTGAATGTATAATAGATAATGAAGAAAACTATAAGCAACTCTAAAATCTAAAAAGGATGATTTTAATGAGAAACTACAGCTATAAAAATGAATGGAAAAAGTTGCTCACACCCGAGATAGTTGCTCTACTCACAAAGATACACGAATACAAAGGAGAGCAAAACAATTTCCTTGGAGCAACGAAAGACACACTTACTCATCTCGTCGAGATAGCAAAGATACAAAGCACAGAAAGCTCTAACAAAATTGAAGGTATCTATACCTCAAGTGATAGACTGACAAAGATACTCAAGGACAAAACCCGTCCTTCGAATAGAAGCGAACAAGAAATTGCGGGTTACCGTGACGTACTTGCTTTAATTCACGAGAGTCACGATTACATTCAGCCAAAGCCGAACATGATATTGCAGCTTCATAAGATGCTCTATAAATATGGCGGAAATGAAGGCGGTGTATATAAGTTCAACGACAACGAAATTCAGGAAGAAGATGCAAGCGGTAACACGAGAATTAGATTCAAGCCTGTGCCGGCATGGGAAACCCCAGATGCAATGGAGAAACTTTGCCAAGCGTTTGACGAAGCACTTGCAGACCAGGAAATTGATCCACTTATTATAATTCCGATGTTCATCCTCGACTATCTCTGCATCCACCCGTTTAGTGACGGAAACGGAAGAATGAGCCGTCTCTTAACTTTGCTCCTTCTCTACAGAACCGGATACATCGTAGGAAAATACATCAGTATTGAAAAAGCTATTGAACAAACTAAAGCAACCTATTACGAAGCACTCGAAGATAGCTCTTACGGTTGGCACGAGAACGCGAACGACTACGGTCACTTTGTAAGATATATGCTCGGCATAGTTCTTGGTGCTTACAGAGAATTTAAAGATAGAGTACAAATCGTAGTTGAAAGCGGTTCATCAAAGACAGAGCGTGTCCGTGATATTATAAAGAATACAATAGGAAAAATCACAAAAGCGGAGATCCTCAAGGAATGCCCCGATATTAGCGATGTCACCGTGCAGAGAACACTGGGCGATCTTCTTAAAAATGGAGAGATCACAAAAATCGGTGGCGGCAGATACACATCTTATATTTGGAATGGAGACTAAAAAATGATTACAGGCGAGCTTAAAAATAGAATTGACGGACTCTGGGACGTGTTTGCAGCAGGCGGACTTGTTAACCCCCTCGACGTTATTGAACAGGTTACTTACCTTATGTTCATTCGTGACCTCGACGATACCGATAACCTTCGCGCAAAGGAAGCCGTTATGCTCGGACTTCCTCACAAGAGTATATTTGCAGATAAGGTGAAAATAGGTGATCGAGAGATTGACGGTAGTCAGCTTAAGTGGTCTACCTTCCACGATTTCCCTGCAGGTAAGATGTACTCAACAGTTCAGGAGTGGGTATTCCCCTTTATCAAAAACCTTCACGACAATAAGGATAGCGCATACTCCAAGTATATGGACGATGCTATTTTCAAAATTCCCACGCCGCTTCTCCTTGATAAAATCGTAACCATACTCGACGATATCTACGCTCAGATGGCGCAGATTAAGGATAGCGATATCCGTGGAGACGTGTACGAATATCTTCTCTCCAAGATTGCGCAGTCGGGTCTTAACGGTCAGTTCCGTACCCCTCGCCACATCATTCGTATGATGGTCGAGCTCATGGATCCTAAGGCAGACGAAGTTATATGCGACCCTGCATGTGGTACGTCCGGATTCCTTGTTGCAGCCGGAGACTACCTCAAGGAGAAGCGTAAGGAAGAAATCTTCTTCGATAGACAGAAGAAAAACCACTATATGAATGGTATGTTCCACGGCTTTGATATGGATAGAACAATGCTCCGTATCGGTGCAATGAACATGATGACTCACGGTGTGGACAACCCCTATATCGAGTATCGCGATAGCTTATCCGACCAGAATCCCGATAAGGATAAGTATTCGCTTATCCTCGCAAACCCTCCCTTCAAAGGTAGCCTCGACTACGATACCGTTTCTGCCGATCTTCTCAAGGTCTGCAAGACCAAAAAGACCGAGCTTCTGTTCCTCGCATTGATGCTTCGTATGCTCAGAGTAGGCGGCAGATGCGCAGTTATCGTTCCCGATGGCGTCCTCTTCGGCTCGTCCACCGCGCACCAGGCAATACGCAAAGCAATCGTTGAAGATAACAGACTTGAGGCAGTAATTTCGATGCCCTCGGGAGTCTTCAAACCCTACGCAGGTGTTTCTACCGGAATTCTGATCTTCACCAAGACGGGACACGGCGGCACGGACAAGGTGTGGTTCTACGATATGCAAGCCGACGGCTTCAGCCTTGACGATAAGCGTAGCGAAGTCAAAGAAAACGACATTCCCGATATTATTGCGCGCTTCCACAACCTCGAAGCAGAAAACAACCGGCTACGCACCGAAAAATCCTTCTTCGTATCCAAGGATGAGATTGTAGGCAACGATTATGACCTCTCCATCAATAAGTATAAGAAGACCGAATATAAGCCTGTCGAGTATGCTCCAACAAGCGAAATACTCGCAGAAATCAATGCGATTGAATCTAAGATTCAAAGCGCACTTAATGAACTGGAGGATATGTTAAAATGAGTATTAGAATAGATCGTAGTGTGATGTCTAAAGGCTGGAAACATTTCGATATAATGCACAAGGACAGACGAGTTGCAAGAATTTATGAAAATGGAAAATGCACTATAAATTATCCATCGTTTATGCCTTACAACCTTTATCTCGAAAAGGGAGAAGATACCGATACGTGTATAAATAATTTAAGCAACTTTTACTATTGGTGCGCTTCAAGAGTTTTAACGTTAGATAGAAAATACGCAAAGGAAATTTTGAATAGCATAGGCGCCATACAGGTTTATACTGACAGAGAGAGAGCTGCTATTGCTATATCTTACTGCGCACTCAGCCTTATGGACGTCTATTGGATAAGGTCAAAAGATAACAAAAGATCCTTTGCTGAAATCAGCTTATATAATCATTCGCTTTCTGATGCTTTTGTTGACGTGAGCTTGAAAGGTAAAAATTTAACTCTTGAAAACGCCGAATTCATAAAGACGCAGGACCAAGCGGGAGATATCGGAACACCGGGAGTCGCTCCTAAAGCTTGGATACGAAAGGACGGCGTGTTTTATCTATTGAAGGATGGAGACGAGCGAGATGTGGATGCTGAAATTTTGGCATCAAAAATCGTTAACTGCTTTGATATAGCTTCTGTTTCATATGAAGAATCGGAATTCAACGGTACGCGTGTTTCAAAATGCAAAATTATTACTTCTGAGGAAAATAGCATTGTTTCTTCCGAATATGTTGACATTTATTGCACCAATCGCGATATTAACAAAATGGATTTTGTTTTGAAAAAAGATAGCTATTCTTATTATATGATGAATATCATTGACTATTTAATAGGAAACGTAGACAGGCATTGGGGAAATTGGGGATTTGCCGTTGATAACAAAACCAATAAGCTTGGTAAGCTCTATCCTCTTATGGATTTCAACAAAGCTTTTATGTCATACGAGACGGTAAACGGTGCAATGTGTCAAACAACTGAAAAGCAAATTTCTCAAAAGCAAGCTGCTATTGAGGCGGTGCAAAAAGTTGGATTAAATCAATTAAAGGAAGTCAATAGAAATTGGTTTAATGACGAAAAAATTGCAGATATGTTTTTTGCAAGACTTGCGACTTTGAAGGAAGCAGAAAATAAGGGGTTATAATGGCTAAGAAAAAAGAAAAACCACAGGTTATAAATAACATTCAGGAGCTAAACCTTGAGATTAATTATGATAAACTTGCGGAAGCGATAGTGAAAGCACAAGAAAAAAGCGAAAATGAAGCCAACAGAAGGAAAAAGTTCACCTCCGGCACCTTTGCAATGATAATATCTCTCGCATTTCGCGGAGTGGCTATTTTGGGATGGCTGATTGCACTTGCAACGCCTGTCGCCATAATCAACATGGCTAAATCATTTGTGTGGAATGAAGTGAATGTTGTTATAGGCAATGTTTTTAGCATTGCATTTGCGGTGGCACTGTTTGTCGTATTGATTTTATACTCTTTTCTGCTGTGGAAATCAGCTAAAGAAATCGAAACAGAAAAAGATAGAAATTATATCATTTCCGTTTTTTCGGGAATTGTAAGCTTTGCGGCTTTGATAGTTGCATTGGTAGCACTTTTTAAGGGGGTGGGATGATGGCTAAATTTACAGACATTTTTGAAGATGTTACAAAACAAGGGACTAAAATTCCAACCAATCTTTACCTCAAAACAGGAATATACCCTATAATAGATCAAGGGCAATCACAAGTTGCTGGTTATACCAACGAAACCGAAGGACTTTTTACGGACATACCTGCTATCTTTTTTGGAGATCACACGAGAATTATCAAGTATATCGATACTCCGTGCTTTCTTGGTGCTGATGGTGTAAAATTATTAAAAGCAAAAGATCCAACCGCTAATTATAAATATTTGTATTATGCGCTTTGCAACGCAGATATTCCTAATACGGGATATAATAGACATTTCAAGTGGCTAAAAGAGATTGAAATAGCAGAGTGTTCAATAGAAGAACAAAATAGTATTGTTGCTCAATTCGAAAAAATCGACACTTTAATATGTCTCCGCAAGCAACAACTTTCAAAATTGGACGAGCTTGTCAAAGCCCGATTTATCGAGATGTTTGAAAATGGTAATTTCCCATTGGTTAAAGCGGAAGATGTGTGCGAGTTTATAACTAAAGGTACCACACCTCCAACAGGTGAAATATATACAGAATTTGGTGACAATAGAATTCCATATCTTAAAGTATACAATTTGAGTTTTGACGGTTCTTTGTTATTTGATTGTGCTCCGCAATATATCGACAAATCAGTTCATAACGGCAAGTTATCAAGATCAAAGGTATATCCAAACGATGTTCTTATGAATATTGTAGGTCCCCCGTTAGGAAAGTTCTCGCTTGTAACAAGCGCATTTGCCGAATGGAACATTAATCAAGCTATTAGCATTTTCAGAGCTAAAAACAATGTATTGCCGAGATTCCTATTATCAGCGTTAATGCAGCCAACTGTTTTAGGGCCATTTTTGAAGCAGGCAGTCGGCGTCCGTCAATTGAATATCAGTTTGGAGCAATGTAGAAATATTCAGTTCCCATTGCCTCCAATAGAACTGCAAGCCGAGTTTGTGGCCTTTGCTGAACAGACCGATAAATCAAAATTAACGATTCAAAAAAGCCTTGAAAAAATCGAAACACTAAAAAAAGCATTGATGCAAAAATATTTTGGATAAAGGAGTTAAATAAATTATGAAAAATGTTATTTATAATCTTGAAGATGTTTTCACAACCACCGGAGTTCCTACGGTTACATATGTGCAACCGAAAGAATACACTTCTCTTTTAGTAGCGTTACGAACAAAGGGAAAAGGCGTTGTTGTGGAAGGGCCATCCGGTATAGGAAAAACGACTGCTGTTTTTCGAGTAATAGATGAATTAGGCGTTTCTGATCGCTGTATTAAATTGTCTGCACGAAAAACATCTGACAAAGACAAAATTAAAGAAATTGCTCAAGGTAACTTTTCTGGAATAGCCCTTATTGACGATTTTCATCGTCTTGACCCTGCTTTACAAAAGAATATTTCTGATGTTATGAAATATCTTGCTGATGAAATGGATGAGGATAGAAAGATTGTGGTTGTCGGTATCAATAGAGTTGGTGATACGCTTGTCCATTTTTCTCCAGACTTAAATAATCGCATTTCTACAATTCATTTTGAAACAAACTCAGATGAAAAAGTACAAGAGTTAATAGAATTAGGAGAAAAAGCCTTAAATATAAAATTCGATGATACAAAAGATTTAATTTCTAATTGTTTTGGAAGTTTTCACATTGCACAGTTGATGTGCCATATGTCGTGTATAAAAAATGATGTCGTTAATACTTGTGAGAAGCTTAAAAAACTTCATTTTTCTTATCCTGTTGTTTCAGGTGGAATTTTCGATGAATTTGGAAGGAGCTTTTTTGAAATTGCACGAGTTTTTGCCACTGGTCCGCGACTTAGACGTGAAGGTAGAGCTCCATATCTTCATATTCTTAAATGGCTATCAGAGAGCGATAAATGGTCAGTCTCGTTGACATCAGAAATACAAAAGCATCCTGAACAAAAAGCGGGTGTAATACAAATTATTGAAAAAAAGTTTTTAGCCGATTTTCTTGAAAAAAATCTTGATGTTGGTAATTATATACATTATGATGATACATCTAAAATCTTGTCTGCGGAAGATCCTAAGTTTATGTTTTATTTAAAATCAATAAACTGGAACAATTTTGCTAAAGATATCGGATATATTCAATTAGTCGAAACTCCCAAATACGATTTCGCACTTTCTTTTGCTGGAAGTAATAGAGATTTAGCAGAAAAAATATTTTACAGGTTACAAGCACATGAAATAGCTGTTTTTTATGATAAAAACGAACAAGCGGATATTTTAGGGCAAGATGTAGAAGAATATCTATTTCCAATATATAATAGCGAAGCAGCATTTGTTGTCCCATTGCTTAGCAACGATTACCCAACTCGTGTATGGACGAGAATAGAGTCTCAAGCGTATAAAAAGCGATATGGTGAAAAAGCTATTATTCCGATTTGGTATAGTGATGTACCTGAAACAATGTTTGATGAATCAAAGAAATATGGTGGAATGACTTTTAATGCGGGTAATGATTTAGACAAAGAGGTCGACATTATAGTAAATTGCCTTATTGAAAAAATCAAGATATATCGAAATGAATAAATGGAGGTCACTATGACCAACTTTGATTTCCTAAAACAAACGTCCGATTTTGCGACTTTTGCAGACGTTGCGATATCGGCAGAAAAGTTAATATACATAGATCCGGCGGCGTGCGTTTTTAATTGTCGCAGGGCGATGGAATTTGCGGTCAAATGGATGTATTCGGTCGACCGTGACCTCACAATACCTTTTGAGGATAATCTGCATCTCCTTATAAACTCTGAAGAGTTCCGAGACATCGTTGGAAACGACGTTTGGCGCAGAATGGATTTGATACGCAAGATGGGTAACGACGTTGCTCATAAGAGCAAGGAGATTGCAGAAGATCAAGCAGAGCTATGCCTTGAGAACCTCTTCGTCTTCCTCGATGAAGTGGCATACCTCTATGCGCCCGAATACGCCGAACAGCATTTCGACAAGAGCCTACTTAAGAAGGACGAGCCTACGACCACACCCGTAGCAGCCGTTCCCGATATTGACTTTGAGGCATTGCTTAAAGAAAACGAAACGCTCAAGGCTGAGCTTACCGCACGTCGTGAGGAACAGCAGCAGACCTACGTTCCTAAGCCTCTTGATATTTCCGAATATAAGACGAGAAAGATATACATCGACTGGATGCTTCGTGATGCGGGCTGGATAGAGGGCAAGGACTGGGAAAACGAGGTTGAGCTTTACGGAATGCCGAATCAAAGCGAGGTTGGTTATGCCGATTACGTTCTCTTTGACGATTCTCATAAGCCTCTTGCAGTTCTCGAAGCAAAGCGTACTTGCGTTGACGTTGCTAAGGGTAGACAACAAGCAAAGCTCTATGCAGACCTTCTCGAGCAGAAATACGGCAGAAGACCCGTTATATTCCTTTCAAACGGCTTTGATACACGCATCTGGAATGACAAATACTATCCCGAGCGCCGTGTAGCATCAATATACTCAAAGCGTGACCTTGAAAAGCTCTTCAATTTGCAGACCATGCGCACGAGCCTCAAAAATATCATGGTTGACCGCAAGATCGCAGGTCGTTACTATCAGGAAGGTGCGATTAAAGCAGTATGCGAATCATTTGACAAAAAGAATCGTCGCAAGGCGCTTCTCGTTATGGCGACCGGTTCTGGCAAAACGAGAACCGTTATTGCACTTACAAAGGTGCTTCTCGAGCACGGATGGGTTAAAAACATCCTATTCCTCGCAGACAGAAACTCTCTTGTTACACAGGCAAAGAGAAGCTTCGTGAACTTGCTTCCCGATCTCTCGGTGGCAAATCTTTGCGAGGATAAATCGGGCTACGATGCGCGATGCGTTTTCTCCACTTATCAGACGATGATGAACTGCATCGACGAGGTAAAGGACGAAAACGGTAAAAAACTGTTCACAATCGGACACTTTGACCTTGTCATCGTAGACGAGGCTCACAGATCCATATACAACAAGTACAGGGAGATTTTTGATTACTTTGATGCTCCCTTGGTTGGTCTTACCGCTACACCCAAGGACGAAATCGACAAGAACACTTACGAGATATTTGAGCTTGAAAACGGTGTTCCTACTTACGGTTATGAGCTTTCACAGGCGGTAACAGACGGACATCTCGTTGACTACGTTTCGGTAGAATCAAAGCTTAAATTTATTGAGCAAGGCATCGTTTACGACGATCTTACCGAAGAAGAAAAAGAAGAATACGAAAACAACTTTGTAGATGAGAACGGAGAGCTTCCCGAGTCCATTGCTTCCTCTGCGATAAACGAATGGATCTTCAACGAAGACACCATAAAAGAAGTGCTTCACGTTCTTATGAGTAACGGTCTCCGTGTCGATTACGGAGAGAAAATCGGAAAGAGTATCATTTTCGCAAAGAGCCATAGGCATGCAGAAATGATACACGAGATATTCGGGAAGGAATATCCTCATCTTCCCGGTTACACCAAAGTTATAGACAATTACATGACATATGCGCAGAGTGCTATAGATGAATTCTCCGATCCGAACAAGCTTCCTCAAATAGCGATATCAGTAGATATGCTTGACACGGGTATTGACGTTCCCGAGGTTTTGAACCTTGTTTTCTTCAAAAAGGTAATGAGTAAAGCTAAGTTCTGGCAGATGATAGGTAGAGGAACAAGACTTTGCCCGGGACTTATTGACGGAGCTGATAAATCCAAGTTCTACATCTTCGACTTCTGCGGTAACTTTGAGTTCTTCCGAATGAACAAAGGACGTCCTACCGCAAATCAGATTGCCTTGCAAGGCGCAATCTTCAAGCTTAAAGCGCAGATTGCGTATAAGCTACAGGATCTCGTTTATCAGACTCCCGATTTGATAGAGTTTAGAAAATCTCTCGTTTCCGATATGGTTGCGAAGGTCAGCGATCTTAACCGAGAGAACTTTGCTGTTCGTCAGCATCTCAAATACGTTGAGCTTTATTCAAATCCGGATAACTACACTACTCTCACATACGAGGACACGCTCATTATGACCGATGAACTCGCTCCGCTTATCACTCCCGATGAGGACGAGCCTTCTGCTGTAAGATTTGATGCTCTAGTATATGGCATAGAACTTGCTTATCTCGCGGGTAAAAAGTATCAAAGAGCTCGTACCGACCTTTTGAAGAAGGTGAGCGGAATAGCGAGTGTGGCAAATATTCCCGAGATTATGGCAAAGTCGGAGCTTATAAACAAGATACTCCACACAAGCTATTTTGATGATGCAGGTATAAACGAGTTTGAGCATATAAGAAAAGAGCTTCGTGATCTTGTTAAGTACATTCCTCGAGGTGGTCCGACTTACGTAACGCACTTTGACGATGAAATTCTTTCAGTGGAGTGGCACGAATCAGAGCTTGAATCGGATGACCTTAAGAATTACAAGGCAAAGGCTGAATTCTACGTTCGTCAGCACCAGGATAACACCGCTATCGCCAAGCTTAAAAGCAATAAGCCTCTGTCTAAAGAGGATATTGAAGCACTTGAGAAAATCCTCTGGAGTGAGATTGGAACTAAGGAAGATTATGAAGCCGAGTACGGAGAAAAGCCTCTCGGAGAGTTCGTTCGCGAAATCGTAGGACTTGATATGTCTGCAGCTAAGGAAGCCTTTGCTGAATATCTCGATAGCGTCAACCTCGATGCAAGTCAGATATACTTCGTTAACCAAATTATCGAATACATTGTTCGCAACGGTGTGATGAAGGATATGTCTGTTCTCCAAGAGTCACCCTTCACTGACAGAGGAAGCATTGTTGAGGTATTCACAGACATTAGGGTTTGGCTCGGTATTAGAAAGATAATCGAGCAGATCAACGCAAACGCGGCAGCGTAATAAAACAAGCCCTCGGCGTTTTTGCCGAGGGCTTTAAGCTTAGATATGAACACTGATTTTAATATCTTTCCATCGTGATGGGCGCATATGATATCCGGGATACCGTTTTTTCATATATTCCATCGCGATTTCCTTTGTGATTACAAAATCAGCGATTTTTGTCGTTTTGTTATCCTTACTTTCTCTTTCGAGATAGCACAGATTACTTAAGTGCTGCCTGAGCTGCTGCAAGTCTTGCAATCGGAACTCTGAAGGGCGAGCAGGAAACGTAGGTAAGACCGATCTTATGGCAGAACTCAACGGAAGAGGGATCACCGCCGTGCTCACCGCAGATACCTACGTGAAGCTCGGGACGAACCTGCTTACCAAGGGTAACAGCCATGTTCATAAGCTTACCAACACCGGTCTGGTCAAGCTTAGCGAAGGGATCGTTCTCAAAGATCTTGGTCTCGTAGTAAGCATCAAGGAACTTACCTGCGTCGTCACGGCTGAAGCCGTAAGTCATCTGAGTAAGGTCGTTGGTACCGAAGCAGAAGAATTCAGCTTCGCTTGCGATATCATCAGCGGTAAGACAAGCTCTGGGAATCTCGATCATAGTACCAACCTCATACTTAAGGTTAGCGCCTGCAGCTGCGATCTCTGCATCAGCAGTATCAACAACTACCTTCTTAACGAACTTAAGCTCCTTGATCTCGCCAACAAGGGGAATCATGATCTCGGGAACTACGGTCCAGTCGGGATGTTTCTTCTGAACGTTGAGAGCCGCGCGGATAACTGCCTTGGTCTGCATTGCTGCGATCTCGGGATAAGTTACTGCAAGACGGCATCCACGGTGACCCATCATGGGGTTAGCTTCGTGGAGAGAATTGATGATGTCCTTGATCTGAGCTACGGTCTTGCCCTTTGCTTTAGCAAGTTTAGCAATGTCAGCCTCTTCGGTGGGAACGAACTCATGGAGAGGAGGATCGAGGAATCTGATAGTTACGGGGTTGCCTTCAAGAGCCTCGTAGAGAGCCTCGAAGTCGCCCTGCTGCATGGGAAGGATCTTCGCAAGAGCAGCTTCTCTTTCTTCAACGGTGTCAGAGCAGATCATCTCACGGAATGCATCGATTCTGTTACCCTCGAAGAACATATGCTCAGTACGGCAAAGACCGATACCCTCAGCGCCGAGCTCACGAGCCTTCTTAGCATCCTTAGGAGTATCAGCGTTGGTACGAACGCCAAGCTTACGGTACTTGTCAGCCCAAGTCATGATTCTGCCGAAGTAACCGGAAATAGTAGCGTCAACGGTAGGAATAGCGCCGTCGTAGATGTTACCTGTAGAACCGTCAAGAGAAATAACGTCACCCTCGTGGTAGGTCTTACCTGCAAGAACGAAGGTCTTGTTGTCCTCATCGAAGTTAGAGATAGCGGAGCATCCGGAAACGCAGCAAGTACCCATACCACGAGCAACAACTGCAGCGTGAGAGGTCATACCGCCACGAGCGGTGAGAATACCCTGAGAAGCCTTCATACCCTCGATATCCTCGGGAGAGGTCTCAAGACGAACGAGAACAACCTTCTCGCCTCTTTCATTCCATTCCTTAGCGTCCTCAGCGGTGAATACGATCTGACCGCAAGCAGCACCGGGCGATGCGCCAAGACCTCTGCCGATAGGCGCGGAAGCCTTGAGTGCCTTTGCGTCAAACTGCGGGTGAAGAAGAGTGTCAAGGTTTCTGGGATCGATCATCAGAACAGCTTCCTGCTCGCTTCTCATACCATCGTCAACCAGGTCGCACGCGATCTTAAGAGCCGCCTGAGCGGTTCTCTTACCGTTACGGGTCTGGAGCATATAAAGCTTACCGTGCTCAACGGTGAACTCCATATCCTGCATATCTCTGTAGTG
>JAFQPR010000053.1 GCA_017411605.1 Clostridia bacterium | reverse complement strand
ACCAGCGAAGTCAGTGACAACAGATTTACAGTCTGCCCCCTTTGGCCGCTCGGGAATTCCCCCATTTATATGGAGCTGGTGATCGGAGTCGAACCAACAACCTGCTGATTACAAATCAGCTGCTCTGCCATTGAGCCACACCAGCAACCGGAACGTTGATATTATAACAGAAAAGATTATGTTTGTCAAGCCTTTTTTGAAAAATATTTTTTTAAATTCGGAAATGTCAAAAATACTTACATTTAAAGGAAAAAAAGACAGGTTTTGGTATGAATAAACTGTAAAAAAGTATTCTCCGATATGGACAAAGGGGATTTTTGGTGCTATACTTAAATAAATTAAGGAAGAAATTTGTGCAAACGGGGGATTATGAGATACTGCATATCTGACGTTCACGGCGAATATGAGCTCTTTATAAAGCTGCTTGAAAGAATTAAATTCAGCGATGGAGATGAGCTTTATATCTCGGGTGATGTAATAGATAAAGGAAAAGACTCGGTGCGCCTTGCGAGGTATATTATGGGAAAACCGAATATTCATACGATAATAGGTAATCACGAGTATGATTTTCTGAAGCTATATCATTCACTCACCGAAGCGGACAGTGTGGATTTTGATGCTGTGCTCGAGAGGCTTCGTGATTATTTTCCCGATGGGGCGCTACTTGACTACGATGTAATTGATTGGCTCGACTCTCTGCCGTTTTATATTGAGGGTGAGGACTTCATCTGCGTTCACGCGGGACTACCGATAGATTCGTCGGGCAGGGTAGTGCATCCGAGTAAAGCGGACGAGAGAGATCTCGTATACGATAGACGCTTCAAAGAGCCGAGAGTCCTACCCGTGACGGATAAATGCGTGCTTTTCGGACATACGACAACTAGCAATATATCGGGCGAAAATAAGCTCTTAGCATATAGACGCCGCGGAGTAGAGCGTGCAACCGGGCTTTCCGATTACTGCAAAATTCATCTTGATACGGGAGCTTGGTCGCACGGTATCCTCGGTTGCTTATGTATGGACACGTGCAAGGTCTATTATGTAAGAAAAACGTAGAAATCATTTATTTTTCTTTAGGAGAAAGCAATGACCTTTTTTATTTCCGATACTCACTTTACGCATAAAAACGTAATTAAATACTGTAACCGACCACACGCCACCGTCGAAGAGATGGACGAGGATATGATAGAAAGGTGGAACAGAAAGGTAGGAGAAGATGACACGGTATACATCTTAGGCGACTTCGTTTGGAAAAAGAGTATGGTACCTTACTTTGCCGAGCGCCTGAGAGGGCATAAAATACTTATCGTAGGAAACCACGATGAAACCTGGACACGGAAGGAAAATCACCCGAATTTTGCCTGCTTTGATGAAGTAGTTGACTATAAGATAACCTGCATCTTTGACCGTCCCGTAACTCTTTGCCACTATCCTATGGTCGAGTGGAGAAACAGCAGAAAAGATGATTCCCCGAGGCAGGGTTATCTTATACACGGTCATATACATAACAACTATTCCGAAGAGTATCGCTATATGCTCCGCCACCCGAACGCGTTAAATGCGGGAGCTGACGTGAATAACCTTGAGCCGGTGACCTTTGAGGAGCTTGTTGAGAACAATTTACGCTTCAAGCTCTCCGTGCTTTCAGACGAGGATAAAGCCATCCTTTTAAACTCGAATGATGACAATATGTAAATAATTGTTTCAAAATATGCGGAAAGGAGCTGAAAAATGCGCCGTAGCTTAAAAATAATACTCGCCGTTCTGATTTTGATATCAACTGTTTTTTCTATGACTTCTTGCTTTTACCTCGGCTTGACTGCGAAGAACAAGGATCTCTTATCCGTCACGCGCGCGAGCGTGCTTGGAACGAACGGTTACATATTTTACGGTATTTTCTATCTTAATCCCCTGATATATATTATTGATGAGGATTCATACGGCAGGGTGCTTTACGGATATATTGAAAATCCGTCAACTCCGATAATAATTTCCATAATGCAATCCTCCGATGATGAATACGCTTATTTTTATCCCGACGTTTCGTATTTCCTCGCGAAATACAGTGATGATTATTTCGACGATCTGACCGTCAGAGGGCCGACAGAAAAAGCATTTAATTCAGCTCTTGATGTGTTTTGCGGTGAGTCGCAGCTTGAGAGCTTGAAGAGAGATAACGATTGGGGACTCCCGCTTAGCCCCGAAAAATGCGAAAAGACTAAAATCAAGCAAGCTCGGACTGCTATGGGCTCGTTTGACAGAGTCAGCGGCTCTCATATGTATAACTTTGATTTTGAGTATGCCTATGCGGAATTCTTACGCGCCGAGGGTTATCCTGTTTACGATTATGAGCATCCCTCGCCCGATATGCATGAGTATACAAATCTGCATCTTGCGCGCTTTCAGTATTGCTATTCGGATAAGTACGGAAGAGAGCTATACTATATTGAAGGAACGCTTTACCACTATACCGAGCTTATTAAATATGAGTATGATTTAGCTTTTGCTATGATAGTCAATCCCGATTGTACCTACGATATCGAAAGGTGCTACGTAGAAATACCCGACAGACTCAATTTCAGAGAAGCGCTTATTCTTCTTAAAGAGAATAATAATTGGAATATGCCACAGGATTCGGAGGTGATGAGCTATGAAAATTAAAATTCGAATTCTCGCTCTTACCCTTGTAGCGGTTTTGCTCATGTCGGTTTTATGCGGATGCATTCATCCGGACGGTTACATGGGTGAGCATAAGGATCTATATTCGCAGGTTATGAGCACGGTGCTTTATGTCAGAGGGTATCACGTTGAAGGTGAGCTTTTTTACGGCTCGTGCGTTTGCCCGTTAGAGAGCGATAACTACGGTCGAAGACTTTTTGCATACTATGAATATAACGGCTCTCTCAGCATTCTCGTTTCGCAGAAAACAGAAGGCGAGTACGTTTATTATTATCCCGACTTTTCCCATCTTAATATCAGAATCGAGTCCGATGATGAACTCAGCGCGGGTGAATTATCATCTGATGCGTGGGTCAAGCTTATGATATCCCGTTACTCCTATGAAGAAAAAGTTGAATTATTAAAGGAAAGAAACGATTGGAATAAGCCAATCAATGATGAGGGAATGGAGAAAGCGAAAATATCGGGCTCTGCAGATGATCACGCGCTGGAAAGCAAGCTCGAGTTCAGCGATGAGCAGCTCATATCTCTCTTCAGAGCGCAAGCCGCAAAAGAAGGGTATTCGCTCGACGGAGCACAGATCGACGTGAATTGCGTAAACGACAGATGTGCATTCAGAGACAGCTTCGGGCGCGAGATAAAAATCGCGACGGTGACACTTGAAAAAACGGAAGAAAAGGTTAAAACCACGGAGCAAATAATGCTGTTTGTTCTTTCGGATAAGAACGGAAATATCTCTCCCGACGTTGGAGCTATGATAACCTCTGACCTTTATAATTATCAAGAAGCGCTCTATAATTTCAAAAAAGAAAACGGTTGGAACGAGGCGCAGTAGGAATGCTGTTCTTTAGCTTAAACTCTTTAACTTTACCGTTTATGCAAACAACTGTTTGAAAATAAACCAAAAAAGGAGCAAAAAATGAGTAAAAAGTTAAAAATTATATTTTCTATAATATTAGTGCTCGCTCTTGCCTTTGGGATGACCTCGTGTTTTCTTTTTGATAAAGATGCAAAGCGGGATGACCTCATATCTCTGACGTGCGCAACCGTGATTGACAGTGTCGGACGTTGGGCTTTCGGTTTTAGGGGCAAGGATCCTCATATCCTCGTTCTTGAAGAGGATTCTTACGGACGAACTCTTTACGCATATATGGAAGGCTATACTGCTCCGACCTGCATATCCGTTATGCAGGCAAACGACGGTGAGTATGCTTACTTTTATCCCGGCGTTTCGTATGCGCTGCTAGAGGCTAACGATGATTACATAAAGAAAATAAGTAAGGCAAGCTTTCTCGAAAAGATCAACAGCTTATGCACTCCGACCGTCCTTGCGGATATAAAGGAAAAGAATGATTGGAACACTCCCGTAGACCTCGCGAGGTGCGAAAGAGCATTGATCAAGGAAAATGAAATGTCATATGGTAATTATAGCAGAATCGGTGATATAGATATCGGTTATGAAGATTTTCAACCTATAATGGCGGAAATCGCAGAGCGCGAGGGCTTTATGCTTTATGGTGACGATAATCCCGCGCCGACGATGTTTGAAGAAGCATCAGTGCATTATTCACGTTTCAAATATCTTCATTCGGACAGATACGGCAGAGAGATCTATTTTATTGAAGGTAGTTATTATCATTACGATGAGCACAGAACAATCGAATATAAGCTTGAATATGTTTTTGTTTTCAATCCCGACGGAACGTATGATCTTGACGTTTGCTATCGGGAAATTGCCGATATGATGAACTACTCGTCTGACGTTGAGGCTCTCAAGGCGGCAAACGGCTGGAACACTCCGTATACGAAAGGAGCAGAAAAATGAAAAAAAGAGTTTTAAAAAAATGCCTTTTACTCCTGCTTTCTCTCGCTTTGTCACTCTCCGTTCTGACTGCGTGCGGATACAGAGGCTTCAAGGGCGAGCATATCGACCTCTATACGCAGGCGCAGCACACCTTGCTTTTTGCTGACGGATATTCTCCGGGCGCCGAGGCATTATTTGATCCTCTTGTTGACGTGCTTGAAACTGATACGTACGGCAGAAGACTCTACGTATATTACGAGGTATATAGCGGAAGCCTTGATATTTTGGTTTCGCAGTCATCCGACTCCGAGTACGTTTATTATTATTCGGATATATGCTTTATCAATATAGGAATAGATAACGAGGACGATCTATATAGCGATTATCTTAACAAGGATAAAACCGTGGCAGCCTGGGCGCAGAGCAAAATTGCAGAGTACGGATTTACCGAAGCGATAAAAACTCTCAAGTCGGAAAACGACTGGGATGCTCCAAAGAACGATAGCAAAGCGGAAAAGGCTCTGATAAAGGATAAACCCGATCACGAGGGAGAGTATGAGCTAACCGAAGATGAATGCATCGAGCTGTTTTTGATAACGGCGGAAAGGTGCGGCTATGTTATTAAAGAGGGGGCAACCGTCGATGCTTCGGATTATACGCACCATTATGCCCACTCGGATAGGTACGGACGCGAGCTTCGTACGGTGGTTATCTCGATAAAAACCGAAACACCCAAGGTAATCACAACGGAGAACGTGATCCTAGCGTTCATTCTTGAGCCGGACGGTTCTTACGATAAAAATTCGTGCGCTGTCATCCTCGAGGATACTACGGGTTACCGCGACACGATAAATAAATTAAAAACGAATAATAATTGGAACAAGGAAAACTAAAATGAAAAAAATACTCTTTATTATATTGACAATTTTACTAATCACAGCCTGCACCTTCTCGCTCGCATCCTGCGACGAACTTGACGCACTTCTCGGGGAAAACAATCCCGTTGGCGACGGCTCGGAAGATAAAGAAAACGTCGGCGACAATGAGGGCGCCGAGGGCGATAAGGATAACGCTGATAAAAACGAAAACGGCGGGCCTGCGGGTGACGAAGAAGCCACTCAGTTTACCGAAGAGCGCGACGCGCTGAGAGCGCATATGGCAGAGGACTGGAGCGCGCTCAACAAAGAATTCAATTACAAGATGCTCATAGCTTCGCACAAGGCGGATGCGGAGCACGCATACAGCGAGCTTACGGGAAAGCTTAACTCGGCAAAGACTCTCTCTGACCTTAACACTATCCGCGACACGTTCGATATCTGGGTAGGTAAGCTTTATAATAATGAGGTAGTAAGTACCTATATTAAAGAGGATTATTCGGATTCTGTTATGCTCGGAGAGCTGCTCGGCGGTGAGGTATACCGCAATCTTGCAGGCAAGACTCTCTGTATTGAGAAGACCTATACGGGAACAGAAGAGCATACGATAACCGACGATTTCTTTATGATCGATGACTGCGAGGTTATGCTTACCGAGTACGAGGTCGTAGTCGGTCTGCCCGTTCCGTTCGAGGACGGAGCGCTTTACGCGCCTTGTTACGTTTACTTTAACGGAGCGCCAAAACTCGATGATATCGGTATTATCAGAACCTACGAGATAACGGACGATAATCCTCTTGGATGGGAAAGCATAGAGCTTTACGGCAGGTCGTCCGAGGACGGAGAGGGAAAGCTTATAATAGAGTCGCAGTATGCGACGGTAAACGGTAAAAAGTTTGTCGAGGTGATAGACTGTATCGATAGGCTCTTTATTGTATATAACGGAATAAACGTGTACCTCACGCCCGATAAAGATACCCTCACCGCAACCTTTGAGCGCCCGACGGACTCTGCGATGAAGACTCTTTACTATGAAAATGACGGAAATAGCTACGTATTTAACGTTTACGGCGAGTACGTGGTGGGAAGCGAGAATTACTTGACGACGGTTGATATAACGTATGCCGACGGAAGCTCTGCAACATTTACCGCAGACGGATTCCTTATTCCGTACACACACGTTGGCGTTGAGGCGGGCTTCGCGTTCCCGATACTCGGACTCGAGGAGCTGCAGTACGATGAGAGCGGCGCGCTCACAGAGATTCCCGAGCTCATACCGCCCGAGAATAAGCCTCAGTAATATAGGGGGATAAATACATAAATATATAATAATTCGCTAACGCCAAAGGACGATGAAATTGATATTCTTCGTCCTTTTCTTTTCCACAATAAGTAGGAAAACGAAAAAGTAAAAGAAAAATAAAAATATTATAAAAAAATTTCTCATTTGCTATTGACTTTATCGCTTTAGTGTGCTAAACTAGACGCATCTTTTACTTTATTGGGGAAAAGGGGAGTAGCTATGGAGGGCTTTGATATAAAGAAATTTGATAATCTGTTTTACGCTGTGCTGAAGCTCAAATGCGCAGATGACGCGAGAAAATTCTTCGAGGACGTCTGCACGATAAAGGAGCTTGAAGCGATATCCCAAAGACTCGAGGTCGCGTCCCTTCTCTCTCTCGGGAAAAATTATCAGGACGTATCGAAGCTGACGGGAGCGAGCACCGCGACAATAAGCCGCGTAAGCAAATGTCTGAACTACGGCGCGGGCGGCTATGAGCTGGTTATTAAAGGCGAGGAGGAGAGCGTATGAATAACAGAGAACTGTCCGAGGTTATGACGAGGGAGGAGCTTATAGCCTTTTCTCTCAGGTCGCTTTATAAGTCCTCGGGATACAGTATGTTCCGTATGAGCAAATTCGAGGAATACGATTTTTACGTAAGGAATAAGGACTTCCTTCTTTCCGATAATATTATAACCTTCACCGATACGGATGGCAGGCTTATGGCGATGAAGCCCGACGTTACGCTCTCGATAATCAAGAGCAGAGATATGGGCGAGGATAAGCTTACCAAGGTATATTATAACGAAAACGTATACAGAGTCAGCCGAAGCACCAAGTCGTACAGAGAAATAATGCAGGCGGGCGTTGAGTGCATAGGCGACGTTACAGATAGCGATATAGCGGACGTTATAGCTCTTGCGGCAAAGAGCCTTGACTTGATATCCGAAAATAACGTGCTGGAGCTCTCAAACCTCAATATCGTGTCTGCCGTTCTCGATGCGTATTCGGTTTCGGGAGGAGCTGCGAGTGAGATACTTACTTATCTCGGTGAGAAGAATTACTTCGGCGTAAGCGAGGTATGCGAAAGAGAGGGACTCTCTCCTATCGCGTGCGAGACCGTCGGCAAACTCGTAACTCTTTACGGCGCGCCGTCAAAGGTAGTGGATGAGCTTTCCGCATTTGCCGTATCGCCCGAGGCATCCCTTGAATGCGAAAGGCTTAAGAGCATACTTGCTTCTCTTGCCGAGCTCGGCGTATCCGATAAAGTATGCGTTGATTTCTCGGTTATGAACGATATGAAATATTACAACGGATTTGCCTTCCGCGGATTTGTTGACGGAATACCTACGGGTATACTTTCGGGCGGTCAGTACGATAAGCTTGTGAAGAAAATGCACAAGGCATCGGGCGCTATCGGCTTTGCGGTATATCTTGACGAGCTGATGAAGCTCTGAGTTGGAGGTCAGTATGAAGAAAATACTTAACGTAGCGCTTCCCAAGGGCAGACTTGGCGAGAATGTATACGCAATGTTTGAGGAGGCGGGATTTGAGTGCCCCTCAATAAAGGAAAATACGAGAAAGCTGATATTTGAAAACGAAAAGCTCGGTATCAGATACTTCTGGGTGAAGCCCTCGGACGTAGCGATATACGTTGAAAGAGGAGCAGCCGATATAGGCGTTGCGGGCAAGGATATCCTTCTTGAATACCGCCCCGACGTTTATGAGCTTCTTGACCTTAAGATAGGTAAATGCAGTATGGCTGTCGCGGGACTGCGCGATTTCGAGGATGACAGAAACCGTACTCTTAAGGTAGCGACAAAGTTCCCAAATATAGCGAAGAAATATTATTTCTCTCGCGGCAGAGATATCGACGTGATAAACCTTAACGGCTCGATAGAGCTCGCCCCCATTCTCGGGCTCTCGGACGTTATCGTCGATATAGTAGAAACGGGAACTACCTTAAAGGAGAACAACCTCGAGGTAATAGATAAGTTTATACCGATATCAGCAAGACTTATTGCGAATAAATCGGGCTTCAAATTCAAAAGCGAGATAATAGAAACGATAAAGAGCAAGCTTTACGGGCAAGTGGAGAAATTATGATAAAGATTATTAAAAGCGGAGCGGATAAAAGAGAAGAGATATTCTCCGTTAAAGAAGAAAAAATCGACGTATCGGGCATAGTTGCCGATATCATCGCGGACGTAAGAAAAAGAGGGGATGCGGCGCTTTTCGAGTATACCGAAAAATTTGATAAGGTGAAGCTCGAGAGCCTAAAGGTAACAGAGGAAGAGATAGAAGAAGCCTTTTCTCTCGTTGACGGTGAGTTCATTGAGATTCTTAAGAGAGCGGAGTGTAATATCCGCGAATTCCACGAGAAGCAGAAGAATTTCGGCTTTGAGATAAACAAAAACGAAAAAATCATCGTAGGTCAGAGAGTAATTCCCGTTGAGCTTGCGGGCATATACGTTCCAGGTGGAACGGCGGCTTACCCCTCTACCGTGTTAATGGATGCAGTACCCGCATCGGTTGCGGGCGTATCGCGAATAGTAATGGTGACGCCTCCCGGACGCGACGGAAAGGTCAACCCCGTAATACTTGCGGCGGCTCGCGTTGCGGGAGTTACGGAAATATATAAGGTCGGCGGAGCGCAGGCGGTCGCAGCGCTCGCGTACGGAACGGAAACCGTACCCAAGACCGATAAGATAGTGGGCCCCGGAAACGCATTTGTCGCAGAGGCAAAGCGCCAGGTCTTTGGCGCGGTATCCATTGATATGATAGCAGGCCCGAGTGAGATACTCGTCGTGGCGGATAACACGAACAGGGCAAAGGACATTGCCGCAGACCTGCTCTCTCAAGCTGAGCATGACAAAATGGCAAGCGCCGTTCTCGTAACCGACGATGAGGCGTTCGCAAACGCGGTTTCGGCAGAGCTCGAGCGTCAGATTCCTCTCCTTGAGAGATGGGAGATAGCGCGCGCGTCGATAGATAACAACGGCAAGATATTTATAACGGAAAGTATAGACGAGGCTATTGAAATAGCGAACAAGATCGCTCCCGAGCATCTTGAGATATGTGTTGACGACCCATTCCGTTACCTCGATAAGATAAAGCATGCAGGCTCGGTATTCCTCGGTAAGAATTGCCCCGAGGCGATAGGTGACTATTATGCGGGAACCAATCACACGCTTCCGACGAGCGGTACGGCAAGATTTTCAAGTCCGCTCTCTGTTGACGATTTCGTTAAAAAAACGCAGTATATCTACTATGGCAGAGATGCGCTTGCCGAGGTCTGCCGCGACGTAGAGTATTTTGCCAAAAAGGAAGGACTTACCGCTCACGCAAGGAGCGCAGTATCGAGATTTGAGGATTAAACGATGAGCCGATTTTTAAACGAAAAAA
This sequence comes from Clostridia bacterium, assembly GCA_017411605.1. GTDB lineage: Bacteria > Bacillota > Clostridia > Oscillospirales > CAG-272 > UBA1740. Next base: position 11,428 of record JAFQPR010000053.1, on the reverse strand, counting down.
TAAGCGGGCTTGAGCCATACGTCCCGGGGGAACAGCCGAAGGAGAGAAAATATATCAAGCTCAATACGAACGAGTCACCGTTTCCGCCGTCGGAAAACGCGATAAAGCTTGCAAGAGAAGAAGCCGAAAGGCTTATGCTTTACCCCGATCCCGAGTGCCGAGAGCTTTGTCTCGCTGTTGCCGAGGAATACGGAGTGTCACCCGAAAACGTTATAATGACGAACGGCTCGGACGAGGTTCTGAACTTCGCGTTTATGGCGTATTGCGACGATAATACTCCAGCAATATTTCCCGATATAACCTATGGATTTTACCGTGTATTTGCCGACGTTAACGGTATCCCGTGCGAAGAAATACCGCTCAAAGACGATTTTACGGTGGATATAGAGGACTACGTATCAAAAAGAGGTACGGTGTTTATCGCAAACCCCAACGCGCCGACAGGTATCGCTCTTCCGCTTGAGAAAATAGAGGAGCTTATTCGGGCGAACCGTGATAGGATAGTCGTCATAGACGAGGCGTACGTTGATTTTGGTGGGGAGAGCGTTGTTTCTCTCGTAGGCAAGTACGATAATCTCTTGGTAACGCAGACCTTCTCTAAATCCCGCTCAATGGCGGGCGCGAGACTCGGCTTCGGTATCGCATCGCGCGAGATAATAGCCGACCTTAATAGAATAAAGTATTCGACTAATCCCTATAACATAAACAGAATGACTGCCGCGGCAGGCATAGGCGCAATAAAGGATAAAGACTATTTTGTAAACAATTGTGAGCAAATAATCAAAAACAGAGCCTACGTTACGGAAGAACTTAAGAATCTCGGCTTTGAGCTGCTTGACTCAAAAACGAACTTTGTGTTTGCTAAGCATCCAAAAATGTCGGGCAGTGAGCTCTACCTCGAATTAAGGAATCGCGGTATCCTCGTCAGACACTTTAACAAAGAGAGAATTTCCGATTTCCTTAGAATAACTATCGGCAGCGAGGACGAGATGCGTGAGCTTATCCTTGTGTTGACCGAGATTTTGGAGAAATGATATGAGAGTTGCAGAAATAAAAAGAAAAACCAAAGAAACAGATATTTCGCTCTCGCTTACGCTTGACGGTAAAGGAGAGTACGAGATAGAGAGCGGGTCGGGCTTTTTAAATCATATGCTGGAGCTTTTCGCAAAGCACGCGAAAATTGATCTGAAGCTCACCTGTGTCGGGGACACCGAGGTTGACCTTCATCATACGGCAGAGGATATCGGTATATGCCTCGGCTCGGCATTCAAGGCGGCTCTCGGTGATAAGCGCGGTATCGTGCGTTACGGTGATACCGTGCTGCCTATGGACGAGGCGCTGATACTTACCGCGGTCGATATCTCGGGCAGAGGATACCTCGTTTGCGACCTTAATATCCGCGCGAAAAAGCTTGGTGACTTCGACGTTGAGCTCGTTGACGAGTTCTGGCAGGCGTTCGCGATGAATCTCGGCTGCTCGCTTCATATAAGGCAGCTCGCGGGTAAAAACTCGCACCATATCATTGAGGGCGTGTTCAAATCCTGCGCGAGAAGTCTTCGCGCTGCGGTGTCGATAGATAAGGACTTTATCGACGATATTCCCTCTACCAAAGGAGTAATTTAATGATAGCTATCGTAGATTACGGCGTGGGCAATCTTTTCTCTCTCGCAAGCTCGCTTTCCGCTATCGGCGCTGATGCTGCCGTTACGGGAGATAGCGATGTGATAAGGCGCGCCGAAAAAATAATTCTCCCCGGTGTCGGCGCTTTCGGTGATGCGAAGGAAAAGCTTTTCTCGTCGGGACTTGCCGACGCTTTGAAGGAAGAGGCTCGGGGCGGTAAGCCTATCCTCGGTATCTGCCTTGGAATGCAGCTTCTCTTTGATAAGAGCTACGAGTACGGCGAATACGAGGGACTCGGGCTTATCGAGGGAGAGATAAGACCTATATCCGACGTTATCCCGAAGGATTTGAAAATTCCGCATATCGGCTGGAACGCTTTGAATTTCGTAGGTGAGAAAAACGAGATATTCAAGTATCTCTCGGAGGGGGACTTCGTATACTTCGTTCATTCCTTTTACGGCGCAAGCTGCCCTGACGTTATCGCAACCTCGGAATACGGTTACCCCTTGACAGCGGCGGTTGCGAGAGGTAACGTATACGGATGCCAGTTCCACCCCGAGAAAAGCGGTGAGGTCGGACTTAAGATACTGAAAGCGTTTGCTGAGCTTTAATAAGGAGTTATAAAAATGAAATTATTTCCCGCGATAGACCTCTTCTCGGGCAAGGCGGTAAGGTTATATAAGGGCGACTATGCGAATATGACCGTATATAACGAAGACCCTGTCAGGGTGGCTCTCGATTTCAAAAGAAGCGGCGCGAAATTTATGCACGTGGTTGACCTTGAGGGCGCAAAGAGCGGAGATACACCGAATATCGAAACGGTTAAAAAAATAGTAAAAGCCTTCGGCGGCTTCGTTGAGGTCGGCGGCGGTATAAGAAGCCTTGAGGTTATTAAGAAATATATTGATGCGGGCGTGATGAGAGTCATTCTCGGAACTGCAGCCGTGACGGACAGAGACTTTCTTACTTATGCCGTAAAGCTGTACGGCGAAAAAATTGCCGTTGGCGTTGATATCAAGGACGGCTTTGTTGCGATAAAGGGTTGGACGGAGAAATCCGAGCTTGAAGCCTTCGCATTTTGCCGTGATTTGCAAATAATAGGTGTCAAAACGATAATTTGCACCGATATTTCGCGCGATGGAGCAATGAAGGGAACTAACCACGAGCTGTATACTAAGCTTATGCGCGAGGTCAATATAAACGTTATTGCCTCGGGCGGAGTTACGGATATCACCGATATCGAAAGGCTTTCAGCCTCGGGGATATACGGCGCGATAATCGGCAAGGCGTATTACACGGGCGCGATAGACTTGAAGGGTGCTTTAGAGGTGGCAAATGATAACTAAAAGAATTATACCGTGCCTTGACGTCAAGGCAGGCAGGGTAGTCAAGGGAGTGAACTTTGAGGGACTCTCCGACGTTTCCTCGCCCGTTGAGCTCGGAAAATATTACAGTGATAACGGAGCTGATGAACTCGTCTTTTACGATATAACCGCGTCGAGTGACGGAAGACGGTTGTTCACCGATATCCTCACTGAGGTTGCGAGCAAAATATTCATTCCGCTGACGGTAGGAGGCGGTATAAACAGCCTCGATGACTTTGACCGTGTGTTAAAATGCGGCGCGGATAAGGTAAGCGTGAACTCGGGCGCAATTAAGAATCCAAATCTTATCGAAGAGGCGGCAAAGCGCTACGGAGATCAGTGCGTCGTGCTTTCGGTTGACGTAAAGCGCGTCGCTGGTAAATTCACCGTTTTTGCTAAGGGAGGCAGAGAAAATACGGGCATAGATGCTCTTGAATGGATAAAGGCGGGCGCGGAGCGCGGAGCGGGGGAGATAGTTCTCAATTCCATAGATACCGATGGCGTGAAGCGCGGATTTGACCTTGAGATGCTGAGGGCGGTGAGCGAGATAGTGTCAGTTCCTGTTATTGCATCGGGCGGAGCGGGTAAAATAGACGACTTTATCACCCTCTTCCGCGAGCTTCCAAAGGTGGATGCGGGACTTGCAGCTTCGATATTCCACTTCGGAGAGGTTAAAATCAACGAGCTAAAAGAAGCATTATATAGAAACGGAATTCCGACAAGGAGAAAGATATGATAAATATAGATGATTTGAAATTTGACGAAAAGGGTCTTATACCCGCGGTAGTCGTTGACTCTATAACGAAAAAGGTGCTGACCGTGGCGTATATGAACCGCGAGAGCCTTGAGATAACTATGGAGCGTGGTCTCACCTGCTTCTACTCAAGGTCGAGGCAGGAGCTTTGGCTCAAGGGAGAAACGAGCGGTAACTATCAGCACGTTGTGTCCATTACGGCAGACTGCGATAACGATGCGCTCATCGTGGTAGTCGAGCCTGACGGCCCCGCCTGCCATACGGGCGCTGAAAGCTGCTTCTTTAACACGCTTTACGAGAGTGATACCTTAAGCGAGTTTTCGCTCGAGGGACTCGTTGGTCTCATAGAGGGCAGAAAACGCGAAAAGAAGGAGGGCTCTTATACCACCTATCTCTTCGAGAAGGGACTCGATAAGATACTTAAGAAGGTCGGCGAGGAATGCACCGAGGTCATCATAGCGGCAAAGGGTGACGATAAGAAGGAAACTATCTACGAGATAGCCGACCTCGCATACCACACTCTCGTCCTTATGATACAGATGGGAATTTCTCTTGAGGATATTCATAGAGAGCTTGCTTCCCGTCACGTAATAGATAAAAAGGTTAAGCAAGAAAAAATGACCTGATCCACTGATTTATTTTGGCATAACCAAATGAATAAAATTCATTTTACCGCCGTTTCCTCCCGCTCGACGTAGGTAACTACGCCTTCGGGTAGGAGAACGACGCTTTCTGCTCAAAATAAATTCAGCGGTTAAACTTCGGCATAGAAGTCATAAACGCAAGCTTATGCTTACCGTCACCGTTTGCGTTTTCTTGGCGCAGGGAAACGGAAAAATATTATTATAATATATTAAAGTCCATAGTCTATACAGGATTATGGGCTTTTTTACTATTTTTATATCAACAAATTGTTACAGAATTGTGTATATTTTTTGAAGATTTATATTGCAAAAAGCAGTGCTTTGTGCTATAATGAGTCATATTTTAAAAAATAAGGAGGATATCTTAATGAAAAAGTTTCTCGATCTTCTCGGCTTCGATGCCGAGAAAAAGCAAACAAGTATCAGAACTGAGATCATCGCAGGTATAGTAACGTTCCTTTCGATGGCTTATATTCTGATGGTAAACCCTGCGCAGATTCTCGTTGGTATGGAAAATGCTGCGGCTTATTGGCCTTCGGTATTCATCGCAACGGCTCTCGGCGCAGTAATCGGTACGCTTCTTATGGCGTTCCTCGCAAAAATGCCTCTTGCTCAGGCTTCGGGTATGGGACTTAACTCACTCCTCGGCGGACTTATCGCGCTCTGGGCAGCAGACACCTACGGTGTACGCTTCACTATCGGTCAGGCGTTCACTATGGTACTTATCTCGGGCTTGATCTTCCTCGGACTTTCCGTAATCAAGATCAAGGGCAAGACCTTCCGCGAGCTTGTATTCGACGGTATGCCCGTAGCGGTAAGAAGCGCGATCTCCGTTGGTATCGGCCTTTTCATCGCATATATAGGCTTCCAGAATGCAGGTGTTATCGTAGCAAATCAGTATACTCAGGTTGACCTCGTTAACTTTACGAATTGGGATAGCGCAAAGACCGCTATCGTTGCTCTTGTTGGCTTGTTCCTTATCGCAATTCTCGATAAGTTCAACGTTAAGGGCTCCGTAATTCTCGGTATCGTAGGCGCTACCGTTATCGGTATCCCCTTCGGTGTTACCGACCTCTCCGTTCTTTCCGGAGACGGCGGTGTTTCCTGGAAGTTCTGGGAAAACTTCGGCAATTTCTTCGCAGGTGAGAATTCGGTATTCTTCTCCTTCACCGACGTATTCAAGACGGGCTTCCCCAAGGGCTCCTTCTTCACTGTTGTGATGATAATCATCACTATGTGTATGATCGATATGTTCGACACTATGGGAACTATCGTTGGATGCTGCGGCGGTAACAGAATTCTTTCCGACGAGAACGATAAGCCTCATAACTACGGCAAGATCATGATGTCCGATGCTATTGCAACCTGCTCGGGCGCGCTCCTCGGTACTTCGACCGTAACGACCTTCGTTGAGTCGGGTTCGGGCGTTTCCGCAGGCGGCAGAACGGGACTTACCGCATTCACCACTGCTTGTATGTTCTTCCTTGCAATGTTCGCTATGCCTCTGTTCGCTGTTATTCCCGGCGCGGCAACTGCGGCTGCTCTTATCTACGTTGGCGTTCTTATGATGAAGAACAACATTAAGTCTATCGACTTCTCGACTGCTATCAATGCAACCTCCGCTTTCCTTACGATCGTAATTATGGTTCTTTCCTACTCGATCACCAAGGGTATCGGTATCGGACTTCTTTCTTACACTCTTATGACTGTTCTTGCATACCTTGTTGAGCTTATCGTAGCTTGCATCAAGAAGACAGAGAAGCCCGTATGGAGCATTTCTACGGTTGCAATCGTGGTATCCGTTCTCTTCGCTATCTACTTCTTCGTTCCTACGGTTATCTGATATAATCCGTTTTGAACGAATTGAAACAGTAGTACGGTTATACTATTTCCAAAAAAAATGACAGAGGTGCTGCGCGAAAAGCTGCAGCGCCCCTGCTTTTTTTAGTCCAAACAAGCAATATGCTTTGTTTATTCGAAACGAAAATAAAAGCTTTTTAGCGTTTTATATTGATTTATAAAATATTTAGTGCTATAATAAGCTTGCCATTAGTCGATACTTAAAACGTATTCGGTTTTGGGTATCGGCTGAATATTTTTATTTAAACGAACTTAGTTTAACAACATTGCAGCCGCGGGTGCGGCAGAACGGAGACACTTATGAAAAAAATATTAGCTTTGATTTTGGTATTTATCCTTGCTTTAACGTGCATTGCCTCGTGCGAGTACGTTGAAAACGTTAAGGATAAGATAAGCGGAATTATGGGAGATAAAGACGGTGATACGTCAGGCATTCCCGATGATTCGGATAAGAATGACGGAGAGAAGCCGAATTACGAGAAGCCGAACGACGATAAGACCGACGGCGAAACTCCGAGTAACCCCGAGACTCCGAGCAACCCCGAGAGTCCGAGCAATCCCGAAACTCCGAGTAACCCCGAAACTCCGAGTGACCCCGAAACTCCGAGTAACCCCGAGACTCCGAGTAACCCCGAGACTCCGAGCAACCCCGAAACTCCGAGTGACCCCGAGACTCCGAGTAACCCCGAGACACCAAGCAATCCCGAGAACCCGAGCAACCCCGAAGCTCCTACAGTAGAGGAGATAAGCGTTGAGAAGAGCGCAGATGAAATGGCTAATAGCATCGGCGCTTACGATAACGGAGATATCGTCAGCGGAGCGGTAATCAATCTCGACGGCAATATCGCGGTAAGCTTCGGCAAGGGTAGCGCGAACACCGAGCCCGCCCTTTATAGCGGCGCTATCCGTATATATCAGAACGGCGGTACTCTTACCGTTAACGGACTTAACGGAGCGGTACTCAAGACCATAGTTATTACGACAAGCGATTCAAAAACGGGCGGCAGTCAGCTTATTGTTGAAGGCGGTACCGCATCGGTAAACGGTGATATTGTGACAATAAATGTTTACGAAAATATGAATAGCGTGAACATTATTGCAGGCGGAAGCACCAAGACGGGCAGACTTTACGTTGCATCTCTTGAGGTGATTTATTTAGGTGAGGGCGGCAACGTTACAGACCCCGAAACACCGAGCACCCCCGAGACGCCGAGTGACCCCGAGACTCCGAGTGACCCCGAGACTCCCGATGCGCCCGAGGTTGGCACTCATACGTATACTGACTTTACCGCGGCGGAAAAGAACGATTATCTTGAATACGTAGGCTTCGTTATTCCATTCCTTCCAAACGACGATTATTATACCGAAGCATACGACGAGGACGGTTACCGCGGCGTATATTACTCGGCGCTATGCAGCACGAGGAGTGAATTCACATCTTATCTTGCGCTCTTCTCGTCATATGCGAACGATGGCACTGATACAGATGAGTACGGAGATACCTGGTATCTCTATTCCAAAGGCAACGTATATGTCGATATCTGCTACTATGAGTACGAGAGCGCGTATTACGTAGACGTTGACGCTTATTACGAAACAGGAAGCGGCTCAGGCGGCTCCGAGGGAAGCGGCACGGGCGGTGAAACAGGCAGTGGCTCCGAGGGCAGCGGCACTACCGATTCGGACGTTATAACAAATGCGGGCGCGGGCTTACCCGAGGATGCGGGAGAGGGAATTTACAACGTAGATTTCACCGATGCTACGAACGTTAAGGACGTTACCGATCAGGGATACTATATCGACGGATGCCCGACAGTTGGAGCTCCCGGCGTGCTTGTTATTCCCGTTGAGTTCAGCGACGTTACCGCTGCTGACCGCGGATACAGCATCAATAAAATACAGGATGCCTTTTTGCAGAACGGCTCTACCGATTATTACTCTGTATACGACTATTACTTTACCTCAAGCTACGGCAAGCTTGAGCTCGATATCACCGTGCTTGATAGCTGGTTCCGTCCGAAGAACGCAAGCACCTATTACGCAAATCAGACCATTGACTATTACGGAACCGAAACCGAGATAGGCGACCAGATGATAATCGACGAGGCGCTCGCATACCTCGAGCCTCTGATGGACCTCTCGCAGTTCGACTCTGATAATAACGGCACGATAGACGCGGTAGTTCTTATAACTACGCTTGAAATTGACCCCGAAACTAACTTCTATTGGGCATACAGATATTGGAATATCTACACTGATGCGGAAGAATACTATTACGAATATGACGGCGTATCGGCAAACGATTACCTTTGGGCGCCCTATCAGTTCCTTCACGAGAGCTACGATGAGCAGGGCAACGCAAGCTACGACGATACGAGCGCGATGAATACATATACCTTCATACACGAATTCGGTCACGTGCTTGGCGCGGACGATTATTACGATACCGCGTACGTTGGCTCACCTATGGGCGGATGCGACATTATGGACTCTATGACGGGAGATCACAATGCCTACACGAAGTTCAATTACGGTTGGCTCACCGAGTCCCGACTCGTTGTCACCGAGGGCAGCGTAACTCTCACGCTTGAGGACTTCTCCAAAAACGGAGATACAATAATCCTGGCAAACAATTGGGATACCGCGCTCGGCGCATACCAGGAATATTACATAGTGGTTTACTACACGAATAACGGACTTAACAGCGGTGAAGAAAACGGATATTTTGCGCGCGACGGTATCGTGGTATATCACGTTAACGCGTCACTTTACGGTGAGGACTATGAGGGCGAGATATATTACGACGTATACAATAACAATACCGACTCAACGGATAGCTACGGTACAGAGGATAACCTTATTGAGTTCGTTACCTCTCCCGAGGGCAACTATACCTACGTTGCGGGCGATAGCCTTGGCGCAGTGAAGGACGACTCGGGTAATGCTCTCGGTTATACCTTCACCGTTGATGAATTGACCTCAACCACCGCTACTATTACCTTCGAGAAGCTTAACTGATAAAAGTCACTAAAGGAGACGGCATAAGCCGGCATCAAAAATGAAAAAAGAGATTTTCGTTAAAAGCAGCGCTGATATTGCGGAGCTTGATTTGAAGATTATAAAAATCGCAAATGAAGCATCAGCGGAGAACAAAGCCGAGCTTGACGTAGTATTCTCAGGTGGCTCATACGCGTTGGATGCGCCTATAATACTTGATAAGGATGCGTGCGCCGGACTTGCTCATACCGCGATAACTATGCGCGCAAAGGCAGGAGAAGCTCCCGTTATCCATTCCTTGAAGGAAATAAATACCGATGGATTTGAGAAGATATCGGATGGCGTTTATAGATACCGTTTCACGCCTCGGGCGAACGGTAAATACCCCGTATTCCGCGAGCTTTATTCAAAGGGACGTCAGCTTAAAATCGCAAAGAGCGAGTGCTTTGTTCATCCCTTCGGTATGCCCGATGGTAAGAATTATTCCAATCCCGAGAACGAAAGGTGTCTGTTCGTCCGTGAGGACGTGGCAAAGCCGCTTCTCGACTATGGTGACCTATCGGGCGCGGAGCTCACTATGTTCCTTGAGTGGGAGTGGTGCAACGCACCCGTTGGCACGATCGACACCTCGGACGTAGCAGAGCACGATGGAGCGCGATATTTCCGTATAACCCTCGCGGGTGATAACCATGCGGATTTTATTAAATATAGGCACTCGTTGATCGACGTCCGCAACCGCGAGATGCACTTAACGAATCATCCTGCATACCTTACCCCGGGTACGTATTGCTACCACGCAAAGACGGGCGAGCTTTACTATATGACGGCAGATGGGGAGAGTATCGGAGACGTGAGCTTATCGTATCCGACGCTTGAGGTGGGCATCGTTATCTCAGGCATTGAAAACTTCACCTTCCAAGACCTTACCTTCACGGGCTTTGGCTCAAAGCTTATATGCGAGCATATGTATTTTGCTTGCCAGTCGAATGCAGAAAAACGCTTCGGACTTTTGAAGCACACGGCAATCCTTACGAAAAACGTCAAGAGCTTTATCGCCGACGGATGCATCTTCCGAGACCTTGGCGGAAACGGAATCCTTATGACGGATAGCAGTAACCGAGTCCGTATCAGAAACTCGAAATTTTACAGAATTCAGATGAGCGCTATCGTTATAGGAAACAGAACGACTGCCTGGGAGAAGCCTGAAAACCGCAACTTTGATATTGAAATTGTAAATAATAGATTGCACACGATAGGTCACGGCTATCCCGCGTCAGGCGGAATTTATATAAGTATGGTAGACGGACTTCGCATTTTGCATAATACGATAGAGAACACGGCATACTCGGGTATAACCGTCGGTTGGGGCTGGAGCCGAGTGCATTACTCGCTCGGTGAGAAGGTCAATCTCCGCGATGCCGAGATCGCCTATAACAGGATAATCGACTTTATGCAGCTTATGCGTGACGGCGCGGCTATCTACGTTCTCGGCGCAAACTGCGCCTGGGGCCGCGGCGGTCAGTTCAACTTTATGCACGATAACTATGCCGAGAGGGAAATGTATAAGGACCACTCGAAGCGCGGATATTATATGGACGGATCATCGACCAATTGGGAGTGCTATGATAACGTTATCTTCGGCGTGCGTCTGCCCGTATTCTCGCAGTTCCACGTGCCTGACCAGTTTACGCATCATAACTATATCCATGGCATCTATACCGACTTTCCTATAGACCGTGGCAACCACGCCCCCGAGCGTGATACCATTGTCAGACGATGCTACTGCGTCCCAGAGGGCAAAGCCGCGCTCTTCGCGAAATACCCGAAGGCAGAGAAGATCTTCGCCGCCTCGGGCAGCAGCCTTGACTATTAATTATCTATCTAAAAAATATTATTTGTCTACTGCCTTTTTCGTTATAAAAACGGTAAGAAGACAAGTTATAACCGAAAACAAAAACCATTTACTCAAATAAAAAGCAAAAGATGCTCTTCCGCCAATTTTGGAAGAGCATCTTTTTGCGCTAAGGGGCTAGGAGGATTTAGAGCGATAATTTGCGTTCTCCCACCTGTGAGGCGTATAAAATTATGTCGAGGGAGGGAAACGCAAATAGAAAATGACTTTAATTTGATGGAGAAATTCGTAGAATTTCAACCTTATAACACATATTCTTAGCTCATTTGTTGATTTT
>JAFQPR010000052.1 GCA_017411605.1 Clostridia bacterium | reverse complement strand
CAAAAAGCCCCAAGTGGCTTTTTGTATCTATATCATTGCAATGGGTTAGTCCAAATTTTTATAAAAAATTTGGCACAATATCATAGATATTGTGTCGAAATAGCGTGAAATCATGCTATTTCGACTTACTATAACCATTATTATATCATATAACAATAATTATTACAATCTGTATTTAATATAATATCGTTATTTCTAATACAAAATTTTGAGAATTCATTGAAAAACGCATAACAAAATTAAAAATATAATACAAATTAACATCTATTGTATCGGCACAGCAGCAAGCAAAGAATTTCTCGAACTTAGTATACTATTACTCTTGCGCTTTTGAAATGAATATGCTAAAATTATATATACAAAACAATTTAATAAAAAGAGGTAATTATGAAAAATCCAATTTCCGAAAACTGGTACGCAGACCCTGAATCACGCGTTTACGGTGACACGGTTTATATATATGTTACACGCTCGAGAGAGTATGAGGATCAGCTCAATCTTGATCTCGTAACAACGAGCGATCTTGAAAACTTCACGACCTATTACGGCATTCTCGATATAGCTACCTACAAGGGTGTTGAAAAAGCGGTGTGGGCGCCTACGGTTATCGACAAAAACGGAAAATACTATATCATATTCGCGGCAAATGATATTCACTCCGAGGATGAGATCGGCGGACTTTATATCGGCGAAAGCTCTTCTCCGACAGGACCGTTCAAAAACGTGTTTGAAGACGGAAGGCCTCTACTGAATTCCATTTACAACAATGCACAGCCAATCGACGCGCATCTGTTCTTAGATGATGACGGAAGCGTTTATCTGTATTACGGCGGATGGGGACATCTTATGGTATGCAAAATGAACGACGATATGAACGGATTTATGCCTATGCCCGAACCAAGCTTCGGTGGCGTTGCAAAAGAGCTTACGCCCGAAAATTACGTTGAAGCTCCCTTCGTTATGAAGATAAACGGCAAATATCATCTTATGTATTCTTCGGGTTCTTGGACAAACAGCACTTACCGCGTTAAGGCAGCTGTTTCAGACACACCGTTCGGTAACTTCGTTTACTACAGAGATATACTCGAAGCGGATGAAATTGCTAATGGCCCCGGTCACAACAGTGCTTTTTGCTATCGTGGAAAGTGGTACGTTGCATATCATAGACGCGCGATAGGAGACACAAATCGCCATCATCGCAGATTATGCATAGATGAGCTTCCTATACGCAACGGAGAGCTTCAAACGGTAACTATGACTTGATTTGTTTCTTCTTTTTTTAAAAAACAAATCAGTATGTACTATAATTTTTAAAAAAAGGCAAAAGTATGGCACGTTACAGAGTAAACACTCCGAATTTTGAGAATCCCGCGGCAAAACGGGCGAAACGCGAAGCAAAAAAGAAATATATCATCTTCCGTACCGTCTCCATCATCTATTCCATAATTTTGATCGCATGTATAATCATAGGCGGCTTGAACCGTAATAACAGCCTCATCTACGGATGGACATACGTTGCCCTCGGCTTTGTTTCACTTGTGCTCACCGTTTTTATGATATATACCATAGCAAAAGGATGGTCAAAAAAGTATTACTATTGGAAGGAATATGAAACATCCCCCGTTCTTATGGAAAGCAAGGAGGGCAAAGAGATATTCAAAGAAGAAATGGCAGAGCATATATTCCTTGAAATTTTCACAGTCTTTCTTTATCTCGGACTTACCATAGCTGTGTTCGTTATGGGGATCCGCGCGCTCATCTCAATTGTTTAATGCGGATTAATTTCATAAAAAGTACGGCAGAGGTACTGTGAAAACAATATCTCTACCTTTTTTATTCGGTTACGCCTAAAGACGAAAGCCCATTTTTACACAGAATTATAATTTACTCTTAAAATCTTGATTATTCCAAATAATATGCTATACTTATTACGTAATTATTTAAAAAAGGAGTACGTATATGGGTAAGTTTGGTTGTTTCACTTTTAATAATTCTTCCCCTAACGGAAAGCATAAGGTGTATCTTTGCGCACACGGGTCCGAGCTTGATGAGTATACCGCCAGCATATCAAAGCTCATTTTCAAAATCAATCCAGACCTTGCGCTTTGGTACTACGATGAAAACGCGGAAGAAAATATTTCTAAAACCGCTTTCAACGAGACTATTTCCGATATGCGACTTTTCATCTTACCCGTAACCGAAAAATTTCTCGACAAAAACAACAGAGCGCTTAACGTAGATCTGAAATACGCAAAAGAACACCACGTACCCACACTCATTCTCTTAGAAAAAGAAGACCTTACAGACAGGTTTAATGATATCTGCGGAAAGCTTCACGTTATCAAAAAGAACGACGAAAATTTTGAAGAAAAGATAGAACGCTTTATCACTCTCATTTTCGCGGATAAAAAGCTAAAAAAACAAATTACAAAATCCTTCGATGCAAAGATATTTTTAAGCTACAGAAAGCGCGACCGCAAACACGCAAAGAAGCTTATCCAATTAATACACGGCGCTTTCAAAAACGTCGGCATCTGGTTCGACGATTATCTGACCTCCGGTGAAAAATTCAACAGCGAAATACTTGCCGCCATAAAGGATTGTGACTTTATGGCACTCGCAGTTACTCCAAACGTATTGAACAAGCCGAACTACGTAGAAAAAAAGGAATATCCAAAAGCATTGGGCTACGGCAAAAGAGTTATTCCTATAGAATTAATTCCCACAGATAAAAACCGGCTTTCAGACGTGCTAGACAAGCTGGATACTTGTATAAATATAGCAGATAAGCAAACAATTGTTGACGTTTTAGGGAGCGAGATCAAAAATCATACCAAAGAGTCGAAACTGACAAAGGACGAAAAAGATTATTTTATCGGGCTCGCTTATTTTATGGGTGTTAACGCCCCGCACGACGCCAAGCTTGGTTTCGAGATGATTCTCAGATCGGCAAATGCGGGAAATCACAAGGCAATGAACAAGCTCTATCAGATCTATCGATTCGGCGACTGTGTCGAGGCGGATTATAAAGAGGCTATTCGTTGGAAGCTGAGATATATCCGAAAGCTTTACGATTTGAGATACACCGCTCGCTACAGCTATCAAAGAAAAGCGCACGGTCTTGAACTTATTTATTCGTCGCTCGAGCTTATTGATTATCAAAGCGAGCTTCTCGGCGATCATTATCTTTACGACTCGCTTGATAAAGATTTTCTATTTACCTCACAAGATGTATGCGGTGACGAATCTTCATCGAGCAATTATCTTACAAAAACAGTTGCAGACCTCGAAGGAAATCTTCCGCTTTTCGCTGAATTTTTATACGAGTCTTACCCATCCGCAGAAACAATCGTTGCCTTGGCAAAAAGCTTACTTTACCAAGGCTCAATGTTTATGGAAAATTCAGATTATCAGGCTCGCAGAGCTTCAGCAAATTCCCTTCGGAACGCGCTGATCTTACTCGAAAAGATACCGGATAAAACGAACGAGATAAAAGCGATCACCGCAGAGATATGCATAGCAAAAGCAATTCTGACAAAAGATGAAGAATACAGCATTGAGGTTGTTATAGATAAAACCGCACCTCTTTGCAACAGTCCGTTGATACAAAGAGATGCCGTCGCCGCAGTAAACGAGATGCAGCAATTAAGCTCGCGGGCTATTGAGCTGCTAAACGAAATCAAGCTATCGGGAAACGAAACAACGGCAAATCTGCGAATTCTTTACAGGGCGTACAATATAAAAGCGTCAAGTTGTTTTTACGATTGGAAGATAAGCAAGAACTCAAAGTTGCAAACGGATCATAAAAAATATTTATGCCTTTCCATAGATGTTCTCGAAGAAATAGTGAGCCGTCACGGTGTGCGCCGGGACATGGTCGACCTTCGTGACCGTTACAATTCCATTCTCTTTGAAGAGGTTTGGACAGATGGCGGTACGGCTCTTTTCGGCATCGACGAATTGCGAGTTTATTACAAAGCACTTGTCGAAACCGAGGAAAGTCTTCTTAAAAAATGGAATATCGAGAAGCGTTTCTCTATTAATCCGATGTATAATTTTTTAGTATAAATCTTTTTACGGTGACCGCTTCAAGATAGAGTTATCTCTTCCAAACTTCACGTCATACCTTATCAGACTAAAGAAAATTTAAAATTCAAAGACTATAAAAAAGGCTCGGTTCAAATACAGAACCGAGTCTTTTTCTGATTTATATATAATCAAAAACATTATTTTGGGGTGTTGTTCATTTTTTTGCGAGTTTTGTAAATTATTATTTACTTTTGCTATTCAATTATCTCTGTGGAGTTAAGCGTAGGGTTAAGGCCATGCCCTTCTTTCAAGCTATATAAAAACACGTAATCCGAAGGTAACTCACGAGGCGAATATCCCGTAAGTCTTTTGAAAACGCGGTTAAAATTGCGTATCGTATTAAACCCGCAAAAAGCAGAAATCTCCGTTATATTAAGCTTCCCTTCCCTTATATTTTCCACAGCAGCAGCAATTCTCACTGCATTAATATACTGTGTAAACGTCATTCCGAAGATATTATGAAAGACCTTAGAAAAATGCGGCTCGCTAAAATGCATGTATTCAGCCATATCGGAAAAGGTGAGCGTATTATATTCATCCGAAATCTTCTTAGATATTTTATGATATAAGGCTGCGTTGTCCGGTACGCGGTCAATGTTCTTTTCAAAGGCAACCGTGACCTCTCTGCGAAGCATTTTTATAAATATCTGCATCGCAATACTATCCGCCATTTCTCCGCAGCCTATCAAACCGCCCAAAAGCTCAACTCGGGCAGTTTCAAGATTGCCTTCCATGTCGGAAGAGTGCGAAAGATAATGTGATAAAACTCTCTTCCCTGTAAATATGGCTTCAAAATATTTTTTATCTCCTTTGAGAACTGTAATAATATCGTTTTTTCCCGAGTTTATATAATGAATATCGTTGCTGTGTATAAAGACACTTTCTCCCGCTTCAAGATTAAAAATCTTCTCATTTATCATAATTTTCGCATTACCCTTATTAATAAAGACCAGCTCGTAATCGCTGTGATAATGAGAAATATTGTTCAAATTTCTGTATTTTATACAGCTGACGTGTGCATTTTCATTGATACCACTCGTTTCATATACCGTTTTTATGATCCTCACCTCCCATTTAACTATATTATAGCATCAAGATTAATAAATGTCCATACCATAATAACAGACTTCTTGAAAGAACATAGATTATTTTATACTATGATATCATAAATGTATTTTTGGAGGTGTTTATAAATGAAAAGATGTTTTTGGTTTTTGGTCGGAAGTCAGTGTCTTTACGGAGATGACGTATTAAAAACCGTCGATTCCCGTGCCGCGGAAATGTCAGCATATCTGAACTCCGTTGCAGGTCTTCCGAACGAGCTTATATATAAAGGTACAGCAAAAAGCAACAGAGAGATATCTGAGGTGATCCGCGCGGCAAATTACGACAAGAGCTGCGCGGGAATTATCACCTGGTGCCACACGTTTTCTCCGTCAAAAATGTGGATAAACGGACTTGCAAATCTGCAAAAGCCGTATTGCCATCTCGCTACGCAATATAACAGAGATATCCCAAACGAAGAAATAGATATGGACTTTATGAACCTCAACCAAGCGGCGCACGGTGACAGAGAGCACGGCTTTATTGCCGCAAGACTCCGTATCCCGCGCAAGGTGATCGCAGGTTATTGGAAGGACGCGCGCGTTATTGATAAGCTCAGCTCCTGGATGAGAGCCGCCGTAGGCGTTGCAGTATCACGCGAGCTCAAGGTTATGCGCTTCGGCGATAATATGCGTGAGGTTGCAGTTACAGAGGGCGACAAGATCGAGGTTCAGGCAAAGCTCGGCTGGCAGGTAAACACCTGGGCTGTCGGCGACCTTGTAAAAGAAATGGGAAACGTAACGGATACGGAAATAAATGCTCTTATGACGGAATATAAGTCAAAGTATGATATTGCGACCGATAATATCGAGTCAATACGCTATCAGGCAAGAGAAGAGATAGCTATGGAAAAAATGCTCAAAAGAGAGGGCTGTATGGCATTTTCCAACACATTCCAAGATCTTTATGGAATGGAGCAGCTACCCGGACTCGCATCTCAGCACCTTATGTCAAAGGGCTACGGCTACGGTGGCGAGGGTGACTGGAAGGTCGCGGCAATGACAGCCATTATGAAAGCTATGGGCAAAGACGGTAACGGTGCATCAGCTTTTATGGAAGACTACACGTATCATCTCGAGGACGGAAACGAGTATAGCTTGGGAGCTCATATGCTTGAGGTTTGCCCGAGTCTTGCTGCGGATAAGCCACGAATAGAAACGCATCACCTCGGCATAGGAATGAACGAAAAAGACCCCGCAAGACTTGTATTTGAAGGCAAGGCAGGCCCCGCGATCGTCGTCAGCCTCGTTGATATGGGTGGAAGACTTCGCCTTATATGCCAGGATATCGAGTGTATAAAACCCATCTTGGATATGCCCAATCTACCCGTTGCTCGCGTTATGTGGCGTCCTATGCCCGACCTCATCACCGGCGTTGAGTGCTGGATAACTGCAGGAGGAGCACATCACACAGTGCTTTCTTATGACGTCAGCGCAGAAATGATGAAGGATTTCGCAAATATGCTCGGCGTCGAGTTCGTTCATATAAACAAGAATACGACAGTAGAAGCACTTGAAGAAAAGCTGATGATATCCGATCTTGTATGGAAGCTGAAATAAATCGATGTGTCGAATTTGACTTGAGGTGAAAATGAAAAAAGAACAAATAAATATCCGTGACCCGTTTGTGGTCTGTGAGGATGGAAAATATTATCTTTTTGGTACAAGAGCCAACAATTTCGGAATATGCACGGGCGGCTTTGACGTTTATATATCCGAGGATATGGAAAATTGGAGCGATCCCGTAGAGTGCTTTAATTCGGAAAGATACGGGCTGAACAAAGGCTCAAATTGGGCGCCCGAGGTGCACAAATACAATGGAAAGTATTATATGCTCGCAACCTTTATAAAGGACGACGGGCTTCGCGGTACATTTTCGCTTTGCTCAGATAGTGTTATCGGCCCATTCGTGCCACACAGCAAGAAGTCCTTGACACCCGACGGTTGGGAGTGTCTTGACGGAACGTTGTACGTTGAGGACGGAGTACCTTATCTTGTGTTCTGCCATGAGCATACACAAATAATAGATGGAACTATGTGCTACATTCGGTTAAACAACGACCTGAGTGCCTCCGTAGGAGAGGCGGTGACCGTATTTGCGGCATCTTCGTTTTCGGGTGTGGAAAACGCCGACAAAGAAGATAGTAACGGTGAGAGCAGACATTTCGTTACCGACGGTCCATTTATGTACCGTTCAAAAACAGGGGAACTTTTGATGATATGGTCGAGCTTTATTGACGATAATTACGCCGAGCTCATAGTGAGATTTAAAGATGGAAAACTCGGTACGGAATTTGAGCACATCGAGCCTCTTATCACAAACGACGGTGGCCACGGTATGATATTCAATGACAAGGGTAAGACGTATTTTACTTATCACACTCCAAACAAAAAGGGATATGAGCATCCCGAGTTTTGCCAAATAGAGGATAATGGAGATACAATAAGCTGCTGTTGAGTTCTCAAAGAAAAGCTTACGATAATCACTCTTCTTTGGAAACTGCGTTAACGTAAAAAAGTCAGGAGGGAACAAAAATATGTTGAATAAGTTTTTGATCGGTTGCTGTTACTATCCCGAGCATTGGGAAAGGAACGAAATGGAGCGTGACCTTGATCGCATAAAAGGACTCGGATTTAACTGTATTCGTATGGGCGAGTTCAGCTGGAGCATATATGAGCGTACGGAAGGAGAATATGACTTTTCCATAATCGCAGAAGCCGTGGAGTATGCCGAAAAGCTCGGTATAGACGTTATCCTCGGGACTCCCACGGCTGCTCCTCCAAAATGGCTCACAGATAAATATCCCGAGGTGCTTGCAAAAGCAAAGGATGGCACATTAATGCATCACGGAAGCCGACAGCACCATAACCATACATCCGAAATCTACCTTAAGTATTGCGCAAAGATAACCGAAGCAATGGTCAAGCGGTTTGCAAAATGCAAAAACGTAATAGGCTGGCAGATCGACAACGAGTTAAATTGCCATAGAAAAGAAAGCTATTCCGAGACGGACGATGCCGCGTTCAGAATTTGGCTCGAACAAAAATACGGAACGATAGAGGAGCTTAACAGATGCTGGGGAACCGTATTCTGGTCGCTTGATTTCGTCAGCTTCTCTCAAGTACATTGTCCAAGACCTAATCCCGCGCATGACAACCCCTCGTGGCTGACCGACTATTATCTGTTCTTATCGGATACCGTCGTCGGCTTCGCTTCGGTGCAAACTAAGATAATCAAAAAATATATGCCCGATGCGTTTATTACACACAACGGCTATTTTGAAAACGTCGATTACAAAAAGCTGACACGGGAATGCCTTGACTTTCTTTCATTTGACAGTTACCCCGCCTTTCAGGAGAAAAATCAAAAGGCGCTCGGAAGATGCGTTGCCTATCGGTTGGCACAAACGCGAAGCTGCACGGAGAAATACCTTGTGCTTGAGCAGCAATCCGGCCCCGGCGGTCAGCTTTCGTATCTGCTTCCGACTCCGATACCCGGACAGATACGGCTTTGGACTTACCAGGATATAGCACACGGTGCTACGGGCGTACTTTACTTCAGATACCGCACGGCACTTTTTGGCGCGGAGCAGCTTTGGTACGGTATATACGATCACGACGGCAAGGAGAATTACCGAAGCCGTGAGATACGCGGGATCGCAAGCGAGCTTAATAGGCTTGGTGATCTATTCCTTAACAATCGTCCCAAGCACGACGTGGCGATATATTACGACTATCATAACACTTGTGCCGACAAGGCTGAAAGCTTTGCTAAAAGTGACGCAAGATTTATCTTCGGTGAGCTTAATAAGAAAAACGTACACGCAGACCTTATAAGCGAGGATGATGATTTTAAAAAATACAAGGTAATAATTATTCCTCATATCACGGTAGCAACGGAAGAGCTTGTACAAAAGCTCAAAGAATTTAACGAGGGTGGCGGAACAACAATAATTTCCGCGAGAAGCGGTGTTAAAGACAAAAACGTACGCTACCGCCCGAGCAAAGCCCCCGGCATATTCAGAAATCTTACGGGCTGTGCAGTTGATTGGTTTACCACTTTGCCTGCGCACGAGAGTCAAAGTTTTATCTATAACGGTAAAACTTATGCTGTAAGCGATTATTACGAAATGATCGCACCTGAAAAAGCTGATGCTGTCGGTGTATATACAGATGGATTTTGTAAAGATAAGTGTGCAATTTCGCGATATAACAACGTTTACTATCTCGGATTTTACAGCAATACGTCAGCTGATATTTACCTTGATATTATAAAACAGCATATAGATTACAGAGAGCCGATCGCACCGAATCTCGAAGAGGTTGATATGGGTGAATATACTCTGTACCTCAATCACGGGTACGAAAGTGTTGATCTTAAGTGTCATGATATTATCAAGGACGAGGACATAGACAGTATACCTCCCTTTGGCGTGGCGCTTACAAAAAGAGAATGGTAAAAGAAATCACTTTCAAATATATAACAAAGGGGATATATGAAAAAAATACTTGGTATAGAGCTCGGCTCAACGAGAATAAAATCGGTGCTTATAGATGAAGCTGCCAACGTTATTGCCCAAGGCTCGTATGAATGGGAAAACGTTTTGATAGACGGGCTGTGGTCCTATTCTCTTGAGAGTGTTGAAAAAGGATTGCAGGCGAGCTATGCCGCACTCGCTTCGGATTATAAAGCAAGATTCGGTGCGGCACTGACAAAGATAGACGCGATAGGAATATCGGCTATGATGCACGGTTACCTCGCCTTCGATAAAGACGGCAAGCTTCTCGTGCCATTCAGAACTTGGAGAAACACAAACGCAGAAAAAGCGGCAACAGAGCTGACAAAATTATTTGGTTTTAACGTTCCTATGCGTTGGAGCGTGTCGCATTATTACGAAGCCGTTCTCAAAAATGAGCCTCACGTGAAGGACGTAAATTTTCTCACAACGCTTTCGGGCTACGTTCATTACAAGTTAACCGGCAATACAGTGCTTGGTGTAGGCGATGCTTCCGGCATGTTCCCAATTGATTGCGGTAACTACGATATAAATATGCTCAAAACTTTCAATTCAATATTGACTAAAAATGGCATATCTACCCCATTTGAGAGTCTGCTCCCGACGGTACTCTCGGCGGGGGAGGACGCAGGAACGCTCACCGAAGCGGGTGCAATATGGCTCGACCCAACGGGCGACTTAAAAGCAGGCGTTATTCTCTGCCCTCCCGAAGGCGATGCAGGGACAGGTATGGTGGCAACAAACAGCGTAGCCGTCGGAACCGCAAACGTTTCGGCAGGCACGTCGGCGTTTCTTATGGCAGTGATGGAGAAGCCTCTCTCCACTTATTACAAAGAGATAGACATAGTCACAACTCCGCACGGAGCGCCCGTAGCTATGGTACACGTTAACAATTTTGCATCCGAAATAACTGCTTGGGCAAATCTTTTCGAGGAGGTCATCTCGCTTGGCGGCGGGAAGATAGACCGCTCATCACTTTTTGGCGCGCTTTATGAAAAATCCTCCGAAGCAGACGGTGCGTGCGACGGTCTTATCGGATACAACTTTCTCGCAGGTGAGCCGATAGTAGGTATAGCACGCGGAATTCCTCTTATTTCTCGTACCCCCGATACCAAGCTCACACTCGCAGGCTTTATGAAAATGCATATCTATTCCGCTCTCGGCGCTCTTTCGATAGGTTGCGATATATTGGATAAAGAACACGTAACGATCAGCACCGTGGTTGGTCACGGTGGATTCTTCAAGACTCCAAAGGTCGGGCAGAGCGCAATGTCAGCTGCGCTCGGCGCACCCGTCACCGTTATGAAAAACTCAGCAGAGGGCGGCGCGTTCGGTATTGCTCTTTTAGCTAAATTCCGCCTTGACAACGGCGGAGATCTTGAGAGATATCTTTGTGATATTTTCCGTGATACCGAAAAAGTCACAGTTTCTGCCGACGAAGATGAATTGAACTCGTTTGACTCTTTTATGAAAAAATACAAGTCGGGTCTTGCCGTGGAAAAGCTCGCATCGGAGGTATATTATAATGCTTGAAGAATTAAAACAAAGAGTTTTTGAACAGAATATCGCATTAAAGAAGCACGGTCTTGTGGTATTGACTTGGGGAAACGTTTCGGGCAAAGATAGCGATACGGGACTTATCGTCATAAAGCCGAGCGGAGTTCCGTATGATACTATGAAAGCGGAGGATATGGTAGTCGTAGATGCCGACGGAAACGCGGTAGAGGGAGAATACAGACCGTCGAGTGACCTTCCGACTCATCTTTACCTTTATAAGCAGCACCCAAGCCTCGGCGGTATCGTTCACACCCACTCCACCTACGCGACAGCCTTTGCGCAGAGCGGCCGCGAGATAGTAGCATACGGAACCACCCACGCCGATGCCTTTTACGGAAACGTCCCCTGCTCCCGTGAGTTGACGGAAGATGAAATCGTCAACGCTTATGAGTGGAACACGGGAAAGGTGATCTACGAAACGGTTACCGACTTTAACGCCACACCCGCAGCTCTTGTTAAGAATCACGGCGTTTTTACATGGGGTAAAACGCCCGAAGCAGCGGTAGAGATCGCCGTCACCTTGGAAGAGGTAGCAAAAATGGCTCATATAACGGAAGCTTTAAACCCGACCGCACAAAAAATAAAGCAACCGCTTCTTGATAAGCATTATTTCCGCAAGCACGGAAAGGATGCCTATTACGGTCAAAAGCAAGAATTAAAATAAAAACTTCTCTATGCCAAGCCCTTTACAACTCCGTTTTTTCGTGATATAATAGTTCGGAGAATATAATTAAACCAATCGGAGGACGTATGAAGATAAAGGGCGCTATATTTGATATGGACGGAACCATCGTTGATTCATTGATGTTCTGGGACTATCTTTGGAAAAGAATTGGCGAGGAATATATGAACGATTCCACCTTCAGACCAACCGAAGAGGTTGACAAAAAGGTAAGAACAATGATATTCGTCGATGCTATGACGTACTTCAGAGAGTATTACAGTCTTGACGTAAAGGTTGAAGATTTTATTCGTTTCACAAGCGACGGAATAAACGACTTTTACAAGAATATTGCTAAGGTCAAGCCCGGCGCGCGTGAGTACCTCGATTATCTCAAAGAACAAAACGTAAAAATGTGTCTCGCGTCTGCAACAGCTATGCCCGCAATCAAATATGCGCTTGAATGCCATGATTTATTAAAATACTTCGACGTTATTCTCTCCTGCGCTGATATCGGAGTTGGCAAGGATAAACCCGACATTTACGTAAAAGCAATGACCGAAATGAACATTTCTTGTGACGAGCTCTGCGTATTTGAAGACTCCTTCGTTGCCCTCGAAACGGCAAAATCCGTAGGATTTAACACGGTAGGCATCTATGACAAGTACAATTTTGAGCAAGAGCGCCTCCGAGCCGCCTCGGATATCTATCTCGGCGAATGTGATCGAATGGATTCTTTGATAAGTGTAATTAAAACCGCTTGATCACGTCATAATGAAAAACTGACGCGCAAAATTGTTTTTATTATTCAGAATTTTTAAAATAATCAATATATTCTTATTAACAAAAAACGAGCAAATGCGAAAGATTTATCTTCGTATCTGCTCGTTTTTTGCGTTTTTTGAATATAATTATTTACATTTAGATCAAAATTTGCTTCTTCGAGAGTTTACGGTATATTCTCCGCCACGGTTTTTACATATTTATATAAAATAATATACTGCGACTGTAGTTTTTTGATAAAAAATCCAATTAAGGCGGTGATGTAATAGTTTTGCGAGCAAAATGATATAATAAACCGGGGGCCGCGCCCGCGCCATGCAGCTTCTCAAAATACTGAAGTTCAAATTTAAAAAAGGAAGTGATATTATGTTGTACAAGGAATGGCTAACCATCTGGCTTGAAAACTACGTTCAGTCCACAAAGCAAAGAACTCTTACGCGTTATACCGAGATCATCGAGCAGCACGTAAAGCCTGCGCTCGGGAATTACGATATAAGCGAAATAACCCCGTATATTCTCCAGCGCTTCGTCACGTCGCTACTGAAGTCGGGAAACATAAGAACAGGAGGCGCTCTTTCGCCAAACTCGGTAAATTCCATAATAACGGTGCTGCAAAGCACATTCAAAACCGCACACGCTATAGGGCTTACCTCGGAAAACGCGAGTAATAAAATAATCCGCCCGAAGCAAAGAGAGAAACAGATAGAGTGCTTATCCCTCTCGGAGCAAAAAAGCATCGAGGCACATATACTGTCCTCGTGCAAGCCGAAGCTTTCGGGAATACTGCTTTGTCTGTACACGGGTCTGCGCATAGGAGAGCTACTCGCCCT
The DNA here is from genome assembly GCA_017411605.1 of Clostridia bacterium. GTDB lineage: Bacteria > Bacillota > Clostridia > Oscillospirales > CAG-272 > UBA1740. The sequence continues at coordinate 46,313 of JAFQPR010000052.1, read as the reverse complement.
CGAATGGACAGATCTTGATTTGAGCCGCGGAGATATCGAAATCTCTAAAACCTGTTATTACGGAAAGGACAAAAACGGCTTGTTCCGCCGAATAACCGATTCTCCAAAAACTCATTCATCAATTCGCACGGTACCGCTGCCAAAGCAGCTTATTCCCTATTTTCGAGATTTAAAGAGAAGCTCCGCGTCCGATTACGTTATATCGAACGGTAAAGAGCCGATCTCGGTGAGATCATATCAGCGAACGTTTGCGGCTTTACTTCAAAAGCTTGGTATCTCTCACCGAGGATTTCACGCTCTGCGGCATACGTTTGCGACGAGAGCTCTCGAATGCGGTATGGACGTAAAAACCCTCTCGGAGCTGCTTGGACACAGATCGTCAACGGTGACTCTGAACAGATACGTTCACTCTATGACCGAGCATAAAAAGGCAATGATGAATAAACTCGGAAAATTGCTTCTTGTATAAAATAGCCGCCTATTATTACAATAGGCGGTTATAATTAAAGACTAATTTTAATTATAGCACTTTAAATATTTTAAGTCAAGCGAAAAAAAGGTTTTTTATCTTTTCACTTATTTTGAATAATTAACACAAACTCATTTATGTCAGTTATCGAAGACGGTTATGTACATCTATTGTAATATTAGGTGACCTCAAAAATTACACAATACACTTACCCGTTTCGAGCAAGCGTGTTGTTTTACATAGATAAAACATTTCAAGGAGGCTTTTATGAAAGGAAAACTCAAAATGCTGATGGCAAAGCTCGCACCTCATAAGGTGAAAATTCTTATTTGCTTGCTATCACTTTTGGTTGTTGCGGGCGGAATAACAACTGCTGTTATTCTCACAAGAGACTGCAACCATGATTGGCAGGATGCAACCTGCACAGCACCCAAGACATGCGCTAAATGCTCCGAAACCGAGGGCGAAGCTCTCGGACACACGGAAGGAACGGCAGCGACCTGCATGAAGAAGGCAGTTTGCTCTGTTTGTAATTCCGAGTACGGTGAGCTCAAGGCACACGTTTACGACAAGAATACCGTAAAAGCAGAGGCTCTCAAATCTGCGGCGACCTGCACGGCGTCTGCAGTTTACTACAAGTCATGCGAATGCGGCAAGGTAGGCACCGACGCAACGTTCACGAGCGGCGACCCTATCGCGCACACCTATGACAAGAGCACCGTTAAGCCCGAGGCTCTCAAATCTGCGGCGACCTGCACGGCGTCTGCAGTTTACTACAAGTCCTGCGAATGCGGCAAGGTAGGCACCGACGCAACATTTACAAGCGGCAATCCTCTCCCCCACACCTTTGACCAGATGTTGCTCAAGGTTGACGGAAAGAGCACGCTCAAGACTGCTGCAACCTGTACTGCGGCTGCGGTTTACTATAAGTCTTGCGAATGCGGCGAGATAAGCTCAACCGACACGTTTACAAGCGGTAACCCGCTCCCTCATACATACAATCAGGAAACTGCAAACGCAAGCACCCTGAAGGATCCCGCGACCTGCACGTCGGCTGCAGTTTACTATAAGTCCTGCTCTTGCGGCAAGATAAGCCCCAACAACAGCGATACGTTCACAAGTGGTGACCCCGCACCTCACACCTACGATCAGAACGTTGTTAAGGCTGAAACTCTGAAATCTCCCGCATCCTGCGCAAGCGCGACTATTTACTTCAAGTCCTGCTCTTGCGGCGCTGTAAGCGCGTCCGACGCGGATACCTTCACAAGCGGAACTGCTCTTCCTCACACCTTTAATCAAGAATTGACCGAGGTTAACGGTGTAAGCACGCTTAAGTCCGAGGCTAACTGCCAGAGTCCCGCTGTTTACTTTAAGTCTTGCGAATGCGGAGCTGTAAGCGACAAGAATGTTGATACGTTCACGTACGGCGAGGTAGGAGATCACGTTTACGATCAGGAATTCACTCTTGCGGCAGCAAAGGATCCCACCTCTCTCTGCGACGCCGTAGCATATTTCTATAAGTCCTGCTCTTGCGGCGCGATAAGCACCGACTCCAATGACCGCTTCCTCGTCGAAGGATTCGGTTCGCACGATTACCATGAAACCGCTTCTGTTCCCGCAACCTGTCTTAACGCCAAAAAGGTTACTATGACCTGCGCTTGCGGTGACTATTATATCGATGACGTAGGCGCTCCTCTAGGTCACAATATCGTTGGCGCACCCATAGAAAACGAGGTCCAGATAGGCGACACCTGCGAGTATATTCAGATGCACGAGTGCCAGAACGGTGACTGCACAGAGATAGTTGAAGGCAACCACGTGTTCCACCACAGCTACGTAGCTTCTATTACAACGCCCGCAACCTGTAAGGATGACGGTGAAAAGACTCTCACCTGTAGCAAGTGCTCGTATGAAAAACCCGAAAAAGATCCCATTCCTGCGGACGCAACGGGACACAAGTGGATAACCGGTACTCCTTCCGGCAACACCCGTACCGACACCTGCGAGCACTGCGGCACAACGAAGACGGTAACCATTGCGAACGGTACTACCGACTCCACCAAGGCTGAAGATCTCAAGGATAAAGAGCTCGAGATCAACGTCGGTGACGGAACAAACGCCAACATTCAGCTCGGCAACGGCGTAATTGATAAGATCGGAACGAATGAGGAAATCAAGGTTTCCGCCGGTAAGGTAGACAAAGAAAATGTCGGTCTTACTCCCGAGCAGATCGAGCAGGTTGGAGATAACCCCGTATTCGACTTCACTATCAAGGATAGCTCGAATAATACGATCTCCGATTTCGGTGAGGGTAACTTTGTAACTATCACTCTTCCCTACGAGCTCAAGCCCGGAGAGGACGTAGACAATATCGCAGTCTGGTACATAAGCGATAAATGCCAGGATAAAGACTGCACCGACGGTGATGCTTGCACGAACGCGGCTCACAAGCTCGTTTCCATAAAGGCTACCTATAATAACGGATTCGTAACCTTCGAAACCAACCACTTCTCTTACTACACCGTAACAAGACTTACTCCCGCCGAAAGATGCGCTCTCTACGGTCACGTTTACTCACACAAGACCGTTGAGGCAACCTGTACTCAGGCAGGCTATGATCTTCACGTATGTATCCGTTGCCGTCACAGCTACACGGACAACGAAGTAGATGCTTTAGGTCACAATTACTTAAAAACAGAGGACGTTGAAGCAACCTGTACGACTGCAGGTCATACCGACTACGAATGTGGAAACTGCAACCACACTTACAGCATCAAGGTTAAGGCAACAGGTCACAATTACTTAAAAACAGAGGACGTTGAAGCAACCTGTACCGAAAACGGTTATGAAAAATACGTATGTCAGAACGAAAACTGCGAAGCAGAATACAAAGAGTATTCCCTAGAGAGAGCTGAGCACGTATATAGCGACACCGTAGTTCCTCCTACTTGCGAAGAAGAAGGCTACACTCTCCACGAGTGCGACAACTGCGACTACAGCTATATCGATACTTACGTTGCGGCTAGCGGACACAGTTACAACGTAAAAGACAGCAAGCCCTCAAGCTGTACAGAAGATGGCTATACCGTCTACAAGTGCGATAACTGCGACGACGAATACACCGAGCTTCACGGTAAAGCAGCGCACGATTACAGCACGGTTGTTACTCCTCCCTCTTGCGATACAGAAGGATACACAACTTACGACTGCAACAATTGCGATCATACTTACGTAGGTGACTACGTTGCAGCAACAGGTCATAACTACAAGCCCACATGGACTTGGGCAAATGACAAGAAGTCCGCAACTCTCGTTCTCGTTTGCGAAAGTAACGCTGACCATAAGGAAAGCATTACCGCAACCGTTAACGTTAAGATAGTTCACGGTACTTGCTCAAGCTTCACGGAAACCACTTATACCGCTGCTGTTCCCTACGGCGGTGAGATCTATACCGACGTTAAGGTTGACACCGTCGGTACACCCGATCACTCGTACTCCTCCGAATGGAAGAGCGATGACAATAACCACTGGCACGAATGCGTTTGCGGAGCTAAGACTGACGTTACGGCTCACGAATTCAAGAACGCAACCGTTACCAAAGAGGCTACCTGCGGCGCTGACGGTGAAAGCACCGCTACCTGCTCTTGCGGCAAGACTCACGTAAGCATAGTTCCCGCAACAGGCGAGCACGTTTACGAAAACGGCTACTGCAAGACCTGCGGTGATAAGGCTTCGGTAGATACTTACTATCTCAACCTTGTTAACTCCTGGAAGAACATAAACGGATTTGCTATCAAGATCCGCGATCTTTCCTTTGAGGCGAAGCGTCCCGACGATACTCTTCTCGACGAGCTTAAGGTTATCGGAAGCATTAAACAGCTAAACGTTACAGAGCTTAACCTCTATTATGAGGACGGCGAGTTCGGCGGCGCAGCAACGGGTAGCATCGAGATATTCAACGGACCTATCCGCGATGCAAAGGCTACCTACACCTTTGCTGCTGTTATTCACGAGGGCTATGCATACTACTCACTCAAGCAGCTCGAGAATCCCTCCGAGGATTACAACGGAAAGATAGCTGTAGATGCTATTATCGAAGCGCTTCTTGAAGAGATGGATATAGAGGACGAAGCGGTTGACGTTCTTAACTTTGTTAAGGATACCGTGCTTCCCGCTATCGAAACTCTCGTTGACGTTAACTCCGATAAGGTTGACGGCGCGCTCGAAAGCCTCTTCAATATGATCTTCACACTCGAAGAGCAAGCAGACGGCTCATTCGTTGCAACACTTGATTTCGACAAGCTTCACACCTTGAACGAAAACCTTGCTACCAAGTCTATTGCAGAGCTTATTGACATTTACTTCGGCGAGGGTACGTTCGATGATATCGCAGCTTTCGCTATCGAGATACTTAACCTCAAGATATCCGAAATTCCCGCATACGTTGACGAGATGGGACTTAACTCGGCTGAGCTTATCGCAAAGATCAACGAGCTTGCCGCAAAGACTGGCGCACCCGAAAATTGGGACATCAGCAAGCTTATCTTCGATAACGAAAAGCTTGCAGACGTTACTATAGGAATGCTCATCTTTGAAACCGAGGATGATTCTTACGTTAAGACGTTTGAAGACCGCTTCGTTGCACCCCTCCGCACTCTCATCGTTTACAAGATGATAGACGAGGACGGCGCTGAGGATATCAAGAAGGGCGTCGACAGCGTTATTGATATGCTCTCCGAAAATCTTTACGTTGCATTCTCTACCGATTACACGGGTATGCTCAAGTCGGTTAACCTTGCCGTAAACGAGTTTAGCACCGAAATGGAAAATTCATCGACGGTATACCTCAACGTTGCGATTGATATTCTTATCAACGAGAAGATCAACGTAACCTGGGCTGATATGGTCGATGAGATAGAAGCCAAGATCGTTCTTCCCGAGGATGAAATGTTTGATGAAGACGGTTACTTCGAAACAGGATATTGGTACGGCGGCTACTTTGAATTCAAGGGCGAAGAGTATTACTACGATAACGGAATTGAAATTTCTCTCTATAAGCCCAATTACAACAACTTAAGTTACGTTTTATTCTACCCCAACTGCGACGGTTGGCTCGAATACGAAACGTGCTATGAGGAAATTTATTACAGATTTACGTTAGCTCAAGCTGTGATAGACGGAGAAAACGTAACGGTACTCATCAATGAAATTTCGGACGAGGTGGCTATACTTATCGCAACCGACACCGGATATACCGCAAAATACGAAGATGATACCGAGAAGGAAATCGTATTTGAGTTTGAAACCGACTCCGACGAAGAGGATAATCCTATCGTTTCAACCGCTGCGACATTGGCAGGCGACATGTTAATCAGGCCTATTACGATTCTTGCGGAAAAATACGTAGAGCTCTTCTTCAACGTTTTCGAAAACCCCGAAGGACGCGTTTATGCATTCGGAGATGACATTGAATATTACTACAATTCCACAAGCAAAGAATATTCAGATGAAAGCCAGCACGAGCTCGTATATGACTATGAGCTTGACGGCGACTATTGCTGGGACGGATGCACAACTCACGTAAGCTGCGAAAAGTGCGATTACTCCTACGAATACTATGATGAATATTGTAGCTCCGAAACCGTAACGATTGACCTCTCCGAGTACGGCGAGTGCGGCGGAAGCATTACCGCGGAACAATGCCGGAAGTGCGGAAGGATAACGAGCTACGACTATAATATGAACATCGGCTGCAATCTTGATGGCGAGTGGATCGAAGAAGATATAGTCGATGAAAACGGCGAAAGCATCGGTTACAGAGAAAGCATTACCTGCCCCGATTGCGGACTTACATTCGTTGAAGCTGAATGGATTGAATATTACACCGTTTGCGAATACTATGAATACGAGGCACTATATATCTTTGACGGTGATGATTGCATCTTCGAACAAATTCAAAGATACTGGGGCACCGAGCACGAGTATGAGTACACCTACGAATTCAAGGGTGACTCCTGCGACGATGGATATAAGGTAACTCGCTATTGCCCGAAGTGCGGGGAGATGGACGAATGGAACCAAAGCGGTCACGACACGGAATACAATTACATTAATCTTAGCGACCTCGGTCTTTGCGGCGGTAGAATAGAAGAACGTTACTGCGCCGCTTGCAAAGAAATCCTTAGTTCGTACGTTTACAATGAAAGATGTAACTGGTACTATGTAGAAGATAACGCGGAAGGCTATTCTGTATACGAATGCCGTGAATGCGGAGCTCAGAAGCTTGAATACTATTGCGAAACCGAAAAGGACGAGAACTGCCGATACGATTATACCGAAAAGCTCATCTATGTTGTAAACGGCGAAGAGGTTTACAGCATAGAGCGCAGCGGTAGCGGTACAGAGCATAATTACAGATACGACTTCGATATGGAAGGCACTTCCTGCGAAGACGGATACTATGTAACTCGATACTGCGTCGATTGCGATTATAGCTACGAAGACGGATATTATAGCGGTCACCATACTTTCCAAACCGAACTTCTTAACGGATGCGATGACTGCTGCGAGCATCATTACGTTAACGTTGAAGCCTGCCCCTGCGGTTATTATTTCCGTGTTTATTATAACAGCCTCACTTATGACGAAGATCTCAACGCTTACGTTTGTGACGAGTGCGGATTAACGGTTGAAGACTACACCGAAACGAATACAACCGATTGCATTTTAACTATAACGAGAGTTCTTAGAATAAAACTCGGCGACGAAGTTCTTTATAATTACGAAGAATCAAAAGAATACCCCGAGCATGATTACAGCGAGATTGAAGCAACTTCTATCGACGGAACGATTACCGTTACCGTTACTTGCTCTAAGTGCGGCGACGTTTGTATCACCGAAAAGGAGTCTGCAAACAATCAGGCTGTGCTTGAAAACCACGACGGCATCTACTATTACGACTTCACCGTTACTCCCGAAGAGAGCGGTTACTACGTAATAACCTCTATGGCAGACTACGATACTTACGTAACACTCTATGGCGTCAAGGGCGGCGAGCTTTACGAGATAGGCTCCGACGATGACGGCTCGGGCAACAATCAGTTCTACCTCGGACAGTATTTGACAGCAGGTGAAACTTACGTTTACCGTATCCGTTTCTATAGCTCTGAAAGAAGCGGCACCATCCCCTTCAGCTTCGCTATGGGTGATTCTAAAATCTCTGCAACCGAATGCTATTATCATAACAATTACGGCTACGATAAAGAGAGCAGATATCAGTACTTCTCCGTACTTCCCGAAGGTAAAAAGTCTTGCGTAGAAGGCGTTATCGCAGGAAGCGTCTGCACGGCTTGCGGTCACGTTGACGATATAAGAATCGCTTACGAGCATCTGGACGCCAACACCGTGATCAACATTGATCTTTCCGAATACGATACCTGCAACAGCAGCTACAACGGTGAAAACCAAGTCACTCTTAGCGTTTGTGCTTGCGGTGCAGAAAGAGGTATTTTCACCGGCGGTTGCGCTTATTCACGCGAGTATGACACGTATTACGACGAAGAGCTTGGCGCGTTAGTTTCTGCCGAAACCCACTACTGCGAATATTGCGGATTGACAGTCACATCCAGTTATTACAGCATAGATAACGGAAATTGCTCAAGTATCCTTTACGAAACTATAAGCGTTAATATTGGCGATATCTTTGTTGGCGAGAAGACAGTTGAGATTCATCAACCAAATCATCACTACGAGCTCTCATTCGAGCTTGCTGACGGAGCTACCTCGTGCGAGGACGGAGCGATAATCACCTATACGTGCGCAGAATGCAGTTACTCATACTCCAAAACCGTTTACGAGCACAAAACCTTCGAAATCGACTATATTCCTTATAACAGCGTTTGCGGCGGTGGAGCAGGAATAAAGAAGTGCGCTTGCGGTAAGGTTACGGAAGTTCGGCTCTCGGACGGCGGTTGCGAGCTTTACAACAATTGGTGTGAGCTTTGGATCGAAAATGCTATAACAAACAGTCAAGAGCATATAAACGGCTGGCACTATTATGACAGTTACCATTACCTTTACACCTGCGCCGTTACAGATCCCGAGCAGTGCGCTTATCATATCAGATACGCAAGATATTGGCTCGCAGAGGCTGACGAATGCATAGCTTACGAGTATGAAACATGGCAGTTTGGTTACAATCCCGAAACCGGTGAATATGACCGCGAGGTAACCTTCAAGACAGGAAACAGCCAAGTTTATCATCATTATACCGTAACAACCCCCGACAATAACAGCACTCATTACGATTGCGACGTTTGCGGAAGCTACGTGCATACAAATAATTACTACGATGATAACAATAATCTTATCAAGCACGAAAAGATCATAAATAACACTCTTTCCGAGTACAACGACGCAAAGGCCTACGAATATATCGAAGAGTGGTCTTATGATGCAGAACTAAATCGCACCTCATACCGTTCTTACACTAAAAATACCTATTGGGATGAAACCTACTATGAGAACGAAGACGTCTACAGATATAGCTATTATTTAGTAGATAATGACTACGAATCCTACTACGATCGATACACAAGCTATCATTACCATGGCGTACACTATAGAGAGGGTAGCGAGTATTGGTACGAAGAGGAAAACACAAGAGAAGATTTCGTTGCTGATTTTGGAGAAAGAGGCTATAAGATTACCACCTCTTACACAAACAGCGACGGTGAGAACCGCTACAGCGAAAACGCTCGCGTATACTACATGGGATATGAGTATGTCATTTATTCATACGAGGAACGTGGCGAATGGTGGGAAAGATACGATTATAGCTATTCGTTCGATGGCGAGTGCATAAGAACGGAAGTTTACACGAACAGTGATAACGAATCCTATACCGATATCGAAAATTGCTGCCATACTTACCACACGACTATCAAATATCCTACCTGCACTCAGGACGGAGTTTACGGCTACAAGTGCAGTGTTTGCGAGAGAATCAGCGACAATACTTATATCGAATCTCCCAACGATCACAACTGGGTATACGCAACCGAAAATTGGTATTACTGCTCAAGATGCGGTCTTGAGAACGCAAACGGCATAAGCGGTGATATCGTTCTCGAGGATCTCACCGAGTCCTACGGCAACGGCGAGAACTACGTAGTCGGTTATTGGGATAGAAATAACGGAAAGTTCAGCTATTACGTAACCCTTTACTTCGCTGAGACAGACACCGAGTTTGTTCTTGAAGGTGTTGAATTCACCGAACTTGAAGGTATACGCGCCGTAATGTTCAGTATGGCTCAGATTGAAGATCTTATCAGCGCATCGGAATATGCCGGCAGAACGGACTTTGACATAAGATTTGCCTTTGTTTCCGATAGCATGGCAGGCTTGAACGACTACGCTATAACCTTCACTCCCACTACCGCTAATACAGGCGTTATCACCGGTAATACTTCGTTTGTTGATTACGTTGGATCGGGAGAAACGGTTAGCTACACCATAACTCCCACCGAGGATGGCGTCTGGACGTTTACTTCGTTCTCAAACTACTACGGAACCACCGCAACCTTATACGATTCAAACGGCAATCAGCTTGCTTATGACGGTAATTATTATGAAAACTTTGAAATCGTATATAAACTTGAAGCAGGTGAAACTTACACTCTCTCGGTAAGTTGGACTGACGGTGCAGACGACTACAACTCAATGCCTCTTCTCTTCTCCTACGAGCCTATTGAGCTTGATATTCCGGATGTTATTACCGATAGCGTATCGTTTGTTGATTTCATTGGTTACGAAGATGCCGCTATATATACTATAACACCCACCGAAGACGGCGTATGGATGCTTGGTGCGGGCAGAGATAATGATAGTTACATTTGTTTGTACAATTCAAACGACGAACTAATTCTGGACGCATACAATTCAACCTCTTGCACTCTTACAGCAGGTGAAACCTATACCGTTTTAGTACAATGGTATTCTTCTGAAATATCCGGACTTATAGATATTGTGTTCGAATGGGCGCCGATCGAAGAAGTATAATAGAAAAGTATACACAAATCGATCTATAAAACAGATTAAAAAAGCATAACCCGAAAATTTTCGGGTTATGCCACAGAGGATAAACGCAGAAGGTGAAAAAGACACACCGTTGTGTTACCTTAAGAAAACGAGATCAAGGCTCGCCTGAGCCGAGATCTCGTTTTTGTGTTTTTAATATCAAGTCGGAGCACTACGACGTTTTATTCGGTTTATCAGGAAATATAAGCTCGGATATTGACGAAATTACTTTACAAATGCAAGACTTTGTGATACAATAAAACAAGGATAGCGCATAGCTCTCAGCCAAGCTCCCGTAGAGCAGAGCTTGAAGCGCGGATGCAAGGATGCCGCAATTAAAACGGCTATCTCTGTTAATATAAGAGGTAATTATTATGGAATACGACGTCTTTATAAGCTACCGCAGAAAAAACGGATTCGAAATGGCGCAATTGATTTGCGACCGTCTTACGGAAAAGGGCCTTAAGTGCTTTCTTGACCTTGAAGAGATGCGCGCGGGAAAGTTTGATGAGAAGATCATCGACTCCATCAACAACTCGTCAAACTTCATTCTCGTTCTCCCGAGGTATGCCCTCGACCGTTGCGTAAACGAGGATGATTGGGTACGAAAAGAGATCGTTGCCGCAACAGGTAAATGCACTATTATACCGATTCTGTACCCGAACTTCAGTTGGCCGAAAAAGCTTTATAAGGATCTGCCCGAAGAGATCACGTCCCTTGAGCGTCAGCAGGGCGTACCGCTCAGCCGCGAATACTTCTCCGCTATGATAGATAAAATCATCAGCTATATGACAGACGTAGAAGTGCACACGAATACAAAAGAGAATCTATACGTCGAATCATCAAAGTTTATTATGGAAAAGGTTAAAAGCACCGAAAACGTTCTAAGCGTCGATATGGCGTTCCACGCGGGCAGCGAGTGGCGCAGAAATACGGAAATGGTGAACGTGCTCTCCACCCTTTATTCTATGGGAATAAAAATGCGCGTTATAATCAACTCGCCAAAGGCGGCGGAAGAGGTCTGCAGTCATATGCGTCAGCCCTTCAAAAAGTACGTTAAGTTCGAGAGCAACGTCGAGGAATGGACCGAGCTCGCAAAGGAATATCCCGACAAGATAGAGCTGAGAGTCCTCGACATTCCCCTGCTCCACAGGCTCTATATAGTTCGCGGTGAGAATAGCGGCAGCGCTAATGTCAAATATTATTCCTACGGTAATTATAAACCCGAAAACGATTTTCGTTTAACCTTTAACTCCCCCGATGACGAATATACGCTTTATAAAGAAGAATTCGAATATCTTTGGAATATTGCAAACAAATCTTAACATTTAACGAAGCTTGGAGATAACAATGGCGGAAATACTCGAAATAATTATGATAGTGAGCTTTGGCGCATCCTGGCCGCTAAACCTTATGAAATCTTACAAAGCAAGAACGACCAAAGGAAAGAGCCTCGCCTTTCTTTTGCTTATATTCTTCGGATACATAGCGGGTATTGCCTCGAAACTCGTAAACGAGAGCTATATGGCTGACTTTGGCAACAAGTGGTACGTGCTCTGCTTCTATATCTTGAACTTCCTTATGGTAGGTGCGGACGTTTGTATGTACGTTAGAAATTACCGTCTTGATAAGAAAAGAGCGGCAAGTGATTGACCGCGCACCGTGTGCGTTTTAACGTCACGGAGCTACGGCTCTCTTAAATAAAAACATTATTATACTTTGAAGAAAAGCAAAAGATCCCGCGGCGCGGCTACCGAGAAAGGTACTGCACCCACGGGACTTTTTTATTTTCTGTATTTTTTATTTTACTTCGCTTACTGTTATGCTTTCAATAACAGGCTGATTTTCGGCTGCAACACTGCCGTTATTTCCAACCGTCACGCCCTTTATCATTGCGTCTATAAACTCCATACCCGAGGTAACTTTGCCGAATGCGGCATATCTTCCGTCGAGCGAGAACGAATTGTCAAAGGAGCTCTCGTGAACGATAAAGAACTGCGAGGACGCAGTGTCTGGATCGGTCGCTCTTGCCATAGAGATAGTTCCTCTTCTGTGCATAATTGGGTTAGCTACGCCGTTCGTGTAAAACTCACCCTTGATATCGGTTCCGCTGCCACCGGATCCCGTTCCGTTCGGGCATCCGCCCTGCGCCATAAAGCCGTCTATAATTCTGTGGAACGTAAGTCCGTTATAGAAGCCCTCGTTCGCGAGCTTAGCAAAATTCGCAACGGTTATGGGCGCCGCATTTCCGTAAAGCTCAAGCTTCACCTCGCCGTATCCCTTTATTTTGATCGTTGCATTATGCGTCACGTCAAAAACGTTCTCGGGCAATGGCTCGGGAGCCTTCTCGACAGCGACAATACTTTCGATAACAGGCTGATCTGCCGCGGGAACGGTTTCGGTATAACCCTTCTTAAGAACGTTCTCGATCATCGTATCAATAACGTCCATACCCGAGGTGACCTTACCGAATGCCGCATATCTTCCGTCAAGAGAATAAGAATTATTCATAGACGTTTTGTGAACTATGAAGAACTGAGAGGACGCGCTGTTGGGGTCGCTCGCTCTTGCCATTGAGATAATTCCTCTCTCGTGCATTACGGGGTTAGCTACGCCGTTCGCGTAAAACTCGCCCTTGATATCCGTGCCGCTATCACCCGTGCCGTTTCCCTTCGGGCATCCACCCTGCGCCATAAAGCCATCCATAATTCTATGGAACGTAAGACCGTCATAGAAGCCCTCGTTTGCGAGCTTAACGAAATTTGCAACCGTTATAGGCGCTGCGTTTCCGTAAAGGTCAAGAGTTACAACACCGAGGTCTTTTATCGTAATCGTCGCGGTATGAGTCGCAACGAAGGAATTTTCGGGTATAAAGGTTGGCTCGCCCGAGGAGTCGGTATCGCCGCTACCACCGTCACCCGAGTCACCGCCCGTGATTTCTCCGCTGCTTGCGTCATCGTTGTCGTTTTTCTTGCACGCCGTAAGAGAAAGAAGCAGCATAGAAATAATGAGCAACAAAGTTATAATTTTTTTCATATCAGTTCCTTCTTAAAACCGGCATCGAATTTAATCGTGCGCCGCGTGGATAGTGATGCTCTCGATTATAGGCTGATCTGCCGCAGCAACAGTTTCGGTATAACCCTTCTTAACAGTGTCCTTTATCATTTTATCAATAACTTTCATGCCGTCTGTAACCATGCCGAATGCGGCATATCTTCCGTCGAGAGCGGCAGTATTATTTTCAGACGTCTTGTGAACGATAAAGAACTGAGATGAACCGCTGTTAGGATCGTCACCTCGCGCCATAGAAATAGTTCCTCTTACGTGCTTTACGTTATTTGTAACGCCATTCAAGGAGAATTCGCCCTTGATATCCGTGCCGCTATCACCCGTGCCGTTTCCTTTCGGGCAACCGCCTTGCGCCATAAAGTCCTTCATAATTCTATGGAACGTAAGACCGTCATAGAAGCCCTCGTTCGCAAGCTTAACAAAGTTTGCAACGGTTTCAGGGGCTTCCTCTCCGTAAAGCTCAACGTGAACAGAGCCGTAATCTTTAATATTAATCGTAGCGTGATGCGTTACCTTCAGATCCTTGTTCGGATTTTTATAAAACCATCCAAACGCAAAACCGAGTCCCACTATAATAGCCGCTATAAGAAGCAGTGAAACGGTAGGAATCAAAACGAGCTTAAGAATTTCTTTTCTTCTCTTCGCGCGCTTTGCATTCTCCTTGTCGATCTTCGCCTGCTGCGTTTTGGCAGTTACGTAATTTGAGTTTTTCTTTTTCTTTCCCATTTTTAAATCTCCAATTTTTATTTGCTTATATATTGTATCATAAATAAATATTTATTTCAATAGTTTAACTTAATTTTGATTTAAGCACAAAATTTTAGTATTATTCAAAACCAACAGCTCGACAAAAAAACAAATCAGCTAATCGAATTAAACAAGCTTTTGTAGAAAATATCAAGATATTTGTAAACTATTATTATCATTTCGGGAGAATTGTCTTTCTATATTCCCCGGGAGGCATCCCGTAGTATTTTTTGAAAAACATATTGAAATAGTATTCGTTATTGAAATTCATCACCCTGCTTATCTCTTTAAGCGAAAGATTTTCAAGGCGGAGCAGCTCCTCTATCCTCAAAATTCTCTGCGCTCTTATATACTCACCGACAGATACGCCTTCCGATGTTAAAAACAACCTTGTTAACTGCTTTTCGCTTATATAGCAGTAAGACGCAACGTCGGGCACGGATAGTCCGAGGTCAATATTATCTTTTATGTATTTCTTCGCAAGCTCGACCCGTGCGTTTTCGTCAAAAGCTTCACACGCACCGCCACCTTCATCAAATCCGCAGAGCCTAAGAACACCAACAGTAAGCTCAAAAACCGCATTTTCAATAAGGCTTCCCGAAAGTCCTGTATTCCGCTGTGCTTCCGCTGATATTCTACTGCATACGTCAAAAAGCTCCCTCGGGCATTTATCGCACACGGTATCGGGTTTATAGCCCGATAACGCGCTCTCTTTATCGGAACGTACCGAAAATGACACCGAGTATTTACGCATTCCGCCCTCACCTTTTACAATTCTGTGGCGAATACCCGGAGGGATAAGAAGAAAGCTACCGCGACATACGTCAAAAAGCTTACCGCCTATCTCATACGTTTGCTCTCCGTCAGCAACGATATGTATCTCATAGCCCATATGACTATGCTCCTTTTTGGTGACAAACCTTTTATCTCTGTCCCCCTCTATCTCTTTAAAATAGCATTGATATACTCCGATAAGAGAAAAAGGAGATAACCTCTCTTTTCCGTTATTTTGCCTATAAAGTATTTTCATACGCCGCTCCGTGCTTTTTTATTAAGTATAACATACACTTTTCAAAAAATCTATATAAATGTCCGAAATTTATAAAAAAGAGTCTTAATTTTATATTGATAATTATGCTTACGTTATGTATAATAAAAGCAACGGTAAAGGACGATTTGTACCGCTTCTTGCTGTTCAACTATCAAGCAACGAAAAGGAAATGCCGATATGGAAATGTTCACAACTATGATAACGCCGTATAACGAAGACGGCAGCGTTGATTATGCGACTGCAGAAAAATACGTTGACTTTTATTATAACGCGGGGCTCGACGGAATCTTCTCCGTCTGCCAATCGAGCGAAATATTCTTCCTCTCCCTCGAAGAGCGCGTGGAGCTTAACAAGAGAGTATACGCAAGAGCAAAGGAGCTCGAAGCGAAGGGGGAGCGAAAATTCACCGTAGTATCCTCGGGACATATATCCGACAGCATCGAGGACCAGGCGCGCGAGCTTTGCGCAGTCTACGAGTCGGGTACTGATGCGCTTATACTCATAACCAACCGTCTTGACCCCGACAACCTCGGAGATGACGTTTTTATCGAAAATCTTGAGCGGCTTCTTCAGCTTCTGCCAAGAGATGCGAAGCTCGGCTTCTACGAGTGCCCCTACCCTTACAAAAGACTCGTTACGCCGAAGATACTTGACTTTTGCATAAAGACAGGAAGATTCTATTATATGAAGGACACCTGCTGCGACTCAAAGCTTATAGCAGAGCGCGTAAATCAGCTCGAGGGTACGGGCTTTGCGCTTCTCAACGCCAACTGCCAGACGCTTCTTGACTCAATGAAGTCGGGGGCAGACGGATACTGCGGCATTATGTGCAACTATCACCCGAAGCTCTACTCCTGGCTTGCCGCAAATTACAAGACCGACCCCGAAAAAGCAGAAAAGGTGCAAAGCCTTATCGGACTTCTCGGATACACCGAGGGCGGAATTCCCTACCCCCTTTCCGCAAAATACCATATGACTCTTTGCGGAATAGAAACCAATCTTATAACCAGAAATCCTGCCTGCCGCCCCCTCACCGAGTACAATATGGATTCGGTACGACAAATGAAGCTGCTTACCGACGAGGCAGAAAAGTTACTTGGATTAAGCTAGGAGAAGGAGAAGAAATGAAAGGCTATAACAAATGGAGCTACACTCCCTACCGTCCTTACTTTTTTGAGGTAGGAAACATTTATATTTGCCGTATCGCGCCAACCGAGACCGCAATACACGTTGAGTGGCTGATAGACGAGAGCTCTGCCGAGCACTCGGTGTTCTTCAAAAAACGTGCAGATGCGGATTATACTCTTGCAGGCAAGACCGATGGATGCGAATTTGATATAACAAACCTTGAGACCGAATGCGATTATGAGTTTTACGTCGCCTCGGGAGAGAAAAAGAGCCGAGTAAGACTTGCAAGAACGGGCAACTCTGTCGGAGTCACCGTAAATTACTTACACCCTGACGATGCAGCATATTCATTCTCGGGTCAGTATCTCTGCTCCCCCTCAATGGTAAGGCATCCCGACGGATATCTTCTCGTATCTATGGATCTTTTTAAAGGTGGCGCGCCCCAAAATCTTACGCTGATATTCCGCTCGGATGACGAGGGTGAGAGTTGGCATTACGTCAGCGAACTAATGCCTTGCTTCTGGGGTAAGATGTTCATACACAAGGGCGAGCTTTATATGCTCTCCGTATCCACGGAATACGGCGACCTTCTTATTGGAAAATCAACAGACGGCGGCGCAAGCTTTACCGCTCCCGTTACTCTTCTCCGCGGTTCAAACGGAAAAGCGGGCGGAGTCGGCGTGCATAAAAATCCACAGAACGTCTTTGTCCATAACGGCAGATTATATAACACTCTCGAGTGGGGCTCGTGGAGCGCAAAGTATCACGCCGCTATGGTTATGTCCTGCGACGTTAACAGTGACCTGCTCGACCCCGAGAGCTGGGAGTTTACCGACCCCGTAAAATACGATCCAACCTGGGCGGGAGTTGCCACGGGTGAGTCCTCGGGCAATATTGAAGGCACGCTGACTCTCGCGCCCGACGGCAGACTTCTGAACGTTATGCGCTACGATATGACGAAGACTAAAGAAAAATACGGTCTTGTGCTCGCATACGAGGTCAACGCAAACGACCCCTCAGCGCCCCTTACTTATTCACATTCCATAAAATTCCCCGCAAATCACTCAAAATTCACGATAAAGCAAGACCCGTTAACGAAAAAATACTACTCTCTCGCCACCAGGATCACGAACGCAGAGTTTAACTATGACCGCAGACTTTTATCGCTTATGGTATCGAATGACCTTGACAGGTGGTCGGTCGTCATCAACGTTCTTGACTACAGAGAGTTCGCAGGACCACAAGAAGTTGGCTTCCAATACGTTGATTTCGAGATAGAAGGTGACGATATCATTTTCGCTTGCAGAACCGCGATAAACCACGCGCACAACTTCCACGACTCGAATTATATCACGTTCCACAGAATAAAGAATTTCAGAAGCATCTAAACCGCATACCGGTATATAAAACGCGGTTTTGCTAATAATTATTTACAAAAAGGCGGTAGACTCACTTTTTGCGGTGAATCTACCGTTTTTTTGTATTAAAGGATTATGCTGTACATAGCAAATAAATCGAGTTCTTTTGCTTCAAATTTCAGTCTACCGTTTTCATAAGAAAAATCAATTCTCTCGCCGCTCGGCAACAGCTTGACCTCGCGCGGCGCTTTAGGTATTGCCAAAGAAACCTCAAACGGCGCGATTTTTCTGCCGTCCTCGGCGTCGCCAACGTTGCAGAAGCTTATCTGCCACTCAGTGTCGGAGGAATAGGCAACCGCCTCGACCATTTTCGGCGCGCCCGTAATAAGAGTCTGCCGCTCCTCTCCAAAGTATCTTCTGAGAATTGCCATAGTTATACCCCTATGCTGCCTTCCCGGATAACCGTCAAACGCTACGCCAAGCCAGATAACCTTACCGCGCCCATAATCGACTTCCGCTACCGCCGGATGCCCCGTTTTTAACACGGGTGGGTTAGAATGAATGGATGCGAACTTATTTTTGTCTGTTGGATGAGCATATGGTGTTGTAAGAGTCGCGAGAACTCTCACACCGTTTTTCTCCATTTTTACGATGGGGTGTTTATCCGAGAGTGATAAGGGATATTTTTCGGTAAACGGCGCGAGAAGCTCGCTCCCAATCTCGGTTGGAGCGGCATACGAATTCTTGTTTTCCGTGAAGCCAAGCAGCTTTCCACCAAAGAATTCGTCAAGGAATTCGGGAACTTCAACGCCGCTGAAGCATAGCACGCCCCCGTCCCTCACATATTTTTTTGCAGCTTCGATATGCTCTGATTCAATACCGGCTATCGCGGGCGCAAAAACAATCGGATAGCCGCTCATAGTATCTGCCGTCTTGTTAGTTACAACGTCGTAAAGCACGTGATTTGAACCGAGAGTCTCCCCGAGAACTGTTGATCCGTTAAGACTGTTTACACTCTGATCAAAGCTCGTGTGTCTGCCGGTTATGGAATACCAGATTCCAACGTCGGACACGGGTTTACCCACGGTAAGATACTTTTCGTATTTTTTCTCCTCGGCGTAGGCAGCGCCTATAAGCTTTGCAACCTCGGGATTAACCGTACCTACGGGGTCTATCGCGTCGATAACGAAGTTTGCTCCGTGATGCGCCGCGGTAAGAAGGACTCCCTGCGTGAGCTGACGCTCGGTCTTGCTGAGCGTATGCTGAGAGAGATTTTGAGAGAATCTTGTGAGCATATACTCATACGGTTGGTTATTTGACACGGCGCGGTAGTATTTCATCGAGAAGGAGTGCCCGAGAAGCGTTCCGTAGAGATCACCCGTAACGTAATCGCAAAGGTCGCCTATCGTTTCGTCAACGCCTCTCGTCCACCCTGCCGCAACGGCTGACGCGTTATTATGGCTGACTGTGACGTTAGGCATAATGCCTCTCACGAAATCTGTGATATCCGTTGCAAAATCTGTCATCCATTTATATCGGGATTTTCTGAAGAGCGCAGAATCCGCGGAATTAAAATTCGCAAATTCGGGTAAAACAGAGATACCCGTTTCTTTTTCAAAACGAGCGCGGCAGCACTCGCATCTGCAGACCGCAGGCCAGAATGTCATATCGAGGAAGAGACCGTCGAGATCGAAATATTCGGCTATCTCGGAAAGCTGAGTCTTTACGAAGGCTCTGTGCTCCATATTATTCGGGCATAGGAAGCCGTATCTTCCGCCGCGCTGATGAGGCGAGGTGTTCGTCTTAAGATCGTCTATAATACGCCATTCGGGGTGTCTTTCCTCTTCTCTCGTGTTGTATATAAGACTGTAATATCCAACGGCAAACATTCCATTCTTATGAATGAGATCTATCGTTCTTTTTATCACGTCCTCACGGCCGACAAGATTTTTATGTACCACACCGCTCTTCGTCGGATAATGACAAAGACCGACGTGAGATTGAAGATATATCATAGCCGAGTCTATGTTTGCACACCTCAGATATTCAACGTAAGCCTCGGGCGAAAACTCCGAGAGAAAGCTTTCGTCGCAATCCTCAATATGCATATCAACAAGACTGCGTCTATAGCTCTTTTTATACCACTTGCTTTCCATTTTCTTGCCTCTCTTAAAATCCGTTTTTCGTCATAAACCTGTCAAGCTCGGGATTTTCCGAAAAATGCTTGAGCATAACGATAGGCTCGGTCTTCGACGTATTGGTTATAAGCACACCTTCCTTTGCCGCGTTCTCCGTAACGAAGAATTCATCGCTCGTCAGCTCGCCGTATCTGATAAGGGTAGGCGTTTCGATATCCCACTCACCCATTTTTCCGCGCCCCTGGATAAGGATTAAGCCGTACGCCGCCTCGTCTTTAATAAGCGCGCTCTTGCCGGGCATAACCGTAAGTCTTTTTGCGCTTGCGGTCTTACACTTATAGCATATCCACTCCTCGACATAGTTATCGTTTTCGTTTATAGTAACAGGAGCCATAAAACGTTTTTCCTTAAAGTTCGGATCGACGTTTGCTTCCCAGTCAATAACGTCCATAAGATAATCGAAATTGCCTATCTCTTCCTCGGGGCAGTTTTTCCAAAGGAGATCCTCGGATACGCACTCTCCCCCGTAAAGCACAGATTGATACATTGCATAAACGTCACTCGCAAACTGTGGTTCATAGGTACAAAGGCTCGCGGGAGCGTGCAAAATTCCGGGAGGAACATCCCATCCCGTATCAAGTGTAATCTTGTATGCTTTTGATAAATCCAGGAGTTTATTATCACCTTTTGTAAAGTTTTCTAGACATTTTCTGACTTCTTCCCTTTTAGTATCGGGATTAAAGCCAAAGAAAGTAAAAGGAAAAGTTCCGCCGTGATTGTTGCATTGCGACGGGAAGAAATACATCTCGGGCTTACCCGCCTCACCGACTCTTTTTGCATGCTCATCTCTGTGATGAATATGATGAGGAAGCGGTCCCTTGTTATCGAAAAATTTTGAGAACATAGGCCATCTTCCGTATTTTTTGAAGAGCTTATCCCCGATGATCTCACCTCCGAGCTCCGCTACGGCATCGGCAAGAAGCACTCTTTCTCTTCCGTCGCGTGACACGGCATAGCTCATTCCCTCGTCAGCGGGCGTTTCGGGGCCGTTATCCGCGTGGGTCGTCGATGCTAACCACCTTTCGTCAATTCCGCCGCGCTTAAGTCCCAGCACGTAATAATCGTCGGGATGAAGCTTTATCCTTTTTCCCGGTATGCAGAATGCTCTCGGCACCCACGTGGGCGCAAGCCTGAGTATTCCTTTTCCTTCGTTAAGAAGCTTTTTTGCAACAGACATATAGAATCCTCCAAGTATATAATATTTAAAACACTTTTCAACTCAAATATATCACATAAAAGCTTCCGCTGTATAGAACTCAGGCTTATAAAAACTGTATTCTTGATTATTTTTGACTATTTTTCCATTTTTTTGGAGGTAATCCCCACTTTGCTTTAAACTGCTTAATAAAATAGTTGGTATCGTATATGCCGACTGCGTAAGAAATCTCCGATACGGTCATATCCGTCGTAAGAAGCATATCGCGCGCGGCATCCATTCTGACCGAGCTTATATATTCGGAGATGCCCATACCAAAGTTCTTTTTTGAAAAGCTGTAGAGCGAGCTTCTTGACATACGGAATGTACGTGTAAGACTCTCTATACCTATCTCGTACCGAAGGTTTTCCGCGATATACTCTTCGATAAGCTTCTTCGTCGGCTCCTCGCGTCTTTTTATCAGTTTTTTCATATCTATGTAGGATGAGCATATCTGCGTAAGCCTCTCCATAGCGCGAAGCTCGTCAATGCTAAGACTTCTTACGTGCTCGAGCTCGCGATACAGTACCCCGTGTAAGGATTTATCGGGAAACTTTTCAATATTCTTTTTGACGGCAAGGTAATCTTCATCGCATATACTCTGCCCTACGAGAATGAAACCGATAACAACTCCGTCGCTCTTTATCGGCGTCAGAAGCTCGGAGAGTCCCATATGGCATTTATACATACACGCACCGCCGCTTTCCGTACATTTCTTTAGTCCTTCAAGGTCTGATGCGAGGCATCTGTCAAGATATTTCTTGTTGCTTCTTATAGCTGCGCAAAAAGCGCACTTTTCCTTTTCGTAATGATATATCGGTCGAAAGCTCGCATCATAAAGCACACACTTGATTTTCGTCATAATAGTAAGGTCGTTTATGATTTCCGCAAGCTCTTTCATTCTATAGTCTATCATAATTTTCTCCAGAATATAAATATTGATTAAATATAATCTTTTTTACTATTTATAGAATATCAGCGTTTTTTACGTTTTTCAAGACTTTTTTTCAAAAAAGCATATTATTAAAAATCTTTTTTTAAAATCTGTTGACTTTTATGGTTCAAAGTGTTATATTATTAAATCGTGCGATAAATCTAATTTTTATATAAAAAAACACTATAATAAGAAAGAAGGCGACCATTTTGTCACAAACAGCAGCTATACTCTTAAGCCTTTCAACCGCGCTTCTCGTAGGTCTTTTACTTTCAAGACTCGCGAAGCTCGTATCACTTCCTGCGGTAACCGCTTACCTTATCGCGGGCGTTCTCATAGGTCCGTTCTGCCTTGGAGCATTCGGCGTTGGCGGTCTTGGTATCACGGCAGAGCAGATAGAGGGGCTTGGCATAATCTCCGACGTTGCTCTCGGCTTTATTGCCTTTTCTATGGGTAACGAATTCCGTATCTCTCAGCTTAAAAAAATAGGCAAGCAGGCAACCGTTATCGGTATTTTCCAGGCATTATTCACAACTCTCACGGTTGACGTATTTCTCATCTTACTTCACCTTATGATTCCCGATAAGCTTTCTCTTGCGGCTGCTATCGTACTCGGCGCTGTCGCAACCGCAACGGCTCCCGCAGCAACCCTTATGGTCGTTCGTCAGTACAAGGCTAAAGGCGCGCTCACGGATATACTTCTTCCCGTTGTCGCTCTTGACGATGCTGTCGGTCTTATTGTTTTCGCGGTATCCTTCGGTGTAGCCAAATCAATCAATTCCGGCGCAATAGACGTACTTTCGGTCGTACTTGAGCCGATAATAGAGGTCATCCTTTCGCTTCTTCTCGGATTTATTATGGGCTTACTATTCACGTTTTGCGAGCGCTTCTTCCACTCGAGATCAAAGCGTATGGCAATGTCGGTAACCTTTGTTATGATGACAGTTGCTATCTCAAGCATCAGCTTCGATGTCGGCGGAGTACATATCGCGTTCTCTTCCCTCCTCTCCTGTATGATGCTCGGAACGGTATTCTGCAACATATGCGATTTTTCCGAGGAGCTTATGGACAGAGCGGACAGATGGACAGCTCCGATACTCATACTCTTCTTCGTTATCAGCGGCGCGGAGCTTGAGCTTTCCGTATTTGCGGATCTCGCCGTTGTTCTTATCGGCATTGTTTATATCCTTTCGCGCTCGCTCGGTAAATACTTCGGCGCGGGCATCAGCGCGAGATTGACGAAGTGCGAGCCGAATATAGTTAAATACCTCGGTATCACGCTTCTGCCCCAGGCAGGCGTAGCTCTCGGTATGGCTATCAAAGCAATTGAGCTTGGCCCCGACGGAGCGATAGTCAGAAATATCACGCTCTTCGCAGTCCTTATATACGAGATCGTAGGTCCCTCTCTCACGAGAATGTCTCTTATCAAGTCGGGTGATATCAAGACCGAGCACAAAACAAGTGCGAGAGAAGAGGCAAAGCGCACGCTTGGTGAGAAAAAACAAAGACATCACCGTCATAGCTAAAATTTTCAGTTTTTTATACACCTTTTAAAAAATTCAGTGGCAGAGATACGTTCGTTACCTCTGCCACTTTTTATTTCTTTAATTAATATTTTTCGTATAAGATACGTCTGTTATTACTTTTCTTTTTCATAAGATGCGTATATCTTAACAATATCACGGAATTCAGCCTTAAATCCGTCGTTCTCAAGATCAAGCTGATCAATTCTTGATACGAGAGCCTCTATATCCGCCTCCGCTTTATACTCGGAATTACGGAGAATAAGACCAAACTCTATAACGGATGCAACGAATAAGTCACTCTGTGTTGCTATCTCGTGATAAGAGTCACCTCTAACCGTAAGGACCGATGACAGCTCAGCGGTGCCGTCTGCGCCTACGTTCTCCGTCGGCTTGAATTTTACCGTAACGTCAGCAAGACTATCCTCACCGGTAAAGCTCACGTTCTCTTTTAGCTTTACCTCGTAAGCCACAGTTACGGTGTGTCCGCTTCCGAGCTCACCCGCATCAGTCGATGAATCCTCAAACTCTTCCTCTGTTAAAAGCTTATTTTCATATCCTATGAGCCTGTAGCTCTCTATATAGTCACTGTTAAAGGTTATTCCCGCCTTAACATCCTTCGCTACGGTAACAAGGCTTCCGCCTATATCCGCAACGAGAGCACGTCTTGCTTCCTTTACAGAATCAATATAGCTGAATACACCGTTGCCGGCAAGCGCAAGCGCTTCCATTTTCTCGGATTTTATATTACCTCTGCCAAAGCCGTAGACCGAGAAATATATACCCGTGTCTCTTTTTTTGGCTATAAACTTCTCAAGATCCTGCGTCGCGCTGAGTCCTACGTTGAAGTCACCGTCGGTAGCGAGGATAACGCGGTTGTTTCCTCCATCTATGTAATACTGCTTTGCGAGCTCATATGCGGTTTCTATTCCGTCAGCACCCGCTGTTGATCCGCCTGCCTCGAGGTCCTCGATAACGGCCATAATCTTTCCCTTTTCATTTCCAAATGCTCCCGAGAGAGCAACGCTGTCCGCTCCCGCATAGGTCACTATCGAAATTCTGTCCTCAGGATTGAGGCTCTCTGTGAGAAGCATAAAAGCGCTCTGAACAAGAGGCAGCTTATCCTCGGAATACATTGATCCGCTGACGTCGATAAGAAATACGAGATTGTTTTTCACGTCTGAAAGCTCAACCTTCTCCGCCGCAAGTCCTACTGTGAGAAGCTTAGTTTCATTATTATAAGGAGTATCAAACATAGACGAGGTAAGCGCGAGTATCTCTCCGTTCTCGGGGGTTTTATAATCGTAATCGAAGTAGTTGAGCATCTCTTCGATCCTTACCGCATCCTTCGGTATACTTGAGTAGTGATTCTTTATCATACTGCGAAGATTAGGATAAGAAGCCGTATTCGCGTCTATAGAGAAATAGCTTGTTCCGTTTTCCTCCGTGTTTATAAACGAATTCTCAACTATCTCAGTATACTCTTCTCCCGAAAGATCGCCATTCATTGCACCGCCGTTTATCACCGGATAGTATCCGCCCGATGCATTATCAGAGTTTCCGTACATACTGCACGAAAAGAGAGTTGCAAGCATCGCTAGCGTCAAAACGAGGGCGAACGTTCTTTTAAAAAGTGTTGTTTTTTTCACGGTAATTTTCTCCTTTTTATTTTAGCTTACCATAAAATTATTAATTAAGTCAATTAATTATCCGTAAATAAAAAATTATCCCAAAGTAAATAAAATTATAACAAAGTGTAAATGTCTTTTAAATAACAGCTACTAAATTGTGTTTTTCGAACGTTTTAACAATAAAAATATGCACCCCGAAATCATCTGACCTTTGGGGTGCATATCTATCAAACATAAACGTTTCTTATGCCTTATTAAAATTACTTCAACGAGTAAACGGCCTTATATTCCGCAACCTTTGTCTTGAAGTCCTTATTCTCGTGCTTGACTTCATCCTTATACTTATGCATACTGAGCGAGTCGTATTTGGAAATTTCGATTACGCAACTCGCGATATTTGAGCAATGATCGGAAACTCGCTCGAAATTATTGAGTATATCCGATAGAATAAATCCGTGCTCAATGCTGCACTCACTCTTCTGAAGTCTGAGTATATGACCGAGCTTTATCTCATCTCTGATATCGTCGACTACCTCCTCAAGAGGCTCAACGTCTTCAGCGAGATAAACGTCGTTTTCAATAAACGCCTTCTGAGTCATATCAACAATATCGGAAACAGCGCGCTTCATAACGGTTATATCACGTTTTGCCTCGGCTGAAAATTCTATCTTCTTATCCTTCATTTCCTCTGCCGATTCAACGATATTCACAGCGTGGTCAGAGATTCTCTCAAAGTCACCTATCATATGGAGAAGTTTAGTTATCTGGTTTGAATCCTGCTCTGCCATATCGCACGCGGAAAGCTTTACAAGATACGAGCCTATCTGGTCCTCGTATTGGTCTGCCTTCGTTTCAAGGTCTCTTATTTCGTCAGCAAGCTTTGAATCGTATTTATCGAAAAGAACAAGCGATTTTTTAAGCGCGTCACAAGCGATTTTTGCCATAGAGTAGGTAGCAACGGCAGATCTTTCAACCGCGATAGCAGGAGTTTCGAAAAGACGCTCGTCAAGAAGGCTTATCTCCTCGTTTTCATCCTTCTTATCCTTGATAGTAAGGATGCTCAGCTTCTCAAGCTGCTTATAGAAGGGACCGATAGCAATAACCGAAAGAATTTTAAATATAGTATGAACTCCCGCAACACCCCACATATCAATAGCGGTACTGACGAATGCGAACTCAAAAATAGCATTAAAGATATAGAAGATGCAAAGCCACAGTACAACGCCTATAATATTGAAATAGAGATGGATCATAGCCGCGCGCTTACCGTTCTTTCCGGCGCCGAGAGCAGATATAAGCGCGGTAACGCAAGTACCAATATTCTGACCCATAATAATCGGAATAGCAGCGCCGTAGGTTATAGCGCCCGTTACGGTAAGCGACTGAAGAATACCGATAGACGCTGAAGAGGACTGCACTATAGCCGTAAGAACAAGACCTGCAAGAACACCCAAAATAGGGTTTGAGAACATCGTAAGTATAGATTTAAAGCCTTCGTCATTCTTGAGTCCTGCAACCGAATCCGACATCATACTCATACCAACCATAAGTATTGCAAAGCCAAGAAGAATATTACCGATATCCTTCTTTTTGCCGCGTTTTGTAAATAAAACTAGGCAAATTCCGATAATTGCAAGTATAGGCATCCACGAATCAGGCTTTAACCACTCAACCCAACTGATAGACTCAGCAGCCTCTCCGCCAAGTCCGGAAAGAGCGGTGATCCAAGCCGTTACAGCAGTACCCACGTTAGCGCCCATAATAACGCCGACAGCCTGAGTAAGAACCATCGTACCCGAGTTAACGAAGCCGACAACCATAACTGTCGTCGCAGACGACGACTGAATAATTGCGGTTACACCGAGACCGAGAAGAAATCCGCGAAGTGGACTCGACGTCATTTTTGCGAGTATTGCTTTAAGTCTTGAACCTGCGCTTTTCTTGAGCGAATCGCCCATAACGTCCATTCCGTAAAGGAATAGAGCAAGACCGCAAAGTAAGGACAAAACTTCAAATATTCCCATATTTTGTTCTCCTTTTTTTAAAAAAGCGTTTTTCTTTTATTAAATTTTCTTTTATTTGATTATGAGCTTAAATGCAGGAAGTTCAACCGGAAGGTTTTCAATATATTCATCAAACACACCTCTTACAATAAGCATATCCATAACAATCATGGAAGTACCGAAAACAACTCCGAATATACCGAGTATCAAGCCCGCGATACACATACCGTCAAAGTATCCGAGAGTAACGCGTGATACTACCGAGAAAACTATAGCCGCAACTCCGAGAACAAGAGCTACCCATCCAAAGCAGCAGCAAAGAACCGATATTATACCAAGAGTCATAGCCGCAACCGAAAAGCCTCTGGTCTTATGCTTCGTTTTTTCAAATATCTCGTAGTATCTATCCTCTCCCTCTGTGGGCGGAGCAGTTATATCGTGATAATAGCTCTCGGGCGCGGAATCCGCGCTTTTTTTACTACTGTCTTCACTCTCATAAGACACGGGAAGAGTGGATTCTTCTACGTCACGGTCATCTCTGATATCATCTTTTCTGTCCATATTTTTCTCCTTTTCCGAATTTTATCGAATTTTCCCTATTTACTATTTTACTTAAGTAAAATCTCTTTGTCAAGTAAATATTCACAAAATATTAATTCTATCTTGATATTTTTACAAGGATAAAGTATTATATTAATTAAAGATTGTCTTTATAAATAAAAGAAGAGGTGGTATTTTGAAGAAAAAATCACTTTTATTGCTGATTTGCGCAAATTTTTCAATTTTGCTATTCGCGCTTTTTTATAAGTACGTATTCACAACGCCCGCAATGTCTTTATTTGAGTGTAAATTTCATTCCCTCTTTGGATTCTACTGCATGGGATGTGGCGGATCTCGAGCGGTATTTGCGCTTCTTGATTTTAAATTTGTAAAATCGTTTCTCTCTCATCCGTCTGTACTTATTACTTCATTCTTAATTCTCTATACGGACGTAATTCTCTTTCTCCGTTTAACGACCGAAAAAGAAAAATATATTAAGTTTATCAACTACAAAATCTATCTTATCATTCCCTTATCAATAGTGCTTCAATTTATCATTAAAAATATTATGCTTACTTTCGGTTTTGACTTGATAAAATATGCATCAACACTAAACTTTTAGCCGTAGAAATACGGCTTTTTTATTTATTTGTAAACTAATATTTACTTTTTATACTGTTTTTTTGTTTAATTGAATATTTTTATTGTTTATGGCAAAAATGATATAAAACAAAAATCAGAGGTTTAAAATGGAAAAAGCAGAATCATATAAGAAACGGATAAAACTCCACACGCCCCCGTCTGCTCTTTTAAAAGATTCAGCGCTTGCTTTTCTCTTTGGAGGAGCTATCTGTCTTATTGGAGAGCTTCTCGCAACGCTTTATATTTATCTTGGAATAAGTGAAAAAGACGCATATACTTTAGTCAGCGTAACTCTTATATTCATCTCGGCTCTTATGACGGGGCTCGGAATTTTCGATAATATAGCAAGGCACGCGGGAGCAGGAACGCTCGTCCCCGTAACAGGCTTTGCAAATTCCGTAGTTTCTCCCGCCATTGATAACAGATCAGAGGGACTTATTCTCGGTGTCGGCGCAAAGATTTTCACTGTTGCGGGTCCCGTAATACTTTACGCCGTTCTTTCGGGCACGGTATTTGGTATTATCTATTATATAACGAAGCTCTTTATCTGAGGTGTATATGCAAAAAATAACTTATCTCGAAAACCCCATATATTTTGAATCATTTTCTGCGGTCGGCGGATACGAGGAAGGTCGCGGTCCTCTCGGTGAGAATTTTGACTTCATTGACGAAAAAGATCTTTTCGGTATGAAGACGTGGGAAAGGGCAGAGGCTGAAATGAGCAGAATTGCTTTAAATACAGCTTTAAAAAAAGTAAATCTTTCCCCCGATGATCTCAACATTATAGTAGCAGGTGATTTACAAAATCAATGCGTAGCATCCTCGGGAGGTCTTTTTACGTTCGGTGTTCCCTTTCTTGGACTTTACGGCGCTTGTTCGACCTGCACCGAGGGACTTTTGGTTCTTACTGCTATGCTGACTTCCTCAAAAAACTACACACGGGGTGCATCGGTTACATCTTCTCACAACTGCGCAGCAGAGCGACAGTTCAGAACTCCCATTGAGTATGGAGGACAGAGAACTCCCTCCGCGCAGTGGACGGCAACCGCCTCCGGAGCATTTATTCTGTCAAAAGAGAAGCATGAAGCTAAAATAACGGCGTTTATGCCGGGTAAAGCTATCGACGGATATACGAAGGATGCCACAAATATGGGGGCTGCTATGGCGCTTGCAGCATTTGATTCGATAGCAAGTTTCTTTCAAGAAAACAACCCCGATGAATACGATTTAATCATCACGGGTGACCTCGGACGTATAGGAAGCGATATATTGCGAGAGCTTCTCCGCGAAAAAATAAAAGGTTTCGGAGAAAAGCTTGCCTCGCTTCACAGAGATTGCGGACTTTTGCTCTACGATAAAAACATACAGGACGTTCATTCGGGCGCATCGGGCTGCGGCTGCTCCGCATCCGTGTTAGCTTCTCACGTGCTGCCAAGAGTTGTGAGCGGTGAAATTAAAAGAGTTCTTTTTCTTTCCACAGGTGCTCTGATGAGCGCGTCCAGCGTCTTCCAGGGCGACCACATTCTCGGTATTGCTCCCGCTATCAGAATTGAACACGGGACGAGTTAAGGAGATAGAAATGATTGATATATTAAGGCTCTTATCCGCCTTTGTCGTAGGCGGTCTTATATCGGTTACAGCGCAGGTACTGATAGACTTAACGAGGCTCACCCCTGCAAGAATTTTAGTTCTTTTTGTATGCGCCGGAGTATTTATAGGAGCAATAGGTCTATACGACATTATTTTTGAATTTGCCGGAGCGGGTATTTCTGTACCTCTTATCGGCTTTGGAGCTACAGTAGCCGACGGAGTCAGAGAAGCAGTTGATAAAGAAGGTCTTCTCGGTATACTTAAAGGACCTTTTACCGCCGCTGCTGCGGGCTGCTCCGCTTCCCTTGTATTCGGTTACCTTATATGCCTTTTATTCAAAGGAAAACCTAAGAAAAGCTGAAATTTATCCTTAATTAATAAAATAAAACGGTGAAAAAACTGCTCCCACTGCAGAATTTCACCGTTTTTTCTTTATTTTACTACTTTTATTTCAAAAAAATACGTTTTTTTGACTTTTTTGAGTTTTAAACGTCCTTTTATTAAAAAAGTTTTCCACATTTTTATTGTATTTTTTGCAAACTTTTGCTTGCATTTTAAATATTTATATGTTATAATATAACTGTTGAATAATATATAGATAAAGAAGTAGTGAAAAATACTTCGGATTTTCTTAAGAAAGGTAGGTTTTCATGGACGAATTACAATGCATTGTTGAGTCGATGCTTCCGATAATTGAATCAAAGATCAATGCTGCGCCGTCTACGTTCAAGCTTTGGTTTGGAGATTTTGTTCTCCTCTCTCTTGATGAAGAAGAAGCCGTATTCTGTACGCCTACGGAGCTTCGTAAAAGAATTCTTACAACAAAATATACGAGCCTTATATCTGAGGCATTGACCGAGATCATCGGATTTGAGGTTAACATAAAAATTGAATCATCCGAAGCTCTTGCCGAAAAAAATGCAGAGCCCGAGCCTCCCGATCCCGCTCCCACTAAGGAGGAGATAAAAGAAAATGAGGATAGAGAAAAGAAGATAAAGGCTATCCTTGATGACAGTCGCGAGCAAAATAACGATGAGAAGAAAAACATTCTCGATGAATACACGTTTGACAGCTTTATAGAAGGAGCTTCAAACAAATTTGCAAAAGCGGCGTGCCTCGCAGTTGCCAATACCCCTGCGACGGATTTCAATCCTCTTTTCATTCACGGCAACTCGGGACTTGGAAAAACTCACCTTCTCTGCGCTGTTATAAATCATATGAAGATAAAATACCCGAAGCTCAAGATCGTATATAAAAAATGCGAAGACTTTATGAATGAGCTTATCGCGGCTATATCTACCTACTCCACAGGGGAATTTAAAGAAAAGTACCGCGGAGCAGACGTTCTTCTTATAGACGATATTCAGTTTATCGCGGGTAAGGTATCCACTCAGGAGGAATTCTTCCATACCTTCTCTTATCTTTACGAATCAAATAAGCAGATAATACTTACGTCCGACCGTCCCCCTCACGAGATAAAGCCTCTTGAGGACAGACTTCGTACAAGGTTTGAAGGCGGACTTATCGCAGATATTCAGCCTCCGAGCTCCGAGCTCCGAGCAGCTATCATCAAAAAGAAATCGACATCTATAGGTCTTAATATTCCAAACGACCTCGTTGAATATATGGCAAGCAGACTTCACGAGAATATCCGTCAGATAGAAGGAGTTATAAAAAAACTCGGCGCTATGAACGCTATGACGGGCAGAGAGGTAACAAAGGAAGCCATAGACGAGGTAATATCGGTCATTGATCCCGGTAATATTCCCGTAGATATTCTTATTGACAAGATAATTGCCACCGTTGCTAAATACTACGGCGTTACGGTAGATGAGATAAAATCCAAGAAAAAGACCGATGCCGTTGCCAACGCAAGACATATCGCGATATACATAATAAGAAAGCTTACGGATAAATCTTTTAAAGAAATAGGTAATATATTCTCGCGTGACCACAGTACGATAATGGCGTCGTGCGACAGAGTGAATACCAATATTAAAACGATGATAAAGACCGAAAGCGACATAAAAAAGATCATAAAAGAAATAAAGGGTAATTGATTTCCACTGAAATTCTGTGGAAATGTGCAAAACTACGTGTGGAAAAGCGGTTAATATCGTTTGGATTTTCGGTGGAATATGACAGGTTTCCGATCAACATCGAAAATGAAGATAAAAAGTGGAGAAAAAAACGCCGAAAAGCCTTGTTTTTATTGACTTTTTCGAAGTTTTCCACTTTTTCAACACTCCCTACTACTACAACTCCTACCAAAAAAAAGAGATAAATATGTTTTTTCTGCGCTTCGCGAGAAAGACAAATAATCACCGCTTTGCGGAAATTTAATCTGATTAATTAAAAAGAGGATACAAATATGAAATTTACAGTTCTAAAATCGACGCTTATGGAAAAGCTTACTCCCGCAATGGGAACGGTTTCCAATAAAAACACTATTACGTCAATAGAGGGCGTCCTTATCGAAACACTTGATGACGGAAACGTAAGACTCTCTACGTATGATATGAATAAGGGCGTAAGAGCGGTTTTTACTCCCACGGAAATTGAAAGAGAAGGTAAGTTTATTATTAACGCTCAGCGTTTTTATCAAACGGTCAAGGTTCTTCCCGAGGAAGAGATCACCATTGATATAAATGATAAGCTCAACTGTACTATTTCCGCGGGAAAGGCTTCGTTCTCTATGTTTGCTATGAACAGTGAAGAATTCCCCGTTCTTCCCGAGCTTACAACGGATCAGGGATTTGAAATCCAGGGCAGCGTTCTTAAAAAGATGATAAGCAAGGTATCCCACTCTATAGCAGAGCAGGATATCAGACCTATGCTAAGAGGAGCGTTCTTCTCCTTTAACGAAAATCACCTTGAGGTCGTTTCGTGCGACAGCTATACTCTTTCAAAATGCGAGATAGTATGCGATATCGAATATTTCAATGCTTCTCACCATAAGCAGTCGCTTATAATCCCCGGCCACGCGCTTTCCGAAATGGTAAAGATACTTAAGGATGACGAAAAGGTTGGAATGTACGTAACCAAAAAGCACGCGGTAGTTGACTCCGGAGATATGATATTCTTCACCAGAACTATCGATGCTGAATTTATAGACTACAACAGAATAATTCCTAAGGATAACGATATATTCGTCAAGGTAGACAGAGATAATCTCCTCACAGGTCTTGAAAGAGCAAATATTATCGCAGAGGAAAAAATTCAGAACAGCGGTAAGAGCTACGTTAAGATCGAGGTAGAAAATCAGTTTATGACTCTCACGTCATCTTCAGTAAACGGAAAGGTTTACGATGAAATGGATTGTGAGCATGAGGGTAACGATCTTGAGATCGGCTTCAACTGCCGTTATCTCATTAATAGCGTTAAAGTTGCCGAGGGCGAAAAGATTCTTCTTTCTATGAAGAGTCCGACGCAGGCTATAACTATTGAGCCTGTCGAAAAGGATGACGAATTCAATTACTTCTATATGATTCTTCCCGTAAGAATGAGTGAAAAATGATAATTAAAAGCTTCAGAGCGCAGAATTTCCGTAATATCGAAAAATGCTCTCTTGAATTTGATAGCTCCGTAAATCTTCTTCTCGGCGAAAACGCGCAGGGAAAAACGAACGCGGTTGAAGGAATATACATCTTTGCAAGAGGGCGATCCTTCAGACGCGGAGATGAAAAGGATCTGATACGCTTCGGCGAGGAAGGATTTAATCTTTTTATCGAATATGAGGATAAAGACGGAAAAAACACTCTCGAGTATGCGGTTTTCAAAAGAGAAAGGCGCAGAAAAAAGAACGGATATAAAATATCCCGCGCATCCGAGATGGTCGGAAACTTCAAGGCTGTTCTCTTCTCTCCCGACGATTTGACATTAGTTAAAGGCGGTCCCGAGGAAAGACGCGAATTTCTTAACGTTGCGATATCTCAATGCTTTCCATCTTATATTTCAATTTACTCCGACTATAAAAAAGCTCTTGAAAACAGAAACGCGTTGCTTAAGGCTGCGTCAAAAGGAATGTATTTTGACGAGAGCGAGCTTGATGCGTGGTCAAATTCATTAGCAGAATATGCTTCTTTGATATATATTCAGAGAAAAGAATACATAAAAAAGCTCGAAGTCTATGCAAAATCCTTTATGGCGGATATTTCCGACGGAAAGGAAGAACTTTCATTCGAATATAAAACCGACATTGAAGAGATGAAAGACGCATCCAAAGAAAAGATAAAAGCGGAATATATCCGAATATTTAAAGAAAACATCCTCAAAGAAAGAATTGCGGGCGTAACGCTTTATGGGCCTCACAGAGAGGATATCATAATAAAAATAAACGGAAACGATTCGAGGATCTTTTCGTCGCAGGGGCAGCAGAGATCCATAGTTCTCTCTATGAAAATGGCAGAGGGCGAGGTTAGCCGCGAGCTGTTTTCCGAGTATCCCGTCTTTTTATTCGATGACGTTCTTTCCGAGCTTGACGAAAGAAGGCAGAATTTCGTGCTTGACGGTATGAAGGATCGCCAGATAATCATAACCTCCTGCGAGCGTTTGAGGACGGCAGGTAAGGTTATCGAGGTAAAAGGAGGCGTTTTTGGATAATGTATCTCCATATAGGTAACGGAATTACAGTAAGAAAGAAAAATATTATAGGAATATTCGATCTTGACAGCTCTACGGTATCTTCCGTAACAAAAAAATACATCAATAAGAATGAGAAGGAAGGTAATATCATTTACGGTGACAACGACCTTCCCAGAACCTTTATACTTCACGAGGAAGAAAAAGGTGAAGAAAAGATATATAAAATCAAACTTTCGCGAATATCCTCTCAGGGCTTGAAAATCAGAGCCGAGGTGGATGATTACAGTGAAAATTTATGACGTAGCCGCATTATATGAAAGGAAAAACAATGGAAGAAAACAAGAATTTAAACGGCGGATATGATGACAGTCAAATTCAAGTTCTTGAAGGTCTTGAGGCTGTAAGAAAGCGTCCCGGTATGTATATCGGTACAACTTCTATCAGAGGACTCCATCATCTCGTATATGAAATAGTAGATAACTCTATCGATGAAGCTCTCGCCGGAGAGTGTAGCGCCATTAAGGTCACCATCTGGGAAGATAACAGCGTTTCGGTTGAGGATGACGGACGAGGAATCCCCTCCGGTATGAACGAAAAGCTCGGTCTTCCGACTCTTGAGGTTGTATATACCGTGCTTCACGCGGGCGGTAAGTTCGGCGGAGAAGGATATAAGATAGCAGGAGGTCTTCACGGTGTTGGCGCATCGGTAGTTAATGCTCTTTCCGAGTGGGTAGAGGTTGCTAACCACAGAGATGGATTAAGATATACCGAAAGATTTGAAAGAGGTAAGGTCGCAAGACCGTTTACCTGCGAGGGTGAAACCTCAAACAGAGGTCTTTACGTAAGATTCAAGCCCGATCCCGATATATTCGAAGAAACTGTATTTGATTATGAGATATTGCTTTCGAGAATGAGAGAGCAGTCGTTCCTTAATGCAGGAGTTAAGATCATTCTTACCGATAAGCGTGAGGGACTTGAAAGAGAAGAAGTTCTCTTCTACGAGGGAGGTATAATTTCCTTCGTTGAATATCTTAATAATGAAAAAAGAGGTACTCCCATTCATCCTCAGGTAATATATATGAAGGGAGAGAGAAACGACTCTATCGCAGAGGTTGCTATGCAGTACAATGATAGTTATAATGAGACTATCATCTCCTTTGCGAACAATATGTCAACTATTGAGGGCGGTACTCACGAAACAGGATTCAAATCCGCTCTTACCAAGGCTATAAACGATTACGCGAGAAAAATAAAAGCTATAAAGCCCGAGGATAAGGGACTTTCGGGTGATGACGTAAGAGAAGGTCTTGTTGCTATTATCTCGGTTAAGCTTAAGGACGCTCAGTTCGAATCGCAGACAAAGGCTAAGCTCGGTAACAGTGAAATAAGAACTCTCGTTGATAATATAGTTTATCAGAAGCTTGAAGAATTCTTCGAAGAGAACCCCTCGGCAGGTAAAATAATTATTGAAAAGGCTCTTGCCGCAAACCGCGCAAGAGAAGCTGCGAGAAAGGCAAGAGAATCCATAAGACGTAAAAACGTTCTTGAGGTATCCACTCTTCCCGGAAAGCTTGCGGACTGTAACGAAAGAGACGCACGACTCACCGAAGTGTATCTCGTAGAGGGAGATTCGGCAGGAGGATCGGCAAAGGGATGCCGAGACAGTAGATTCCAGGCTATCCTTCCTCTTCGCGGTAAGGTGCTTAACGTAGAAAAAGCAAGACTTGATAAGGTATACGGTAATACTTCTCTTATTCCTATTATTCAGGCTCTCGGATGCGGTATCGGAGATGAGTTTGATATAACAAGACTCAGATACGGTAAGATAATAATCATGGCGGATGCCGACGTTGACGGCTCGCATATCAGAATACTGCTTCTTACCTTTTTCTTCCGCCATATGAGACCTCTTATCGAGCAGGGGCACGTTTATCTCGCTCAGCCGCCTCTATATAAAGTGCACAAGGGTAAGCAGATGAGATATGCGTTCTCTGACGCAGAGAGAGATAAAGCAATCGAAGAGCTCGGCACTAAGGGCGTTGAATCCGAAAGATATAAGGGTCTTGGAGAGATGGACCCCGAGCAGCTTTGGGAAACGACGATGGATCCCGAAACGAGAACTCTGCTTAAAGTAGATATAAACGATGCCATAGCATGTGACGAAATGTTCTCGGTGCTTATGGGAGATATGGTTGAGCCAAGGCGAGATTTCATATCCAAAAATGCTAAATTCGTTCAAAATCTCGATATTTAACGGATGAGGCAGAAAGGATCAGCAAAATAATGGAACATAATTACAAAAGCTCGGATATAGAATTCCCTTCTCAAAGAATTGAGATGAGGGATATGCGTAAAGAGGTAGAGACCTCGTTTATTGAATATTCTATGAGCGTTATTACATCCCGTGCTCTTCCCGACGTAAGAGACGGTATGAAGCCCGGTCAGAGAAGAATTCTTTACGCAATGTACGAGGATAATCTTACACATGATAAACCATTCCGTAAATCAGCTACCACGGTAGGTAACGTTCTCGGTAGATATCACCCGCACGGTGACAGTGCCGTTTACGGAACAATGGTAAGAATGGCGCAGGATTTCTCACTCAGATATACTCTCGTTGAGGGACACGGTAACTTCGGTAGTGTTGACGGAGATCCGCCCGCAGCTTACCGATATACCGAAGCGAGAATGAACAAGATCGCAAACTACATGATGAGCGACATTGAAAAGAACGTCGTTCCCATGACAAGAAACTTCGACAACACGAGAGATGAGCCGACGGTTCTTCCCTCAAGATTCCCTAACCTTCTGGTTAACGGCTCTGTCGGTATCGCGGTAGGTATGGCGACGAATATTCCCCCTCATAACCTTACAGAGGTCATCGACGGTGTCGTTTACAGAATTGATAACCCCGACTGCACCGTTGACGAGCTTATGGAGTACATAAAAGGACCCGACTTTCCTACCGCAGCTCTTATTTACGGAACAAGAGGAATAAGAGAAGCGTATGAAACGGGTAAAGGAAGGGTATACGTCAGAGCAAGAGGACGTGTTGAGGATGAGCATAAGCGAATAATCTTCACCGAGATTCCTTATATGGTAAACAAGTCGATGCTTATAGAAAGTATGGCAGCGCTCGTTAAGGATAAGAAAATTGAAGGAATTACAGGACTTAGAGATGAATCCGGACGAGGCGGTATGAGAATAGTCGTTGAATACAGACGCGATGCTAACGGCGAGGTAATTCTCAATCAGCTCTATAAATATACTCAGCTTCAGGATACCTGCTCTATCAATATGCTCGTAATAGACGGCGGAGAGCCGAAAATTCTTCCGCTTGCCGCTATTCTTGACAGATATATTGATTTCCAAAAGAGCGTTATTTTAAACAGAACTAAATTTGATCTCGATAAGGCTTTGCGTGAGATACACATACTTGAAGGATACAAGATCGCGATAGATAATATTGACGAGGTCATATCCATAATCAAGAAGAGTGAATCTATTCCAAACGCAAAGGAAAAGCTTATTGAAAGATTCGGTCTTTCGGATGCTCAGGCTCAGGCGATAGTCGAAATGACTCTCGGTAAGCTTTCAGGACTAGAAAGACAAAAGGTAGAGGATAGAATAGCAAAGCTTACAGAAGTAATAGCGGAGCTCAGATCTATTCTTGACAGTGAAGAAAAGGTAAAGGATATACTCAAGAGCGAGCTTGGTGAAATAAAGAACAAGTTCGGTGACGGAAGAAAGACTGAGATAGTCGAGGCTACAGAAGAGATAGACCTTGAGGACCTTATAGAAAGACATACTTGCGTTATTACAATGAGCCATACCGGTTATATCAAGCGTCAGCACGCCGCATCCTACACCGCGCAGAACAGAGGCGGTAAGGGTATAATCGGAATGACTACTAAGGAAGAAGACTTTGTTGAAAAGGTTCTGGTCGCAAGCAGCCATTCTTACATAATGTTCTTTACTAACCTCGGAAGAGTGTACTGCAAGAAAGCATACAGAATTCCCGAGGCAAGCAGAACTGCTAAGGGCACTAACCTCGTAAATATTCTTGAACTCAACGAAGGTGAAAAGGTAACCTCGATGATAAGCGTTACAGGCTTCGGTGAGGGAGAATATCTCACGATGGTCACCAAAAACGGTATCATCAAGAAAACACTTCTTACCGAATTTGAGTATCAGAGAAAGGGCGGTAAGATCGCTATCAATCTTGATGAAGGCGATGAGCTTATCTTCGTTCGTCACACTCTGGGTAATCAGAGTATAATGATCGCAACCAGAGACGGTATGTGCGTACGCTTTGACGAGAACAACGTTCGCGGAATGGGCAGAGCCGCAAGAGGTGTTAAAGGTATTACTCTCCAGGATGACGATTACGTAATCGGAGTTGCTATTGTTGACGAGGAGAAGAAGCTTCTTACGGTTACCGAAAAGGGTATGGGTAAGAGAACCTCATTTGATGACTTCCGTGAGATGAAGCACAGGGGCGGTAAGGGTGTTACCTGCCATAAGCTTACCGATAAGAGCGGAAAGCTCGCCGCTATCCAGACCGTTTCCGATGATGACGACGTAATGATGATAACCGATAAGGGTACTATTATCAGAATGTCTGTATCGGATATTAACGTATATTCAAGAGCCGCGGGCGGAGTTATCGTAATGAGAATGTCAGATGACACTAAGATAATTACTCTCTCAAGACTTGAAAAAATAGAAGAGATCGAAGAGGCAGAGGAAAAGATCAACGAAGAAAATAAAACTCTTGATGAATCAAAGCCTGCATCCGTGGAGATTGACGAAGTTGATGAACCCGACGAAAATGAGGATTCATCAGATGAAGAATAAACCGTTTTTGATAACAATAGTAGTCATAATCTGCTTATTTTCGTGTTTTTCTTGTTCGGACAAAAAAATTAAGAATAGAGAATATAACGAAGAAGAGGTTATAACTGCTGCAGAAAAATTAATAAAAAAATCCGAAAAGGTCAATGAAATATATTACGGTCACGGTATAAGTTATTATGCGGATGAAAGTACGGCGAACGGTATCTATTATCAGGCTGACTTCCTTTCGCTTGAAAGATTAGGTGTTGACACGATTGATGATATAAAGGCGCTTACGTATGATTGCTTTACAAAAAGTATTTCAGAAGATATGATAAGTACAACCCTTGGCTCTGTTTCGGATGAAGACGGTATACAGACAATGTCGAGATATTATCAGAAATACAATGCGCTTGACAATAAGCCCGAATGTATTATGGTAAACAAAAATGCGATAGTGTATCTTACCGATAATGTTGTTTACGATTATTCTTCCATTCGCGTATCCCGTGTTGAAGGAGATACGGTGTTCGTAAAGATAGACGTTACCGTTACGACAGAAGAAGATAAAACTCAGACTCAAGAGCTTGAAATCGGACTCTATGAGGAAAGTGACGGTTGGCGCTTAAATTCTTCAACGTATACTAAATACGTTGATAAAGACTATTATAATGATTTGCAAAATAAAAAATAAAACATAAAACGAAAGGACACGCAAAATTATGATGACCTTCAGTGAAAAACTCGTTGTACTCAGAAAAATTAAGCACTTGACACAGGATGAATTTGCAAGTGCAGTCGGTGTTTCCCGTCAGGCGGTTTATAAATGGGAATCCGGACAGTCCTATCCCGAGGTACAGAAGCTTCGCGAGATGAAGATGCTCTTCAACATTTCTATCGACGACCTTCTTGATGATACCTTCGAGATCGAATTACCTAAGAAAAAGAGAAAGAAGAGAAAGCCAAAGACCGATAATCCCGAGGCTGCTGTAGCCGAGAAGGAAGAGGAAAGAATAGTCTTTGTTAAGAAGGAAGAAGAAGCTCCCGCTCCCGTTGCAGAAGCACCTGCTAAGGTTGAAGAAAAGCCTATTGCTCCCGCTGCTAAGGCTGAAGCTCCCGCTCCTGTAGAAGAAGCACCCGTTATTGAGGATGTTCAGCTTCCCGAAACCAAGACTCCCGAGATCAGCTTCACAGCAGAGATGCCCAAAGTTAAGGGTCCTGCTCCTAAGGAGATCAACGATCCTACTCAGAACTTCGCTAAGAGAGGCGGTCTCTTCAGCAAGATCTTCGGTAAAAAGTAAAAACGAAAGGTCTGAATTGCTTGGAACAAATTTCCGCATAAATTAAGACCGCAACTTGGGGCTGTCTCTTATCGAAAGGTTGAGGCAGCCCCAAAATAAAAAAATATTGATATCTTGTTTCGACAAATAAAAACGTTTCTATAATGTAGAATAAAAGAAACGTATTCTTTAAATGAATATAACCTATATGCCGTGTCAAAAATAGAGAAAGAATATTCGATACAGATTTGGTATAGTATAA
Source organism: Clostridia bacterium (assembly GCA_017411605.1). GTDB lineage: Bacteria > Bacillota > Clostridia > Oscillospirales > CAG-272 > UBA1740. The sequence goes on along the minus strand of JAFQPR010000052.1, from coordinate 5,196 downwards.
AAAAGTGATACCGGATCAATGAGAGGCGGCAAAATGCGCGGTTATCAGAAAAAAGTTGTTTACTTAAAAAACACGGGTAGCTCCGTATTTGAAGAAGCTTATTTTGTAATAAAATCAAATTCTCAAATAAACGAACGCTATACAAACAAAGAGCTCATCGAGGAAGCAAATCGTATAATAGAGGAAAATACGAAGATTTATAAAGGGAAAACAAAATGGTTGAGTATCGGAAATTTGATAATTTTCGGTATAGGCTTTCTATCGTCTGCGCTGTTGTCAATTTTATTTATCGTGATATGATGCTTGAATTATAAATAGAAATTTAATAAGACTATAAACGGCACGCAGGTGCCGAGAATAAGGACATATAATGGAAAAAGAAAAAATATATCAAAAAGGAGATAAAAAGTTTCCTAAACAAAAAAAGACAGTTGGAAAATATAACAAACAAAATAAGAAAAAAACAGAAGAAAATATAGCAACTTCTGAAAGTATCAAAACTGTTGATAAACAAAATAAAAACAAAAAAACTACTAATAATGTAAATAAAAATTTACAAATTAACACATTGAACAAAAAAACATTAGAAACAAAAACAGTAAAAGAAGCTAAGAAAATTTCCGGTAAGTCAAATAAAAAAGCGAAAAAAACAACAAAAAACGCTAAAAATATTTCAAAAGAAATAAAACAGGAAATAAACGGAGCATCGGCTTCTCTCACCCCAAAAAAAGTGGTAAAAAAAGAAACAAAAAAGCAGGGCGCGAAAGAAAAAAAGCTTAAGATCATATCACTTGGCGGTCTTGCGGAAATCGGAAAAAATATCACCGTGTTTGAATACGGTGAAGATATCGTTATTATAGATGCGGGACTTGCCTTCCCCGATGACGATATGCTCGGAATAGATCTCGTTATCCCCGATTTTTCATATCTTGTCGCAAATGCGCACAAAATACGCGGCCTACTTATTACGCACGGTCACGAGGACCATATAGGCGCTGTTCCGTATCTTTTGTCCAAAATAGATATTCCCGTATACGGAACAAGACTTTCTCTTGGAATAATTGAGGGGAAGCTTGATGAAAATCCCCCCGCGTTTTTGCCAAGACTTTACACGGTTGAGGCGGGGGACGTTATAAATCTCGGCGTATTCAAGGCTGAATTTATACACGTTAATCACTCGATAGCGGATGCTGCGGCTATATGCTTGAAAACTCCCGTAGGTAATGTTTTCCATTCGGGAGATTTTAAACTTGACGTATCCCCCATTGACGGAAAAATGATGGATCTCACCCGAATTGGCGAGATAGGCAGGGAGGGTGTTAATATGCTCCTTTGCGAATCTACCAACGCCGAGAGAGCGGGATTTACACCGTCCGAGCGTACCGTCGGCGGCTCGCTTGACAGGATCTTTATGCAAAGTGAAGGTAAGCGTTTGATAATAGCGACCTTCTCCTCTAACGTACACAGAGTTCAACAAATAATAAACGCAAGCGCAAAATATGGCAGACACGTAGCCGTGCTCGGAAGAAGCATGACGAACGTTCTCGGAGCTGCGGTAGAGCTTGAATATATGGATCTGCCCGATAATGTACTCATAGATATTGCGGATATAAAGAAATATGCTCCGGGAGAGATTACGTTAATTACCACGGGTAGCCAGGGAGAGCCTATGTCCGCTCTGTACAGAATAGCATTTTCAGAGCACGATAAGGTTAAGCTTACACCGAACGATATCGTTGTTCTCAGCTCCAGCGCGATACCGGGAAATGAAAAGCTCGTTGGCAAAATAGTTAACGCCCTTATCAAAAACGGTGTCAAGGTAGTCAACGATTCAATAGAAGAGGTTCACGTATCGGGCCACGCCTGCCGCGAGGAAATAAAGCTTCTTATGGCTCTTCTCAAGCCAAGGTTCTTTATGCCTATTCACGGTGAATACCGCCACCTCTATGCAAATAAAGAAATTGCCGAATATATGGGTATCCCCTCATCAAACATTTTTATTTCCGAGATAGGTAAGGTTATCGAGCTCGGTAAAAACTCCTGCGCTTTTGCGGGAACTGTACCTTCGGGCAAGCTGCTCATAGACGGCTCGGGCGTCGGTGATATCGGAAACGTTGTTCTGCGCGACAGAAAGCATCTTTCGGAGGACGGACTTGTCGTTATCGTTGCAGTCGTTAATCTTGAGGAAAGACTTCTCTTCTCGGGACCCGATATTGTTTCACGCGGATTTGTTTACGTAAAGGAATCTACCGATCTTGTAACCAAAACGAAAAATATAGCCGAGACAGCTCTAAATAAGCTTCTCGACCGCGGTGTTCAGGATATTATGCAGATAAAGAACGCGATACGCGACGACGTTTCCAAGTTTATCTTCAAGGAAACAAAAAAGCGTCCGATGATATTGCCGGTTCTTATGGAAGTGTAATATGGCACGGGTGTATTTATTGGAAATTCCACGTGAAAAAGAGAAAAACGTTCTGTTTCACGAAATAAATTTCGATACTCTTCCCTGCTCCGTAAAGGATAAAATATTGACAACGGGTGACGTGAAAACGAAAATTGAGCGTCTTTATGCATACAGCCTTCTGATTAAAAAACTCGGCGATTTCGGACTGTCAGCGCAGGTGATTGACGATAAGCTTTTTTTTGATGAAAAAGGTAAGCCGTTCGTTAAGGATTTTGGGCTTGAATTTTCAGTGTCGCATACCGACGGTATGGTTGCCGTAGCAGTCAGCTCCGATGGAGCAATTGGGATTGATATTGAAAAAACGGATAAAGAAAAGAAAGAAAGAATCAGTAAAATAATAAACCGTTTTTGTCGCGGTATAATTCTCGCGCAAAAGATAGGACGTCTTGAAATAAGTGCGTATAGCGACAATAACGGTAAAATAACAGAGACAAATACACCGAGAACTCTGAATTTTGATGATAGTAACGCGGATTTTGTAAAATGGACGCAGCTTGAAGCGGCGCTCAAATGCCACGGCGGCGGATTTGAGGCTCTGTGTGAGTTAAAAGAGACGTTCTCCTCATATTCTACCGAATCTGCGCTGATCGCTCACTGCGGCGAAATTTACGCCCTTTCCGTAGCAAATAAAAGTCTGTAAGGACGTCATAACGCAACCGATACTGTATAAAAAGCATTTATATAAATATTTTCATTGAAAATCATTAAAAAAATGTTTTTTGAAAAATCCGTATTTTAGAAGTATCTTAAAATTCAAAGCAAGAAGTATCTTGAAATTCAAAACACCAACTTGACAGCAAAAATAACGCGTTTTAACGGCATATACGGCAGTTAGCGGGAAATTCCTCGCTAAAAGTCTAAAACACCGTCAGAACGCGTTATTTTTGTTTATTAGCCCAATATATTGTTAATAAGAGTGAGTAATGATGGCATTGTTAACACCAAAGCTACAAAAAACGCAAAAATCAAAACGCAATAAAGCGCGGCTTTTATCGGTGATGCACCGCTCTTCAACGAATGCTCTGCGTATTCCCGCATCTCGGGAATAATATAAAGCTTGGCAACCGAAAAATCTATTTCATCGGAAGAGGTCTTTATTTCGCCTGAAGCAACCGCTTCTTTGTCAGAACGGTTATTTTCTTCTCCGTCAACCTCACCTTCAACCTTAGAAACAAGGTGTCGCTTCGCAGTCTTTTTTTGCTTTTCCAGAGCTATATATTCCTCATAAGTCAAGGTCTTTCTGCCAACAACGGCTACGACCTTTTTTATTATACCCGTATTCTTTAAAATCAGATTCTTAGTAGGCTTATGGTCTGCGAGTCCAATCTCCTTAAGAGTTTTACTCTTATCTTCGGAAAAAGCTTCGAGTCTTATCAGCTTTTTGAGTAAAACCGAGATATTTCCTTGATAATAGTTGATGAAAATACAAGCGGCGCAAAGTCCGATTGCTACGAAAAACAGTAGTTTGTTTATTTCAAAATCAATGCCGATGTTAGAATAATCGTTGAGATTTACAGAGAAGTATTTTACGTATATCTTTCTGAAAAAATCCATAAGAATCCTCTGTTAATTATTTATAAATGGTATTATTTGGTAAAATTGGTAAAATTAAGAAATTATTCGTCAAGAAAATCTTCGCCGCAGATGGTCTTAAGAAGCTCGTCAAGGTCCTCGTTATCCTCGTAAAACAAAGTAACGCACTTTTTCTTACCACTTCCCTTAATTTTAACAACTCTGCCAAGATGCGACTGAATTTTGATTTCCATTTCCTTGAAATAATCAACCAAAGGAAGAATTTCCTCTTCTTCAATCTCAATTACGGGTTTAAGCTTGTTTATCTTCTTTACTTCTTCCTCAAGCTGACGTACGGAAAGGTCTAATTCTACCGTTTTATTAGCTAAAAGAAGCATATTATCGCGATTTTTTACACCGAGAAGCGTTCTTCCGTGACCCGCAGAGATATCTCCGTTTGCAACCATTTCCAGAACCTCCTCGGGAAGATCGAGAAGTCTTGTGGAGTTTGCGATAGCGCTCCTGCTCTTTCCTACTCTTTCGGCAAGCTCTTCCTGAGTGAGACCGTATTCGTCTGCAAGTGCTTTGAACGCCATAGCTTCTTCAATAGGATTGAGATTTTCGCGCTGAATATTCTCTATAAGAGCAATTTCTGCTGCCTTTTTATCATCTCTGTCTAAAATAATTGCGGGAATTTCCTCAAGACCGGCAATTTTTGAAGCGCGGAAACGTCTTTCACCTGCAATTATCTGATATCTTCCCTCACCGTATTCTCTTACGAGAATAGGCTGAAGTAAACCGTTCTCCTTTATCGACTCGGCAAGCTCTTCGAGAGCCTCTTTATCAAAGTATTTTCTGGGCTGATCACTTTTAGGATCAACCATAGAAAGCTTAAGTATTGTAATAACATTTTCACCACCGGTGGTTTCATTTAAAGAATTATCTAAAAATATAGCGTCAAGGCCTCTTCCAAGACCGGCATTCTTTTTTCTCATAATCTTCTCCGTCTTATTGTTATTTGTTTTATTATGCGTTGAGGGTATTTACACAATAAAATGTGCGTTTTTTACTAAAAATAATGAATGTTTTATATAGTTTAATTTTATGATAAAAAATATGTGATTTTGATTTAATAATTTGTATTCATTTTTATCGGACTGTTTGATTTGCTATTTTGTATTGATATACCGCGTTTGTTTTTTTTTTTTTTTGTTTTT